>JBFWTW010000080.1:0-12970 GCA_050247635.1 Candidatus Dadabacteria bacterium | reverse complement strand
ACCGCTCATTCCCAAAATAAAATCATACAGGTACGACCCGCATGCCCTGTAAAGTAGTCTATTACATAGACAGCGACGGTTTCGGCGGAGCAGAGCAGGTCCTATACACGCTTCTAAGAGGGCTCGACAGGGATATGTGGCATCCGGTTCTGGCCTACCATCCGAGCCCTGGCATTGCCGCTTTCATAAGCTCGGTCGAGCAGCTGGGAATAGACACATTTCAGACATCCCGTATCGCGGGCTACAGAGACATCAAGGGCATAAGGGAATTTTCATCCAAGCTTAAGCTCCTCAAGCCTCGAATTTTTCACGCCAACATCAACTGGCCGCTGTCGTGCTCCGGCGGGATCATCGCGGCATTCACCGCCCGGACTCATGCTATCATCGGAACTCAGCACCTGTACGAAAAAATAGAGTTGCGGAGACTCTGTGTCTACCAATTTCTCATATCGCTACTCGTGAACCGCTACATCGCGGTGTCCGCGGATTTGGCGAACGAGCTCCGGCAGGCGATACCCGCTTTTAAAATACAAGTCGTTCAAAATGGAATAGACTTCGATCGTTTCAGTGCGGAGTCAGTTCGCGAGCCACATGACGTCTACTCTCCCTTTAAAAAGAAAAACCTGAAGGTCGCGCTCACAGTCGCCCGTCTGGCGAAACAAAAGGGGCATAAATATCTGCTCAAGGCCGCGGCGAATATTCCGGACGCGGCTTTTGTTTTTGCCGGCGACGGACCCGACAGAAAGAGCCTCGAGAACGAAGCACGTGCGCTTAACATAAGCGACAGGGTGGTATTCCTGGGGGAGAGAGCGGACATTCCGGAGCTCCTCGCCGGCTGCGACGTCTACGTCAATCCTTCGATTTTCGAAGGAGGGGTTGCGATATCCATTATGGAGGCCATGGCCGCCGGCAAACCCGTTATTGCGACCGAAGTCGAAGGCATCAGGAAAAATTTAACTAACGGCGTAAACGCGGTGCTCGTGCCCCCGGCCGACGAGGCGGCCCTTGTCGAAGCAATAAAGGGTCTGTTGTCGAATGAAGAGAGGGCAAAGAAAATAGCTGCTGAAGGGAGCTCCCTCGTATACAGGGAATTTTCTTCCGATAGAATGGTAAAGGACGTAACCGATATATATAATCAATATTTGTAGGCGGGTCTCAACAATTTTCACAGTTCGGCTATGGCCCGTGCCAAACGAGCGGTCTTTAAATCACCAGACGAGGAAGACTTCGGAAACGATTCAGGCTTTTACCGCGCGGAAACATGCACATCCTTTTCATTTCGAGATACTTCATAGACGACCCCCGGACAAAAGTTCACGGGGTCTATAAGCGCATGGGCACGTTCATCGAAGCGCTCAAGGAGATCGCCTCTCTTGACGTCCTCTTTTACACGCCGCCCGGAACGGATTATTCACCCTCCCAGACCAAAGAGCTCGAAGCATGTCTCGGGGATTACTGGCAGGCCGACGTCACCCTTTTCCTCTGCCCGATGAGGGAATACGGCAACCAAACGCCCCTCGGCAAGGCGGCGTCTTTCGGCAAGGGCATATTCAGCATATTCGAGCAGCAGGGCTATTACGAAGTGAGCGGCGGCAAACAGGTTCGTTTCCTGGACGAGTGCCTCGAAAGAAAGCCCTCCGCCGTTTTCGCTCACAGGCTCTCCGCCATGTGCCCAGTTCTCCTTTCCGGGGGAAGTCTCCCGCCGGTTTTTTTCGACTTCGACGACATCGAGCACATAGTCCTCTCCCGCTACATCGCCCAGCAGACAAAAACCCGGAGCAAGCTTCTTAAGCTCCTACTTCCGGCGCTTGTGTCCGGCGAAAAGAAGGCCGTCGGGCTCTCGTCCGAAACCTACATCTGCTCCGAAAAAGACAAACTCCTTCTCGAAAGCGAATTCGGCGCGCGTAACGTCGCCGTCATTCCCAACTCGGTCTCCATGCCGGAATACACGCCGCCTTCGTCCGAACCGGTCCTCCTCTTCCTGGGCTCCGACTACGGCGCCAACCTCGAAGCGGCCGACTACATGGCCAGGCGGATTTGGCCCCATGTGCGCGAGGCCATGCCCGAGGCCAGGCTCGTCATAGCCGGCATATCGAAGAACTTGCTCGACAGTGGCGTCCATGACACACCCGGAATCGAGGTCCCGGGCTTCGTCGAGAGCCTCGACGACCTCTACGCTTCGTGCCGCGTTGTCGTAACGCCCATACTTGTCGGCGGAGGGACGCGCTTTAAGATAATAGAAGCCGGGGCCTACGGCCGGCCGGTCGTATCCACAACGGTAGGCATGGAGGGTATCGACCTCACGCCCGGCTCCGAAATCATTGTCCGGGACGATCCCCGGGAATTCGCCGTGGCCTGCGTCGAGCTACTTATTGACACAGCTCTCTCAGAACGCATAGGTCTTGCGGCAAGGGAAAAGGCCGCCGCGCGTTACGACAGGAGGGCCGTCGTAGAGAATATTCGTCAAAGGATAGCTTCGGCATTATAATTGTTTAATCAGGGTGCTTACCGGGGGCCGTCCGATTCATATGCGCATGCTACTGCTTACACGGCAGTTTATTTATGATCCGGAACGCCAAACGAGCGGAGTCTATAAACGCTTGACCATGTTTATAGAGGCGATCACCCGCATTTCGGACCTTGACATACTTTGCTACGTAAACACCGAGATACGATTTTCGCAGAACGAAATAGGAGACTTCGAGAAAGCTTTCTCGAATTACTGGGGGAAGAAAATAAGAATATTCATCTGCCCGATAAACGAATACAGGGACGAGACCGGGCTTGCGAGCGGGCTCTCCTATCTAAAAGGCATATTCAGCTTTTTTAATCAGAGGCTCTACTACGAAGCGGGCGGACGGGATCAGGTGCGCGCCCTGGAAAGCCGCCTGGACACCCGGCCCGACGCAGTCTTCGCCCACAGGCTGGCCGCCATGTCCCCGGTTCTTCTGACGAGAAAGCCGCTCCCCCCAGTATTCTTCGACCTCGACGACATAGAGCACATCCTTCTCCGACGCTTCATCGACAACGGAGGGGTGCTCAAAAAGCTCCTCTACCTACATTTCCCCGCGCTCTATTGGGGCGAGGGCAAAGCCACGAGGCTGGCTGTAAGAACATTCGTCTGCTCTGAGGGAGACCGTCAATATCTTTCGAGAAGATTCAAGGCGTTGGGGGTAGTAGCGATTCCGAATGCGGTCCGAATACCCGATTCGCGCCCCCTGACGACAGAGCCCACAATACTCTTCCTCGGCGCATTCTTCACCCAGAACGTCGATGCCGCAAGACTGCTCATCGATTCGATCTGGCCATATATCACAGAACAAATGCCCGAAGCCCATCTCATAATTGCGGGAATGACCAAGGAGCAGGTCGGCCGCGACCCGGCCGGCATCGATAGCATCGAGGTAACCGGCTTCGTGGACGATCTCGACCTCCTGTACGAAAGGGTGAGAATAGTCGCCACCCCCATACTCGTCGGCGGGGGTACACGCGTCAAGATAATAGAAGCGTGCGCCTACGGAAAACCCGTGGTGTCTACGACTATAGGAGCGGAGGGTATAGATCTCGAAAGCGAAACTGAAATCCTCATAAGGGATAATCCGCGCGATTTTGCGGACGCCTGCCTCAGGCTGCTCCGCGACCCTTCACTCTGCGCCGAAATCGGATCTAAAGGCAGGGCCAGAATCGCCGGTGAAAACAACAGGGACGCTGTAATCGGGAAGATAAGCGAACAGATGCTCGACGTCCTACGTCCGGGAGCGCTCAGCTGATGCCCAGGGTAAGCGTAATAATACCGACTTACAACCGCTCGGAGCTCCTCGTAAAGGCCGTTTCAAGCGTTCTCGATCAAAGCTTCGGCGATTTCGAGCTGCTGGTAATAGACGACTGCTCCACAGACGACACACGGGCAAAGATAGAGGGCATCGGCGACAGCCGCGTTGCCTATTTCAGGAATCCCAAGAACAAGGGCGTCTCCGGCTCGAGGAATTTCGGCATCGAAAGATCCCGGGGGGAATTCATAGCGTTTCTCGACGACGACGATGAATGGCTTCCTGAAAAACTCGAGAAACAGGTCGGAATTCTGGACAACAGCCCTTCGAATCTGGGGCTGGTGTATACGGGTTCCCTCTCAGTGGATTTAGCCACAGGCAGTCTCATTGAAACCACGATACCCAGATACAAGGGCGATGTGCTGAACGATCTCGCAGTCCTGAACTTCATACCGACCTCTTCCGTCCTGATAAGAAGGGAATGTTTCACCAAGATCGGATTGTTTGATGAGAATCTCTCATATGGCGAAGACTTCGATCTCTGGATACGAATTTCGACCGAGTTCCTGATCGATTATATTCGGGACCCGCTCCTCATACATAAGGATCACCCGCAAACCACGACCGCCAACAATAAAAAAGTGGCGGTCAATGTCGGACGTATACTCGATAAACATTCGGCATTATTCGCCTCGAACAAAAAAGGGCTCAGCAATTATCTGCTTATGATGGGGACGGCTTATTGCTACGACGGCGATCTGAGCGAAGGCAGAAAGGCAATTGCGGGCGCTATAAAAGCTCAGCCCCTAGACTTACGGCTGTATTATAATTTGGCCCTGACCCTGATAGGTCCGGGAATGTACAGAAACATCAAGAGGCTCAAATATAATCTTATACAGACGGTTCAAAATTACATTGGCCGTAGCTGACAAACCTATGCCCCAAATCGAAAAACACATCCGGCCACGGGAGCTGCGAAAGACATAATGACAGTTCTTCAGGTACTTGCGATTCACCCCTTCAAGCACGGCAGCTTCGAGGACTACATAGCTTCCTTCGCCCGAAACATGAGCGGAAGAGGGCATACCTCCATCTTCGTATTCGGATGCGAGCCCCATCCCGTCGTCCTCGAAGCCCTGGAGGCCGCCAACTGCAAATATTTCGTCCATGACAATCCCACTTCAGCCAGAGGGTTCTGCTCCTTCCTCTATCGTCTCGGCGGAATAATAAGGAATAATAAAGTCGAAATTATACAGGGCCAGTTCCTTCCTCATTCCCATTACGCGGCACTTGCAGGGTTTCTCACGGGCAAGCCGTCGTTTATCACGATTCACTCGACGACAAGCCAGAGCGGACAATCCGTAAAACCGGCCACAATACTAAAGAATAAAATCAGCGCGGCGCTCTCACAGAAGTTCTTCGCCGTATCCGAAGCCGTGAAAAAAGACCTTGTACAAAACCTTCACATTCCCGAAAAACACGTAAAGGTCCTTCATAACGGGATCAACCTCGACAGGTACAGCCCACGGGAAGTGTCCGGCTCACTTCACCGGGAGCTCGGCATCCCGGTCTATAACAGAATAATCCTTACGATAGCGCAGGCCCGGCCCGAAAAGGGGCTCGAATATCTCGTAAGGGGTATGCCCGAAATCATTGCCCGCCACCCTGATACACATTTCGCCTTCTGCGGGGGCGGCCCACTGCAAGACGGCCTAACACACCTCGCAGAATCCCTCGGCGTAGCTGCTAACGTACACTTTCTCGGCGTAAGGAACGACGTACCCGAGCTACTGAACGATTCCTACGCCTCGGTGCTGCCCTCTCTCGCCGAGCCTCTCGGCAATGCCGTCATCGAAGCCATGGCAATGAAAAAGCCGGTCGTCGGGTCCGACGTAGACGGGATACCCGAAATGATAGTCCACGGATCGACGGGGCTCCTCGTGCCGCCGGGAGACTCGGACGCCCTTGCCTCCTCTCTGATCCAGCTTCTGGAAGACCCGGCCAGTACCGCCTCAATGGGAGTAAAGGCCAGGCAGAGGGTCGAGGATGAATTCGAGCTCAACTCGAGGGTTCTGGCCGAAATCGGGATTTATGAAGATTTCCTCGCCGGGAAAAGCTGATCCGGCCCACCAATACGCACCGTAAGCCCTTCGAAGAGGCTTTCACGGGGCGAAAACGAGTCTTTAATATCGGCACCTGTTGCAGTATATTTACAGTATATTGGTAGAAACGAGGACGCTGGTTCCGGCTTCACTATAATCTCGTCATTCGCATTTTTCAGCCAATCAGTCGCCTGCCGTGAAAGCGCCCTTAAAGCAGCCGCCCTGAGCACGGCCGGGGGATTAACAGACAACCTGATATAACACATATCCCGAATGCATAATCACTCAAAACTGATACCCATAGCCCTCATATCCGTAATCGTCATACTGGGCATGGTAATAAGCTTACAAATGAGTCAGGAAGGCGCTATGCCCATAACGCTCCTGGCTCTTTTGGCTATTCCGGCAATCATCCTATTCATAAAATATCCGTGGATGGCCATAGCAATCTTCTTCATGCTGATCCCCCTCGAGAACCTCTATGTATACAGGGGGAGTATGACCGCCTCGACGACGAAACTCTTCGGCGCCCTTCTATTCGGGCTCCTCATCACATCGGGGTCGCTCAAATACATAAGCGAAACATTCTTCAACAAAAAAGGCATATGGATGCTCATCTTCGGCGGAACGGCCCTATTATCGATATTCCTTTCGAATGACGTCCGCCTTGAAAAGGCATCACTCATAACACTCTGGCTTTCTATAATACTTTACTTCGTCCTCATAATGATGATGAGAAACACGAGGACCCTCCACCTCGCTACCATAGGCCTTATAATCGGAGGCGTTCTCTCGATACTGAGCCCGATGGTTTTGGGTATAGGATCCGTTCTTGATGAGAAACGCTATGGCGGACTCTGGGGTGACCAGAACGAGTTCGCCGCAATGCTGCTCGTACTGATTCCGCTGTCGATTGCGCTCTTTTACACGACCAAGAAGGGGCTCGTCAAGATGCTCCTCCTGGGCTGCTCGATCATGCTCATAGCCGGCCTCGCCCTCACATACTCGAGAGGCGGCTACCTCGCTTTCGGCGTCATGATTATCCTCGCCATGTTCAAGTTCATAACCGGGAAGAACAGGGTGAAAATCCTGGCGATAGCAATACCCTGTCTCATCATTGGCTCAGTGATTTTTTACTACACGTTCGGAAACGAATTCATCGCCCGAATGGAAACCCTGAGGCACCTCGAAAGCCGCGAATCTCTTCGCGGAGAAGGCTCGCTCAACCAGCGCTTTTACTACTATTTCGAGCTCGGCCCCAAAATATTCGCCGAAGATCCCATTTTCGGCGTCGGATTCAGGGGCTTTATACTTCACAACCCGAGAGGGCAAATTTCCCACAACACTTACATCGAAGTCCTTACAGGGACGGGCCTTGTAGGCTTTATTCCCTTCATAATAATTCTCTACATGACATGGAGGGAAACGCGAAGGGTGGAGAGGTATGCCTCAACTGAAGGGAACGAAGGCTACCTCTGGTGCTACGCCAACGCGCTCGAGCTGGGGCTCATATCGTATCTCCTCGCGGGAATGTTCATATCGCTCGACATCAATAAAATGACATGGTTACTCGTAACGCTTTCGGCTGTAATATTAAACATCTCGCGAATCCATTACCTCGCGGCGCACCGCGAACGTGTAGAGGCGGAAGCCGGGCGACAGCAATGGACAGCGGGATACGGCGTCAGGGGACGTCCGCAATACGGACCATACGGACAGGCGAAATACTGACCGGGAATACCGCGCATATTTAATTGCAGAATGAAAATCCTCTACATATCTCAGTACTTCTATCCCGAAATGGGCGCGGCTGCTGCGAGGGTGTTCGAAATTTCGCGCTACTGGGCGGCCCTCGGCCAGGAAGTCACGGTGCTGACTTGCTTTCCCAACTACCCGGACGGGAAGATCTACGACGGATATAAGGACAAAAACAGAAAGCCCTATTTCACCGAAACGATAGAGGGCGTTAACGTCATACGCCTTCTCACATACCCTACCCATCTGCGGAGCTCGGCGAGAAGAGGACTCAACTACATGTCTTCCCTCGTTACATCGTCGATAGCAGCCCCATTTCTAAAAAAGAACGACGTCGTCATAGGCACGTCCCCTCCCCTCTTCATGGGCCTGCCCGCTCTGCTCTACTCCCGCCTCCGGCGTATACCGTTCGTGTTCGAGGTGAGGGACCTCTGGCCCGAGGTTATTTCAGCAGTAGGAGCCGGTGAAAAGAACTCGCTCACGTACAAGGTCTTCGACCGGACGGCCACTCTCCTCTATAAAAAAAGCGACCTCGTCGTCGCGCTGACCGAATCGTTCAGGGAAACGATGATAAACGAGCGGGGCGTCCCGGCCGATAAAATCACGGTCATAGAAAACGCCGTCGACACGGACTTCTTCAAGCCAGGGCCGCCCAACCGTGATGTGCTGGGCGATCCTCTGCTTAAAGGCAAATTTATAGTTTCATACGTCGGAACGATAGGGTATACCCATGGTGCGGAGGTCGCAATAAAAGCAGCAGAGACGCTCAAAGAAACACTGCCTGGCCTAGTATTTCTCTTCGTAGGCGACGGGTCGGACAAGGAGCGACTCTCGAAAATTGCAAGGCAGAAAGGACTCACTAACGTGATATTCGCCGGAAAGCAGCCCAAGAACAAGATACCGGATTATATTAATTCCTCGGACGTATCGCTGGTCTTATCGACGAATGAGCCCCTCTTGAGAAAAACCATATTTGCCAAGGTGTTCGAACCTATGGCATGCGGAAAGCCTTTAATAGTCGGAGCTCCCGGAGAGACGGAAGATCTCGTCATCAACCGCGCCAGGGCCGGCATAGGGTTTGAGCCTGAAAACGTAGACGGATTCATCGAAGCGGTCACAAAGCTATACAAGAACCCGGAGCTGAGGGAAGAACTCGGAACAAACGGGCGCTGCTTCGTAATCGATCAATTTTCCAGATCGAAAAAGGCCGCCGATTATTTAACCGCCCTTGAAGCGGTAATCGATAAAAAGAAATCCGTGTAGTCTGTATATTTCGGAAACCGGTTGATTAAAATAGCTTACTTCGTCAACTCAAGAGCCTTCCGCACGTCAACGAGGTAACGAAAACGCTTATGATAGTTATTTGCTCGCGATCAGTTTTATATTCGATCCGCCAAGAAGCAATCTGACTATCGACAACCCCGAGAGTTTCCTGCTCGTCATTCGAGGCAGTCCTGTGAGGACCTTTTCGGTCAGGTCTGCGGGAAATAAAGGCAGCACGAACGTACGTCCTTTATAGCTGATGAATCTTTCGACTTTGGAAAACCCCGCTTTTTTAAATATCTCCGCCAATTCGAAAACAGTATATTCCTTCATGTGAAATCCGGTTGCAACATCATCAAAGTACCTTGAGATATCGTGCGGTCCGGAAACCCGGTTCGGTGTGACGCATATATACCTGCCTCCTGGCTTGAGCGCCGTATAAATATTGCCAAGCTGCTCCATGGCGTCCTCGGGATGGAGATGCTCCATCAGTTGATCGCTGTAAGCCAGGTCGACGCTGCCGGGCGGGACTGCTATGCTGCATCCATCCGAAAGGATGAGCTCGAAGTTATCAGGGCAGCTTAGATCCTTTGTAATTTCGCTGGATACATCGACCGCATAGACCTTTTTTACCATCTTGGCGACTTCAAATGCCAGCGCGCAGTCCCCGGGGCCTATTTCAAGGTACGTCGATTCGCTGTTTAGAAAAGTTCCAAGGAGGCTTAAGCCCGGAAGAATCTTCTCATTCTTGGTGCTGTCGGCTTTTATGGTTAATTGAGGGTGGTCGGGGACGCGGCGAAAGAGTTCGTCATACAAATCCGAGTACAAGTGGACCCTCTCCTGTCTGCTGGAGTTTCTCAACCTGTCGGCCAATTCTTTCTCTATTATATAATGCTCCCTAATCCTCTCCGGGCTTCTGCCGGTGCCTTCCGCCATATTTGATTTCTTATTATCCCGCGACGCCATATTGTCTCCCCGAATGAGGAATAATATCATCATTACCTAAGAGCAACAAGCAGGACATATACGCGGTCCATCCGGGCCTGCACGGCCGACACGGAATTAAAATTCTTTGGCCGACTGTATCAATTATAGAATATCAGGCATAAAATTACTGATGATTTTATGAATCACGAATCCGCAGCGGAGACCGGCTAAAAGATAAATAGCCGGTTTGCCAAAAAAGTTATTGTGATTGAGACAGGTTATATAACGCGATCATGAAAAAGGGCATACTCATACTGACAGACGTCCTTCACTCGGAAGGGGCCGAAAACGTAACGGTCAACATAGCCGTAAGGCTTAAGCAGTCAGACGTCTACTCGCCCATAGTATGCGCCACCCGAAGGGGCGGAGTCCTCGAAGAAAAGCTCCGGGACCACGGCGTAAAATGCGTCAAAATCGAGCGCCGTCACCGCCACGAGGTATACAAGTTTCACCCTATAGGAAAGCTAATAAGGGAAGAGAATGTAAAGCTCATTCATGCCCACAAGCTGGGCTCGAATATCTGGGGAGTGGTACTGGGAAAAGTCTTCGGCCTCCCGGCCGTCTCCCACGTCCACGGACAGGTGTACAACTGGAAGAATTACGTATTCAACAGCTTCGTTGGAAGATTATCCTCTAAATTGATTACCGTTTCCGAGTTCGAAAAAAAGGCCCTCACAACACAGGTCCCCGCGGAAAAGGTCGTCACGATATATAACGGCATCGACCCCGGTAAGTACGAATCGTCCAACGCAGCGTTCAAGGAAAGCCTGGGGCTTAAACCCGACGCCCCGGTCGTCGGCATCTCCGCCGCCCTCAGAAAAGAAAAGGCGCACGAGGTCTTCCTCCGCGCGGCCAAGAAAGTACTAGAGAAGAGAAGCGACGCCCGCTTCCTCATAATCGGCGGCGGCGTAAGAAAACAAGAGCTCGAAACGATGGCCGCCGGGCTCGGCATAAAAGAGAGCTGCATATTCACCGGCTTCGTGAAGAATATAGAAGACGCCCTTTCCGTCCTCGACATCGGCGTCCTCACCTCCGAAAGGGAAGGCCTCCCCCTAACGCTCCTCGAATACATGGCATCCTCTAAGCCCATTATCGCGACGGACGTCGGCGGCGTCAGCGAAGTCGTCAAGGACGGCGAGAACGGATTTCTGGTTCCGAGCGGCGACCACAATGCACTCGCCGGGCGAATAAACGCACTCCTCGAAGACCCGGCCCTCACCTCCAGATTAGGAGCAAACGGACGCGCCCTCCTCGGCGAAAAATTCTCCGAGGACGTTATGATGAACCGTATAGAGGCCCTCTACGACGAGCTGACTCGCGGAAAATAGAAACATTTTAGCCCTCCGCTATATATTGAGCGCTTTGTGCTTTATACTTATTGGAAGTGACACGAAACGCATTTTTACTTTCTAATACACTGTTACAACACAGAATTTTCAGTCAATTGAATTGCTTCGACCGGGATAAGATGGCGACCTATATGCCGCTTAAGGGCCCTCCCGGGAAGAAAACAAGGCAGGCCGAAACGACATGTGCGGAATAGCGGGAATACTCGATTCGAGAAGACAGATAGACGAGGGCGTGCTCACCTCGATGACAGACGCCCTCACGCACAGGGGCCCCGACGACTCCGGCATCTACATCGACAACGAAAACGGTGTCGGCCTCGGGCACCGGAGGCTTTCGATTCTCGACCTCTCCCCGCTCGGCCATCAGCCCATGGCGAACGACGACGAGTCGATCTGGATAACGTACAACGGTGAGGTCTACAACTTCTCCGAAATACGCAGCGAGCTCGTCGTGAAGGGCTACGCCTTCAAAAGTAATTCCGACACCGAAGTAATAATTAAGGCCTACGAAGAATGGGGCATCGAATGCGTTCACAAATTCATCGGCATGTTCGCCTTCGGAATCTGGGACAGGAAGAAGAAAAAGCTTCTCCTCCTCCGCGACAGAGCAGGTGTGAAGCCGCTTTATTATTACCGAAAGAACGGCCTTTTTCTCTTCGGCTCGGAGCTCAAAGCCCTCATGGAGCACCCCGATTTCAAAAAAGAGATAAACCACGAGATACTGCCGTCATACATTAGATACGGCTACGTCCCGACGCCGCACTCCATATTCAAAAACACGTATAAGCTCAGGCCTGGGCACTACCTCTCCATAGAAGGCCCGGACAGGGTCGAAGAAAAAAAATACTGGGACGCCGTCGATTACTATCTCATGGATCCGTTCAGCCTCTCGGAGGACGAGATACACGAAGAGCTCGAAAGCCTCTTGGTGGACTCGTTCTAATACAGGCTCGTGTCCGACGTCCCTGTCGGCGTATTCCTCAGCGGCGGAATAGACTCCTCGCTGCTCACGGCCCTCCTTCAGAAGAACGTTGATGTCAGGCTGAAAACGTTCTCCATAGGCTTTCACGAGAGCAGCTTCAACGAAGCCGAGTGGGCGAAGAAAATCGCGAACTATCTCGGTACGGACCATACCGAATTCTACGTTTCGGCCCGCGAGGCCTTCGACACGGTAGGCCTCCTGCCCTGGATATATGACGAGCCCTTCGCCGACAACTCCGGCATCCCGACCTATCTCGTCTCGCGGCTTACGCGTCAGGAGGCCACGGTGGCGCTTTCGGCCGACGCCGGCGACGAGCTCTTCTGCGGCTACAGGAGATACTGGCACACGAGCAGCGTGCACGACAAGTTCCTCCGCGTCCCGGCTCCCCTGAGGGGGCCGCTCCTGGGTGCGCTCGGCGTCCTCGGCCCAGAGGCGGTGGACACTGTATACAGGTCGCTCTCTTTCGCCCTCCCGAGAACCGAGAACTTCAAGGACAAATACGGAAAGATCCTCCGGATGCTGGAGAAGATAAACAGCGACGACCTCCCCGGGATGTATAAAGAGGCCGCAGGGCTCTGGACATCGCGCGACCTCGAAAAGGCCCTTCGCTCCGGCGCCGAACCCACAGACGCAACTCTGTACGAAGACACGTTCGGCAGGCTCTCCCATAGGGACCTCAAAACGAAGATGATGGTCACCGACTTCAAGACATATATGGTCGACGACATACTGACCAAGCTCGATCGGGCGACTATGAGCGTA
>JBFWTW010000079.1:0-13001 GCA_050247635.1 Candidatus Dadabacteria bacterium | reverse complement strand
CTGGTATTGATGATGACAATACCGGGGCTTTTTCTGTTTTACGGCGGCCTCGTTAGATCCAAGAACGCTCTCGGAACCATGATGCAGAGCTTCTTCCTGGCCGGTCTTATAACCATTCAGTGGGCGATTATCGGCTATTCACTTGCTTTCGGGACCGATATTTCGTCTCTTATCGGGGGCCTCGATTTCTTCGGCTTAAACGGCGTGGGGCCCGAGCCGCTGGACGGGTCGACGATACCCCACAGTTTGTTCATGGTTTACCAGATGACGTTTGCGATAATAACCGTCGCCCTTATATCCGGGGCGTTCGCAGAACGCATGAAGTTCAGCGCTTTCATTCTTTTTTCCCTTCTCTGGACGACCATAATCTACGATCCGCTGGCCCACTGGGTTTGGGGCGGCGGGTGGATAGGCGCAATGGGCGCTCTCGACTTCGCGGGAGGCACGGTCGTTCACATAAGCTCGGGCGCAGCGGCCCTCGCGGCGGCCCTCCTGATAGGAAAACGTACAGGGTACGGAAAGCTGCCCATGGCTCCTCACCTTTTGCCTTTTAGCGTCATCGGAGCGGCGCTTCTGTGGGTAGGCTGGTTCGGGTTTAACGCCGGAAGCGCCCTAGGGGCGAACGGGCTCGCGGCCACTGCCTTCGTGACGACCCAGCTCGCGGCCGCTGCGGCGGTCCTGGCGTGGACGGCTGTAGAATGGATAGTCCGGGGCAAGCCCACGGTTCTCGGCGCGGCTTCCGGCGCGGTAGCAGGGCTTGTCGCCATCACGCCGGCAGCGGGTTTCGTAGGCCCGATGTCGGCCATAATTATCGGAATAGGCGGCGGGGTGCTCTGCTTCTTCGGGGTAACCCTGAAGCCGAGGCTTGGCTATGACGACGCCCTCGACGTCGTCGGCGTTCACGGCGTAGGCGGCACCTGGGGCGCTCTCGCGACCGGGCTCTTCGCCTCCACCGCTGTCAACCCGGACGGAGCCAACGGTCTTTTCTTCGGCAACCCCGAGCAGCTATGGATACAGTTCGTGGGCGTCGCCGTAACCTGGGTATTCTCCTTCGTCGGAACCTCGATCATCCTTCTCCTGGTGAAGGCCGTAATGGGGCTCAGGGTTTCTTCCGACAAAGAAACCGAGGGCCTGGACATCAGCGAGCACGGCGAAGAAGCATACGGCGGCTTCCAGATGGCTCACGGCTACGGCACGCCCGAGTACGGAATCAGCCTTAAGGACGAATAGACGATATGGTTTGAATATAAACGAGGCGGCGGGCGTTACATCACTCCCGCCGCTTTTTTTCTCCCTCTTCTTTCCCGATCCGGTCCACACCACTTGAATAATTCCCCGCGAATTTATAAATTGTATTCATGCCCAGAATAACGCGGAATATTATCATCCCGGACGACGAGATAAGCCTCGAATTCGTCCGCGCCTCGGGGCCGGGCGGGCAGAACGTGAATAAAGTCTCGACGGCGGTGCAGCTACGTTTCGACGCCGCCGGCACAGAAAGCCTTGCCCCTGAGGTTAAGGAGCGCCTTCTCAAAATCGCCGGGAACAGGGCGACCGATGAAGGGGTAGTGATAATCGAGGCCAAGAGGTTCAGGAGCCAGGAGAAGAACCGTAAGGACGCAATCGACCGTCTGACAGAGATGGTAAGGAAGGCGGCGGTGAAGCCGACCCCGAGGCGAAAAACGAGGCCCACGGCGGCGTCCAGGGAAAAACGGCTTTCCCAAAAGAAGCGCCGCTCCAAGGTAAAGCGCCTCCGGAAACCCGGTATTCCCGGCCCTGAATAGTCCAATACCATCTAAGGGCTTTTCCATCCGCTATACTCTTCGGTTTGGAGCCGGAGCGCCTCTTATATTGATATGCGGCTAAAACAGTTTAGAATATTTGCCGGTTCGATTACACCATGAGCGAGCAGACATCTACAGAGAAAACATGCAGGTGCGGACACACGAGGGATAATCCCTGGATAGTTCCCAAGCCGAGCTACTCAATCTTTGGGTGGATTCTGGTCGGGTGCGGAATAAGCCACCCGCCGACCGAAGTCAGGTACGCATGCGACAAGTGCGGCGAGGTCTTCGAAAGAATCACCAGTAAAGAGCATCTCAAGCACCATATATACAGATAAGAGCCGTATTTTCGGTTACTCTGGCATATATCTGTAATTCGATTACGGAGGCTGTCGTATGCGACGGACGCTTGCGTCTTTAACCTTCATCCTGGCGCTATGCCTTTCGTTCTCGCTGTCCATGGCGAAGGATCTGTCGCTGTCGGATGGCGAGCTTGCCCGGATTGGTGCCCTTATATACAAGAACGAAGCGGGCGGGAAGCCCGCGAACCTCACCGCGTGGAACGAGGGGGAAGAGTTCGCCTCACTCGGCATAGGGCATTTCCTGTGGTATCCCGCGGGCGAGGAGTACCGCTTCGTAGAGACCTTCCCCGCGCTCATCGAATATATGAAGTCAGAAAACGCTTCGATTCCGAAGTGGCTGAAGGATCTTCGGCCCTTCGATCTTCCGTGGAAAACGCGCTCCGAGTTCTACAGTGAGTTCGACTCCCCGAGGATGGTCTCCCTGAGGGAGTTTCTACTGGGCACATTCACGCTCCAGGCGTCCTTCATAGCCGACAGGCTGGAAAAGAGCCTCCCCGCCATGCTTAATGCAGCCCCTCCAGATCTGAGGGGGAATATAGAAAAACAGTTCTACCGCGTCGCCGAGTCCGGCATGGGTATGTATGCACTAATCGACTACGTCAACTTCAAGGGCGAGGGCGTTTCGGAGTCCGAAAGATACAAGGGGCAGGGCTGGGGGCTCCTCCAGGTGCTCGCCAATATGAAAGGCACCGAGACCGGCCCGCTGGCGCTCGCTGAATTCGCACGGTCGGCGGAGTTCGTCCTCGAGAGGCGGGTCAGGAATTCTCCCCCGGAGCGTAACGAGAAGAGGTGGCTCCCGGGCTGGCGAAACAGGATCAATACCTATACCGACGAGACGCTTTACTGATACTTCGCACCGTTCCCGATTAAGCCCGCCGATAATGTTAAAATATCCGTACGCCCGCCCGGCCGGACGATTCATATGAAGCGAACACTTGCACTCGACGTCGGCTCGAAGACCATAGGGGTTGCGGTAAGCGACCTCCTCGGCATTACGGCCAACGGCGTGACCACTATAATGCGGAAGGATAAGGAGCACGACACGGCGGAGCTCGCGAAGATAATCGCGGAGTACGAGCCCGGGGAGCTCCTCGTCGGCCTTCCGATGCGGGGCGACGGGGGCATGACGCGTCGAGGTGAGGAGATAAAGAAGTTCGCCTCGCTCGTCCTCGAAAAATTCGGAATCCCCATAAATTTCTGGGACGAGAGTTATTCCACGAAGAACGCGGAGCGGTTTCTTATAGAAGCCGACGTTTCGCGAAAGAAGCGGAAGAAGGTGATCGACAAGATGGCGGCCGTGTATATACTCGCCGAGTATCTCGAAACGAAAAGACCCGTATCATCGGAGGACGACTACTAATGGCCTACGCAGACGTAAACGGCGTCAAACTATATTACGAAGTTCACGGCGAGGGATATCCCGTCGTCCTCATAGGCGGCCTCGGGAGCCAGGCGCAGAGCTGGGCGACGCAGGTGCCTATATACTCGAAGCATTTCAAGGTGGTCGTATTCGACAACCGGGGCTCGGGGCTTTCGGACAAGCCCGGGCCGGGGTACACGACGGCCGACCTGGCGGACGACACGGCGGGGCTCATGGACGCCATAGGCATCGAGAAGGCGCACGTCGCCGGGAAGTCGATGGGCGGCATGATAGGGCAGTGGCTTGCAATCAAGCACCCCCACAAGGTGAGTAAGCTCGTCATGGGATGCTCGGCGGCATCGCGCGACGAGGTAGGGAACGTCATACTCGACACGGGCCGCGAGATCGCTGCCAAGGTCGGCATGAAGGCTGTCTGGACGATGGCCCTTTACCTCGGCTACACGAGGGAATACATCGAGAAGAATATCTCCACACTTAAGGCCACGATGGCGGCCATTCCCGAGAACCCGGACACGCTCCGCGGCTACATAGGCCAGAGCCATGCGGTCGAGACGCACAACACGACGGAGCTTCTTTCGAAGATCGACGTGCCGACGCTGGTGATGCTGGGGGAGACCGACCTTACGACGTCGCCCAAGAAAACGAGGGAGCTCGCATCTTTAATAAAAGGGGCCAGGCTTAAGACATTCCCCGGTGTGGGGCATGGGTTCTGGAGGGAAAGGCAGGAAGAGGTGGACGAGCTTGTGCTCGAATTCCTGAGGTCGGAATCAGTTTAGATTCCTCTTGTCGATTATCCCGCCGCTTTTTCCGGCGGTAACGGAGACTATATCGAGCCTCGTCTGGAGGTCTTTTATTATTATCTCCGCCCTTTTTTCGATGCTCGGCTCTTCGAGGAGCATCTGCTTTTCGAATATATTAGAAAATATCAGGGTCCCTAGTGCATCGGTAAGGCAGTCGAGCGGAAGCTTCGTATTGACGTTGATCCTGTGGGCCTTTTCTTTCTCCCCTAGCGTGAAGTTCCACTTCGTGATGAGCTCTTCTATGCGCCCCCGAAGCCTCTCTTCGTCGGGGCCGTGGGCGTTTTCGAGTATATTCACCCGCGCGAGCCTATAGGGCTTGTCCTTTACTATCTCAGTTATACGCACCCTCTTAAGGCCGTAGAGGACTATATTTATCTTCCCGTCGGTACACGTCTCGGAGCTCACTATCCTTCCCATGCCGGCCACGTCGTAAATCTCCGGATTCCCATAATAATTCGATTGCCATCCCGGCTTTAGCAGAGCCATTCCGATAATCCTTTCGGATTTAATGACGTCGTTTACCATCTGTTTGTATCTGGGTTCGAAAACGTGGAGGGGGAGAAGGGTGTTGGGGAAGAATACCACCGTCGATAACGGGAACAGCGGCACCATGCCCGAAAAATTTGAAAGATTGGAAACGTCCTTGAGATCAAGAGAAGATAAATCCATAAACCATCCTTATACTGCCTTGAAGCTTTCTTGAAGAGTATAGCATACGGGGAACGGGGTTGGTCCGTGCCGGCGGGCTCGGCCATAATTCGGCATTATACTTCGGGAGGGCCATGAATCCATCGAGTATCATTTGTTATCTAATCCGTTAAAAATGAATTGAAGGAGATATCGAATGGGGAAAACCGTACAAATTACAGACGATAACTTCGACGACGAGGTGCTGAAATCAGGCGTACCCGTGCTTCTCGATTTCTGGGCCGAGTGGTGCCCTCCCTGCCGCGCTGTAGCGCCGGTTCTGGACGAGATAGCCGGCGATTACGAGGGCAGGATAAAGGTCGGAAAGCTGAACGTCGATGAAAACCCCTACACTGCACAGGCTTTCGGGATAAGGAGCATCCCTACGATGATACTATTCAAGAACGGCTCCCCCGACGACAAGATAATAGGCGCCCTTCCCAAGGGGCACATAACTGAAGTTATCGAAAACAGCCTTTCAAAGGATTAAGAATGCCCCTCCGCGCCCGCCGCACCCCAACGGCGGGCCGTTTGAAGCGTATATGCCGTTCGGTTAGAATTCCTCTATGGCTAAAGTCCGTATAACGAAGGTTTATACGAAGACAGGGGACGAGGGGCTCACTTCGCTCATAGGCGGCGAAAGGGTCAGCAAGGCCTCGTCCAAGGTGGAAGCCTACGGCGACGTGGACGAGCTCAACGCCGTCCTCGGGATCGCCAGGACCATGGTCGCCGCCGACGGCATATCGGAGACGCTTAAAGCCATACAGAACGACCTCTTTATCATAGGCGCCGAGCTGGCGAGCCCTCCGGGGTTCGAGGTCCCGCGCATAGGCGAGGACAGGATAGCCGGGCTCGAATCCACCATAGACGTCCTACTCGAAGAGCTTAAGCCCCTTAAGGAATTCATACTCCCGAGCGGGAGCGCGGGTGGGGCCTACCTTCACTTCGCGAGGACGGTCTCCAGAAGGGCCGAGAGGAAGGTCGTAAAGCTCATGGAAGAGGAAGAGGTCGGAAAGAACGTCCTTATTTATCTCAACCGGCTCTCGGACCTTCTATTCGTAATGGCCCGGGCCGAAAACCAGCGGAGCGGCTACACCGAGACGTTCGTGGAGTTCGGAAAGAAATGAGCCAGTCCCACGGGCCCGATCATCTTATAGTCAACCCCGACATAGAGGAATACATAGAATCGTTCTCTCCCCCTGTGGATGACGTCCGGAGGGAAATGGAAGAGTACGCCCGAGAGCACGGCTTTCCCATAGTCGGCCCGTCGGTCGGGAGGCTCCTTTACCAGCTTGCGCTCATATCCGGCGCCGAGGAGATCATAGAGCTCGGCTCGGGATTCGGCTACTCCGCCTACTGGTTTGCAAAGGCCCTTGCCGTGCTCGGC
Organism: Candidatus Dadabacteria bacterium; assembly: GCA_050247635.1. Taxonomy (GTDB): domain Bacteria; phylum Desulfobacterota_D; class UBA1144; order Nemesobacterales; family UBA2774; genus JADLGH01. Next base: position 6,600 of record JBFWTW010000079.1, on the reverse strand, counting down.
AGAGGCCGTGTGATACTCACGGACGCGGCCCGGGATAACGCCGATATGGCCGAGGGCTTCCTGACGCGAGCGGGGCTCCTGGACAGAGTCGAAATAAAGATCGGAGACGCGCTTGAAATATTCGACGGCGAGAAAGGCCCGTTCGACATCATATTCAACGACGTAGACAAGGAATGGTATCCGCCACTCGTCGGAAAGGCGTACGCAAAACTCCGGACAGGCGGGCTATTTATCACGGATAACGCGCTATGGCACGGGAGGGTGCTCTCTCCCGAAGACAACTCACAGGCCACCGAGGGGGTAAGGGAGTTTACGAGGCTCCTTTTCGCCGAGGAGGGCTTTTACAGCACCGTTCTTCCGGTAAGGGACGGTGTGTCGATAAGCTTTAAGCTATGACCTGGTTTAACGCCGCCGAATATGAATGTAATATAGATGTAATATAATATGCAGAGTAAAGAACTATGAATAAAGCTGTAAACCTCATGACCGACGAGCCGGAGTCGAACAAGAGCCTTAGGGCCAGGCTCGACAGGAAGCTTGCCGAGCTTAAGGAATATCACAACAACAAGGCCAAGCGGAATAAGGCGCTTACGGGCAGCCTCCTCGCCAAAAAACGGTCCGAGGTTATCGACAAGCTCATAAGACAGGCGCTTTCGCAGCTCGGGTTCAACGACCTTGCCAACGTAGCCGTGATAGCCCTCGGCGGGTACGGTAGGAACGAGCTCTGCCCCTATTCCGACATCGACCTCATGATCCTCTACAAGCCGCGGCACAAGACGCTGGCCAAGGAGATCACAGAGAAGCTGCTCTATCTCCTCTGGGATTTGAAGCTCGACGTAGGTCATTCGGTGAGGACGATAGACGAGTGCATGGAGCTCTCCGAAGACGAGGATACGACCATCCTGACCTCTCTACTCGATTCGAGGCATGTGGCCGGGGACGAGAGCCTCTACCTCGATTTGAATAAAAGGCTCTTTTCCGATCTTCTTCCGTCCATATCACATAAATTCATTCAGCAGAAAATAGCGGAAAACGAAAGCAGGATAAACCGTTTCGGAAGGTCCGTATATCTCCTCGAGCCCAATGTTAAAGAGGGAGAGGGCGGGCTCCGTGACATACACTACGCGCTCTGGATCGCGCAGGCCAAGTTCAAGGTCAAGACCTTTGCCGAGCTCCTCCCCAAAGGGATACTCATGGAGAACGAGATCAGGATCTTCGAGAAGAGCCTGAATTTTCTTCTGCTTGTAAGGTCCGAGCTTCACTACCTCGCGGGCCGCATGGAGGACAGGCTCGGCTTCGAGTTCCAGGAAAAGATAGCGAGGTTCCTCGGGTTCAAGGACGCCGATCTCCCCGCCGTCGAGAGATTCATGCGCATCTACTATCTCCGCGGGAACGAGCTCACCGAGCAGTCGAGAAGGCTCATCGAAAAGTGCGTCATGGATCAGAGGTCCGGAATAAGGGCATCGAAAACGATCACGCTCGACAGCGGTTTTATCATACAGAATGGGGTTCTTTCGGTCTCGAACGTAAACATATTCACGGACAATCCGGCAAACCTGATGAAGGCGTTCGAATACGCGAACAAGCATCAGGTGCGGATGAGTAACTATCTTTTGGACCTTATACGCGAGAACGTCAACATCGGCAAAATGGACGAGAAGATGAGGTCCAATCCTGAGATGAATGCCTCTTTCCTCAGAATTCTCAAGAAGGGCAAGAACGTCGCCGAAACCCTGATGGAAATGAACAGGCTCCGCTTCCTCGGCAATTATATTCCGGAATTCGGAAAGATAGTCTGCATGGTGCAGCACGACGCCTACCACGTTTACACCGTTGACGTCCATTCCATATTCATGGTGAGGGAAATAGAGAATCTCCTGAGCTACAGATACGAAAAAGAGCTTCCGCTCCTTACGAAGACGGCGGAGTCGCTCGTGAACAGGCACGTCCTGTACCTGGCCTGCCTCTTTCACGACATGGGGAAGGGCGAAGGCAAGGGGCACGCCGAAAAGGGAGCGGCGATGATTCCGAAGATAGCCAAGCGTATCGGGCTCACCGACGAAGAGAGAAAGCAGCTCGAATTCCTTGTGAAGAACCATCTTATAATGTCTCATTTCTCGCAGCGAAGGGACATACACGACTACAGCCTTATCGTGCGTTTCGCAAAGTCGGTAAAAACACTCGAAACCCTCTCGCTCCTCTATCTCCTGACCTACGCCGACATCAAGTCGGTCGGGCCCGACGTCTGGACGAACTGGAAGGGAATGCTCCTGAAGGAGCTTTTCATAAGGACGGCCAAGGTCCTCGAAAGGGGCGTGCTGAAGGTCGAAGACCCGGTCGCAAGGCAGGAGAGGATCATCGGAGAGGTTATCAAGATAACGGGCACCAGGATATCGAGGAAGAAGGCGGGCGAGATATTAAAGGCCATGCCCGAGTCTTATTTCCTTGGATTTTCGGCCCACAAGATCGCCTATCATCTCGGCTTTATCGCCAAGCATAAAGACACCGTCGGGATGGACATTCTCTTTTTTCCAGAAGAGGATTACAACGAATTTACGTTCTGGGGATTCGACGAGCCCGGAATATTCTCGCGCCTCTGCGGCGTCATAAGGGCCTCCGGCTTTAACATCCTCGGGGCTAGGATCACGACGAGAAGCGACGGCAGAATACTCGACGTCTTTTATTTGAACCGCCTCGGCTCTTCACTCGGGGTTGACGACGAGGCGTGGGCCAAGCTCCGGGACAACATGAAGCAAGTACTCGCGAAAGAGATCGACGTCGGCGAGCTTGTCGCGAAGAGGAAGCTCGAAAGGCCTCTTTACGGCAAGTCAGTGCCGCAGCAATATCCGTCGAGGGTTATGCTCGACAATGAATCCTCCGACGCGGCGACCGTGATCGACATTTACACATACGACAGGTCGGGGCTCCTTTACGACATAACCAAAGCAATCAGGGACCTCGGGCTCTCGATCGAATACGCTAAAATCTCGACCAAGGTCGACCAGGTCGTCGACGCATTCTACGTCGTGGATATGAACGGCAAGAAGATAGCCGACCCCGAAAGGATCGCCGAGATAAAAGAGGCGATACTCGAATCCATAGGTCCGGGCCAGGGCTGAAATCTCCCAATGACGAACGGTAATATCATATGAGCATTAATGAGGCCGGCGGCCCTACGCCGGCGGAAATATACTCCGACTTTCTTATCATAGGCAGCGGCCTTGCGGGGCTCTACGCTGCCCTTTACGCGGCCGGCTTCGGGAGAGTCACGCTCCTTACGAAATCGACGGTGAAGGAGAGTAACTCCTACTGGGCACAGGGGGGCATTGCCGCCGTCGTCGACCCGGACGATTCGGCGTGGTTTCACATAGAGGACACCATGCGGGCGGGAAGGGGGCTTAACAACCCGAAGGCCGTCGAGGTGCTCGTGAACGAAGGCCGCGAGCGCGTTATAGAGCTCATAGGGAAGGGAATGAAATTCGATTCTTCAGAGACCGGGCTCGAGCTCGGCCTCGAAGGCGGCCATACGAAGAGGCGCGTCCTCCACGCGGGCGGGAGCTCGACCGGCAGAGAGATGGTGAATTTCCTCATCGCAGCCGTCGAGAAGAATCCGGCGATTAAAAAGTTCGAAAGCACCGGCGTCGTCGAGCTCCTTTCGGACGGCGCTGCGTGTTCGGGGGCGCTCGCGCTAGGGAATGGCTTCGAGCCGATACTGTTCCGTGCCAAATCGACGATACTTGCGACGGGCGGGGCGTCGGCGCTCTTCGAAAGAACGACAAACCCCGAGAGCTCGACGGGCGAGGGCGTGGCGCTCGCCTTTAAAGCGGGGGCGGCGATCTCGGATATGGAGTTCCTCCAGTTTCATCCGACTGCGTTTTACAACGAGCGTGGGGCGAGCTTCCTAATAACCGAGGCCCTCAGGGGCGAGGGGGCGCATCTCCTCGGATGCACGGGCGAGAGGTTTATGTACAGGTACAGCGACCTCGGAGAGCTCGCGCCGAGGGATATCGTATCCCGCGCCATATCCATCGAAATAGAAAAATCCGGCAGGAATTTCGTCTACCTCGACATGCGTCACCTGGATTCCGCCTATCTCAAATCCCGCTTCGCCAACATATACGAGGCATGCCTCGCTGCGGGTGTGGACATGACCGAGAGCCTCGTGCCGGTGGCCCCGGCGGCTCATTACATGATAGGCGGGGTGAAGACAGGGCTTATGGGTGAGACAAATATAAAGGGTCTTTTCGCCTGCGGAGAGGTCGCATCGACGGGCGTCCACGGGGCAAACCGGCTCGCCAGCAACTCCCTTCTCGAATGCGTCGTATTCGGGAAGCGAGCCGTCGACGGGGCCGTCGATTACGACGGCGCGGGGTTCGATACTTCGTCCATGCCGGGAGGCCCCCTGGTGCATAACCCTGCAGAGGCCGAGAAGAAGATCTTCGGCGAGCTGAAAACATCGGCCGCGCGTATAATGAACCGCAGCGTCGGAATAGTAAGGAGCAGGGAGGGGATCACGTCGGCCGGGAGCGATCTCGCCGGACTTACGCCGCTTCTTGAGAAGCTCTCAGGTTATTATAAACTCAAGATGGAAATGATACTCGAGGTGTGCGGCTTCATAACCGAGTTCTCTCTCTTAAGAGAGGAGTCCCGAGGCGTTCACATTCGGGAAGACTTCCCGGAAGAAGACCCTTCGTGGAGAAAGCATATAGTTATGAGAAAGGGCGGTGCGCCTGCGCTCATACCGGTCGAAGAGTAAGGAGACTGCGGAAGAACAGATGAGGAAAGTAGATCTCGATTTTACACGTGTGGACAGGCTGATTGAATACGCTCTCAGGGAAGACATAGGCGACGGCGACATCACGACGAACACACTCGCTTCGGAGAGCGACGACTCCAAGGCCATTATACGCGCCAAGGCGCGCGGCATCGTCGCTGGGCTTCCAATAGCGAAGAGGGTGTTTCAGAAGCTCGACCATACGGTCGTATGCGTCGATAACGTAAACGACGGCGACGAGATAAAGCCCGGGAACATACTGAGCGAGATAAACGGCTCTACGAGGGCGCTCCTTTCGGGAGAGCGGCTCGCGCTCAACATAATGCAGCGCCTCTCGGGAATAGCGACGCTGACCGCCAGGTACGTAAAAGCCGTCGACGGGCTCCCCGTGAAGATACTCGACACGAGAAAGACTGTGCCCGGATTCAGGGTGCTGGATAAGTACGCCGTCGCGGTCGGCGGGGGATTCAACCACCGCTTCGGGCTCTACGACGGGATTCTAATAAAGGACAACCACATTAAAATGGCCGGCGGCATCTCAAACGCCGTCCAGATAATGCGGAAGAAATACAGGAATAAATTCAAGATAGAGGTCGAGGCTTCGAATTTCGAAGAGGTAAAGGAAGCCCTCATCTCCGGGGCCGACATCATCATGCTCGATAATATGAGTACAGAGCAGATGGAAAAGGCCGTAAGGCTCATCGACGGGGCTGCTCTCGTCGAGGCTTCGGGCGGAATTACGCTCAAAAATATAAGGGAAGTGGCCGAAACGGGGGTCAACTTCATCTCCGTCGGGGCCATCACCCACTCCCCCCCGGCTTTAGATATAGGCCTCTATCTGGTATAATTACCTTTCCAGTGCAAACGCATTTTGAGGAAAGAATGACCGAGCGCAAGAGCGTTGCGGAGAAGATAGATTTTCTCAGAAAAGAGAAAAATGCTGTCATCCTGGCGCACAATTATCAGATTCCCGAGGTGCAGGATATAGCCGATTTCACAGGCGATTCCCTTGCCCTTTCGCAGATGGCGGCCACGACCGAGGCGGATATTATCGTCTTTTGCGGCGTCCATTTCATGGCCGAGACCGCTTCCATCATCTCCCCCGAAAAGAAAGTGCTCATCCCGGATCTAAAAGCGGGGTGCTCGCTTGCCGACGCCATAACGGCCGATCAGCTGAGGGCGTGGAAGAGCGAGCATCCGGGCGCGGTCGTCGTTTCGTACATCAACACGACCGCCGAGGTGAAGGCAGAGAGCGATTACTGCTGCACGTCTTCGAACGCCGTCAAGGTCGTCCAGTCCATACCCGAAGACAAGGAAATACTCTTCCTCCCGGACATGTTCCTCGGCGCATACGCGGCCAGGGTCACGGGCCGTAAGCTCCACATATGGCCGGGCGAGTGTCACGTACACGCCGGCATAAGGACCCGCGACCTCGAGGAAATGGAAAGCAATCACCCCGGGGCAGAGCTGGTCGTCCATCCCGAGTGCGGGTGCACGACGAGCCTCATGTACGAGGGGATGAACAGCTCCGCAAACGGTAACGGAAATGGCAACGGCAACGGACACATCAAGTTCCTCTCAACGGGCGGGATGATTAAGCACGCCGTGACTTCAAAGGCGAAGGAGTTCGTCATTGCAACCGAAACCGGGATGCTCCATCCGCTCCGTAAGGCCAATCCGGACAAGACCTTCTACCCGGCGAGGGAAGACGCCGTCTGCAGGTTCATGAAGATGATAACCTTAGAGAAGGTTTTACAGTCCCTCGAAGAAGAGGTCTACGAAGTGAAGGTTCCCGAGGCCACCGCTAGGCTGGCCAAGAAGTCCAT
>JBFWTW010000078.1:0-13055 GCA_050247635.1 Candidatus Dadabacteria bacterium | reverse complement strand
GTGCTCGAAGACGTCCGTAAGGTCGCCGGGACGGACGCTACAGTCCTGATTCAGGGCGAGACCGGGACGGGTAAGGAAGTGATCGCCCGCGCGATACACAAGGCCGGCGGCCGGAGCGCGCGGCCGATGATAAAGGTCAATTGCGCGGCAATTCCCGGCAGCCTGATCGAAAGCGAGTTCTTCGGGCACGAGGCCGGCGCGTTCACCGGTGCGACGAAAAAACGGGTCGGCAGGTTCGCCGCCGCCGACGGGGGTACGATATTCCTCGACGAGATCGGCGAGATACCTCTCGACCTCCAGTCGAAGCTCCTCCGCGTGCTCCAGGAAGGCGAGTTCGAGCCCGTGGGCAGCTCGCGCACGGTAAGGGTGGACGTCCGCGTTCTCGCGGCGACCAACCGCGACCTGAAACGCTCGGTTGAAAAGGGCGAGTTCCGCGAAGACCTCTACTACAGGCTCAACGTCTTTCCGATAAGCATCCCCCCGCTCCGCGACAGGGGCGGCGACATCGGCCTGTTCGCGCGCTCTTTCGCCGAAAGGTTCGCCAGGCGAATGGGCAGGGATATAAACCCGCTCACAGACGACTGCATCGAGAAGCTCCTCTCCTACCATTGGCCCGGCAACGTAAGGGAGCTCCAGAATGTCATAGAAAGGGCGGTCATCACCTCCACCGGCCCGGCGCTCGACTTCGGCCGCGCGCTGCCAGAAACGGTTATCGGGTCCAGAGAAGCATCCCGCCCGTCCGCGAGAGATACCGCATCCGTCTACAAGCTCGACGAGCTCGCGGAGCTTGAGCGTAACAACATCCGGAAGGCGCTCGAAGCCGCGCGGGGTAGGATCTACGGCCAGGGCGGGGCGGCAGAGCTCCTCGGCATGAATCCCTCTACACTCCGCTCGCGCATGAAGACCCTCGGGATAAAGAAACCCTGAACGGGAACGACTTGCGTTCCGGCGAATCTATTAAGTATTTACGCGACCTCACCGCTAAATTTCGCGGTCCCGGACCGCTAAAATCCCCCGCACCGCGATATTTCGCGGTGCATAACGCACCCCTCGCTGCCTTTAGTCCACTGTAATCATTGCATATTCCATGGCAATCCGGTTCTGGCACGCTTTGTGTAATAAATCCCTCCGAATTCAAAAAACACACGGAGGTTATTAATATGTCAATCGATCAATTGAAGCTGGATCAACTTTTGGGAAGGGCGGTCGTGGATTTCGGGGCCGCGTTTCACGCCGGGCTGGTCGTCATAGGTGACAAGCTCGGGCTTTACAAGGCCCTCGCCGACGGCGGGCCGATGACCCCCGCTGAGCTCTCGGAAAGAACGGGCACGTCTGAAAGGTATGTCAGGGAGTGGCTATCGTGCCAGGCGGCCGGCGGATACGTTACATACGACCCCGCGGCCGGGAAGTTCGGCCTCTCGCCCGAGCAGGCCTTCACGATGGCCGACGAGACGAGCCCTGCCTTTCTGCCTGGTGCGTTCCAGGTGGCCGTCGCGTCCGTCCGCTCGTACCCCGAGATAGAAGAGCGCTTCCGCTCGGGCGGCGGTTTTGGCTGGCACCAGCACGAGCACGGGCTCTTCGAGGGGACGGAGCGGTTCTTCCGCCCGAACTACATGGCGAACCTCACGGCTAACTGGCTGCCTGCCCTCGGCGACGTGGTGGAGAAGCTCGAAGCGGGTGCGCTCGTGGCTGACGTCGGCTGCGGGCACGGCGCCTCGACCATACTCATGGCGAAGACCTGGCCCAACTCGACGTTCATAGGATACGACTACCACGAGCCGTCCGTCGAGAAGGCCCGGCAGGCAGCCGAAAAGGCCGGGGTATCCGGAAACGCGAGCTTCGAGGTCTCGGCTTCGAAGAGCTATCCGGGGACGGATTACGACCTCGTAACGTTCTTCGACTGCCTCCACGACATGGGCGATCCGGTCGGCGCGGCTGCCCACGTTTTGAAGTCCCTCGCCCCCGACGGAACATGGATGATCGTCGAGCCCTATGCGAACGACAAATTTGAGGATAATATTAATCCTGTCGGAAGGGCTTACTACGGCGCGTCCACGCTGATATGCACCCCGGCGTCGCTCGACCAGGAAGTCGGGCTCGCACTCGGGGCACAGGCGGGCGAGGCCAGGATCAAGGAGGTCGTCACTAAAGGCGGCTTCACAAGATTCAGGCGTGCGTCCGAAACACCGTTCAACCTCGTCTTCGAAGCAAGGCCCTGACAATGAATTCCGGAATCAAGGTTTGGGGTATTGAATCCGGGCCCGGTCAGTCGTTGCGAACCTTCCTCCGGCCGGGCCCTTTTTTTGCGGACCACGTCTGCATGAATACGACGCCGCGGCAGTCCTGCTATTTCCACCCGACGCGCTTCTAGCGAATGAGCCTCCGAACACGCCATAGTTATTCTCACCTTTCGTTTGATAGGAAGAAACCTTTTTCTTATCCCCCCTTAGAAAAAGGGGGGTAAGGGGGGATTTATTCCTTAATTAATCTTGATATAGTTAATTCCATGCTGCGTTACAACAAGAAACTCCAGGCCAGAGCGCGCATTCTCAGAAAAAACATGACCGACGCCGAAAGAATGCTCTGGTCGAAACTCACCAGGAAGCAGCTTTCGGGTCTTCAATTCTACAGGCAGAGGATCATAGGAAATTTTATCGTGGATTTCTACTGTCCGAGAGCGAAGCTTATTATAGAGGTGGATGGTGGGCAACACTATCACGGCAAGGTCGAGTCCAGTGACAAGATTCGAGACGAATCGCTCAAATATCTTGGATTAACGGTTTTAAGGTTTTCTGACAGAGATGTGCTGAAGAATATAGATGGAGTGCTTGAGGAGATACATATTAACCTCTCGTCTGAGATTTAAATCCCCCCTCGTTCCCCCCTTTTTCTAAGGGGGGAGGAAAGACATACCCCTCAATTGCTCCGAATGTCAGCGGACACGGTCCGCTACTCTCCCTTCTCCGCTATATACGCGCTGAACACCAGCGACTTCCAGAAGAGGCGCGGGTGCAGGAACCCGGCGCGCTGTATGAGCTCGACCATGCTCGCGTGGGATAGTATGTCGAGGTCCCGCCGCGTGTGGCCTACCGTCTCGTCGACGTCGGACTTCTCCCTTCTTTCGAGCATGTAATCCTCCCACGCCGTGACGAAAGATTCGAACTCGAACGAGCCCCTGTCGCCCGTGAAGTCCGCCAGGAGCAAAGTACCGCCGGGTCTCAGCCTGAAGTTTATCTCGCGGAGGAACGAGAGCTTCTGCGCGTAGGGGATGAAATGCATGACCAGCAGCGCGGTCGCGCCGTCGAACGCCTCCTGGAACACGTCGTTGATCGTGCCGTGGACGAGCTCGACCCTGTGCCCGAGCCCCCGCGCTTCCACCTTCGCCGTGGCGGTGTCGATCATGTTCTCCGCGATGTCGAACCCCGTCACGCGCCAGCCTGGGTTGCGCTCGGCGAGCGAAACCGTCTCGTTCCCCGTGCCGACCCCCGCGACCAGAACGAACGCGTTTTCTGGCATGCTGGTTTCCAGCAAATGACGCACCGTTTCGTGAAGAGCCGCATAGCCGGGGATTATCTTGAGCACGTCGGCGTCGTATACAGTTGCCCTTTCGTTAAATCTCTTTTTCGGATCGAATTCCTCTTTCATGAGTGATTAGTGTAATCCAAAATTCCGGACTTGCACGTCGGCGGACCGTGTCCGCTGACATTCGAAGTAGCGGGTGCATTGCTATTATCGTCAGACGCGCTTCAGGTGGTTGTTGGCAACCATGGCGCTACGTCGAAAAACACACTACGTGTGCCACGCGTGCAAGAAATCGAAGTGGCGGCGTATAGCCAACTACTCCATTAGGTATGTGTCATTCCCGAATGCCTTCATCGGGAATCCATTTCCGCCAGCAATCCATTAAGTGGTTTTGTCATCTCGAACGTATGTGAGAGATCTCATCTTTTATCTTTTTCATCCCCCCTTAGGAAAAGGGGGACAATTTCGAGCGAGCGAGGAATTGGACGCACTCGCTCAGATTCTCAATGTTAATCCAGTACCGCTATCAACCTGAAACAACGTAAAACTGGGGGGATTTAAGTCTTTATCCGTATGATTTCAAAAGCGAGATTGCTTCGCTTCACTCGCAATGACACACAGGAGGAAGCAGCATCCTTGCCCCCCTACCCTTCAAAGCCCCGCCAGCTCCGCGTGCCTGTCTAGCGCGGGCAGCACGACATCCGCCCCGCCGACGGGCGTCGAGAACACGATCCTTTCGACCCCCGCCTCGGTCAGCGTTTCGATGTCCTTGGGTGTGGCGCCGGGCAGCGACATGTACGTGACCGCAATCTCGTCCGGGTCCCTCCCGGCGTGCCCTGCAGCGTCCCTTAGCTCCACCACCAGCCGCCCCATATCGGCCGGCGGAGTGGCTATGGGCACCCACCCGTCGCAGTACTCGATGACCCTGTCGAACGTCCGCGGCCCGAACCCGCCCATGTATATCGGGGGGTGGGGTTTTTGAACGGGCTTCGGATACGAGAGTATCTTGTCGAAGTCCACGTACTCGCCGTGGAACTCGGCCTCGTCTTTGGCCCATATCTCCTTCATGGCGAGCACCCGCTCGCGCATTATTCGCCAGCGCTTCTTGAAAAACGTCCCGTGGTTCGCCATCTCCTCCGCGTTCCACCCGCCGCCAATGCCGAATATGAACCGCCCTCCCGAAAGCGCGTCGAGGCTCGCGGCCTGCTTCGCCGTCGTGATCGGGTCGTGCTCCACCACGAGGCATATGCCCGACGCTACGAGGAGCCGCGTCGTCGCCATGGCGGCCGCGGTCAGCGCGACGAACAGGTCGTACGTGTGCCAGTAGTGCTTCGGAAGCTCCCCACCCCCGGGGGGCGGGCTTATGCGCCTTACGGGAATGTGCGTGTGCTCGGGGAACCAGATCGACTCGAAACCGCGCGCCTCTACCTCGCGCGCAAGCTCCGAGGGATGCATGGCGTAATCGGTCGCGAATATCGATATTCCGAACTTCATTTGGAGCCTCCGGAGAATTCAGAGTATTGATATTTATCTATTTTACCGCGTAGGATATACACGTGTCACGATGCTTCGGGAAAAAGGACGAAATATTCTTAGTTGCCGGTTTCGGCGTGGGGTTCCCCTACCTGTGGTTCCGGGAATTGCCGTTCCTTCCGGTGCCGTTCCTGCGGGCGCCATGGCCGTTGCGGCTGCCGTAGAGCTCGTAGACCTCTGTAGACATTATCTTCAGCCTGAAGCGCGGGTCGTATCCCTTCGTGCACTCGCTGCAGGAATAGCTCCGCTTCACCTTCCGGTAAAAATAGATCGTCTTGTTACACACCGGGCAAAGGCCTATGTACTTGCCGCGCGGCATCGTCAGCCCGTCCACAGGGGCGCATCTCTCGGGCCTGCACCCGACGCGCCGGGCGACGTCCCGCCAACCGTTGTCGTGATTGGTCTTTCCCGTTTCCATGTAATGAATCGCGTGCGCGATCTCGTGGAGGAGCGTGTCCTTCATCACCCGGTACGAGTTCGTGCTCAAAAAGGCGAGCGAGAGCGAGATTATTCTTTTACGGGGTTTACAGTATCCGAGGTGCCGCTTCTGGTTCGAAAACAGGAGCACCCAGTCCTCTAGACCCCATTTTTCTTGCTCTTTCTCCCAAAGTTTGATAATTCTTTCGGAAGACACCATGTCGGAATAGAATCTATTATACCGGTGTATAATCATTCTTACAGAGGGAATTAGCATGAGTGAAAAAAATTATTACTTCGTCATATCCATACCCCGGGACGAGATCATTGAGTACTCGACCAAACTGGGCTCTTACATTACGAAATTCTTCCCCGGAAGGACCAACCCTTATACGCTTAAGCCGCTGGAAATACAGGAAAATAATACGATAGCCAAGGTTACGATACGCGCCACGGAGGCCGAGATAAGGGAATTCGCCGACCGCTTTTTCGCCTCGGGCTACGAGCTCAGGGAAAAGGGCGGCGACGAGGTCGAGATTGCCCGCCCCCAGGGCCGCGGCGAGCCCCCGGCCGGCCGGGGGGACGGCTCACTGCATTAGGCGCGCCGCATGAATCATACCCAGCTCCTCTAACTTTCCCCTCCCCCTTACCAAGGGGGAGGGTCAGGGTGGGGGGTTTACCTTATCGCCAATTCATCAAGCCGACGCTTTACGGCGCCTGAGAGCATAGAACACACCTATCAGCGCGATCCCCGCAGCGGCAGCCATCATCCCCCACTCGGAGAGCGTCGGAATCGGATTCACATCCGGCCCGAGCTCGAACAACACGCTCTCGACCCCTTGATACACGTTCTGGGACGCCGTGATAATGCTCACCCTCCTTATACGCTCCGTGTATTCGATGCCGAGGAACGTATCGAATTGGGCGCTTAGCTGGATCGTAGTCTCCCCTATCACATTCGGCCCGTCGCCGAAAACCCGTACGGTAAGCTCCGAGCTGCAGGGGGTGCCGTCGGATAAACAGCCGGCCTCGAACCCCACGGCCCTCGCTTTAGAGGCAGGAAACACTATGTCGAAGCTCGAGACATCGATACTAGAAACCAATACGTTGGGCGGATTACCTCCGTTGGAAAAATCGGGACCCACGAGTGCGAAGAGCGCTGACCCGGGCGACTCATTCACAAGGAACGCAATGCCCGGGTTTATGAATCCCGGCGAAAAGCACTGGTCGTTGCTCTGCGAGTTGACCGGCGAGTCGCAATTGATGAATTGAAGCGCAGGGATCACCTGGCTGTTAAATCTCTGCTGGCTGAGTCCGGGGTTCTCGGCGACGAACTCATCGAAGCTGTCTGTGAACTCCGCGGCTGTCGACGGCAGAGCGAGCACGGCGAAAATAAAATAAGCGCAAATCAATAAGCGGGACTTCCGCAATAAATCATGCGATGCGAATATATTCATCCTAGATACCTCCCGGATTATTTTTTTTACGACTCAAATAATCGTGCGTTAAAAACGCTAAACAATCTGAGGTTGCCTTTTCTGATTCCACATCACCTGCTCTGCCTGCCTTCTCGCGTAAAGATTCAACCAAGCAGCAACCTCTGTCCTCATCGTTCTCTGTATCCACGGGACCGCCGCCCTACTCGTCTTGAGTGCACAAAAATCTAATACCGGGCAAGTCTAAACGGGTTAACAATTATGAATAAATCAAGGAATTACAAATACCATTATACTATATTCCAATGAAAATAATATGAAGTTTCGGACGGGCCGGTACGGCGAGTATTTTCAGTTGTTTCAGGGAGTTAAGCGTTTCGTTTTCACTTCCGGGCTCGATCGGCGGAGCCGGCACCAACGCAGGCAGGCGAGCATGCGGACGCCCTATACCGACTGCACGAGCGTCCATCCAGTACTGCTCGAAAACAGCTCAAAGCCAAAACAGGGTCAGTGCGGGGTTGAACCATGAAATGGCGACTGTGAATAAGGCACAGTTCGCACGTCATTCGTTATCGGCGCCACCCCCGCCACTTCGGTATACTGCACGCGTGGCGTGGACACGCAGTGTCGTTTTCGACATAGCACCGAAGCTGCAAAAATCATTGGAAGCGCGGTGGGGATAGTGGCAGCGACGCTGCCACTTCGATTTCCCGCGGACGTGGTCCGCATCAGGCCGACGCACTTTTCCACCGCGATAATCATCCCCCACTCTCTCAATCTTCCCTCCCCCTTAATAAGGGGGAGGGCATGGGTGGGGGTTTACCTTATCGCCAATTCATCAAGCCGACGCATTCCTTCTCCTGATCGCGTAAAACACGCCTACGAACGCAAACCCCGCTGCTGCCGCCATCATCCCCCATTCGGAAAGCGTCGGAATACTCGCCGACCCTCTCGGTCCACCCGGCGCCGCGCCGGGCTCGGTCTGCCCGAAAAAGACGCTCTGAACGCCGCGAACCTGCTGGGTTCCCCCCGCAGGCTCCAGGACCACTCGTTCGATCGACTCCGGGGTCATCATCCCGACGAACGTATCGAAATCGTTAGTAACAGAGATGGTGGTGAACCCGATGATCGAGCTGCTTCCGTAAATTTTGACTGTTACGCCTGTGCTGCAGGGGCCGTCCACCTCGGCGCAGCCGATGTTCAGGCCGACGTTGTTTACGGCGGGGGCGAAATTGATCACGAAATTGCTCTCGAAATTATTGTTGGTCAGCACGAAAGGAGGATTTTGCGATCCCCTCGAATCCGCCCCCAAAAGGAGAATGTTGTTGTCCGGGTCGGGGCTCTGGGTGAAAGATATGCCTTCGAGTATGTCGCCCGGCAAAAAGCATTCGTCGCTGCTGTTGCTGTTCACGGGAGTGTCGCATTCAAGGAAGCCGAGGCTGGGCGGTTGATTGGCGTGCGTAAAATCCTGAATCTCGATAACCGGGTTCCTGTTTGTGAACTCATCCTCGTTGTAAACGAACTCGATCTGCGCCGTCGCGGGCACGGACGAAAGACAGAACAAAGCCGCGATCACGGCGAGCACGGCGAAGCTCCTCCTAGGTGCGTTAACGTTCATTTTTATTCCCTCCATCGTTTTCTATTAAGATATTTCCCGATTTAGATCGGAAATGAAAGCTCCATGTTTCTAAAGGGTATACGTGGGAATCGGACTGATCGGATTTACGTTTGAGCCGGCAGGTTTTTAAAATCGAAGACTGCGACGGCAGCGGCCTTGAATCACAACATATGCGCGAGCTTCACTGGCTCGCGGCCTCTGCCTGAACCTTCCTGAGATTTATCTCGCTTATACAGTCGCTGACAGCCGGATAGGTATTGTCGAACTTGTTTATGCAGTAGGCCTTGATGCACGATGCGGAGCCCTTGCACTGGCTGATTACGAGGTCGAATATGCGCGCCTTGAGAGTCTCTGTGCAATACTCCGGCCACGCCGGGTCTTCCGGCAGGCCGGAGGGGCCGATAGTGCAGTTGTCGGCGACGCAGTCCGTGTCCTCGCCGCACGCCGCGTGGATCTCGTCGAGCCGCGCGCTGCGTAGCCTTGCTATCCGTTCAGCCTCGGCCCTTCCCGCAGCTTCGGCCTCGGCCCGCACCTGGTCGGCGTTCTCCTGCAGATTCTGCGCAACGCTCTTCGCGCCCGGCTTGTCGAGCGTCAGCTTCTCCCAGTACCAGATCGTGACGGGCTGCCCGGCCGGGTCGATCTCGACGTAGGAGTTCTTTATCCACACATCCCCCGTCCGCCTGTCTATCTTGTGAACGACCGAGCCGTCCGGCGATGCGATAAGGTCATACCTCTCGCCGCCCGAGTAGAGCCCCGCCGCCGTTATAGCGCCGAGCAGAACGCCTATGAGTACGAGTCCGATCTCTTTCATTCCTAATCCGTGCATATGCTCAAAACCTCTTTGGGATTCTTACCATTTTACCTGAAGACGGGGGTGAAAAGACAGGCCCTTCGGCAAGCGGGGAGACGGGGGCGAAAACTACGTAAATACCGGGAGGCACATAAAAAAAACCCTCCCCCCTCCTTAACTACTAAATATGAGGGGCGAGGGTTAGAGAAGGGGATATTCAAAATTATTATACACGTTTCCGCCGATTAACAAAGGACTAATTTTTCGCCCTCCGAACCGGCCCGTAAATCAGGCCGCCGCAGGCCCCTGCGCATCATTCCGTATCCGGAGCAGCGCCGCCGCCGGGCGGAGGCGGAACGTATTCGAGCTCCATCTCGTTATTCCACGAGCCCGAGCCGGGACGATCCAGCTGCTGCATTCCCTCTTCTAGCGAATAGAAATATTCGCGGGTGAAAATGACGTCGTCGAAATCGTCGGCCGGATAAATCTGGTTAGACTTGTTATCCGCGCCGTCGGGCATGAAGGCCTTCTTGAAATAGTCGTCCGCGCGGGCCGTGCCGAACGCGGGGAGCAAGAACAGGAGGGCCAATAAGACGGTCGTTAATGCGGTTCTCATAGCGTCACCTCCTTTGAAAACCATATATCAAAAGGATAGCTCATAAACCGCAGGTCCGCATTAATTATCATCGGGGCGGGCCACGCCCGCTGGAATTCGAAGTAGCGGTGCATTGCTATCACCACCCGCCGCGCTACAGCCGCTATAGTCTCCGGAGGTGCTACGTCGAGGAACACACTATGTGTGTGACCCCGGCCGCAGGCGCCGTCTCCCCGTGGGGAGAACCCCTTCTCTGTGGTCGTTACGGCACCCGGCCGGGGAATCTGGATAACCATTCCCCTGTTTATATATACGCAGCGTTGCACGAGGGCGGATTACCTCACCGGCGTGGATACAATGAAATCACGGCGCTGTCGGGTAAACTATTCGGAATTTCGCATACCCGCACTGGAGGCAAGCACATTGAAAAACATAATAACCCTCGCACTACTTCTATCCCTGGCGGCAATACTCCCGTCTTGCAGCGGCGATTCGGGCAACGCCCCGGAGGCCACGCCCAATGCCGCGCAGGCCGCGCCAGAGGCAGCCGAATCCGCGCCCGAGGCTGCGCCAGAGGCTGCCCAGGCCACACCTGAGGCACCCGAATCCGCGCCCGAGGACGCGGCGGCAGGCAAGCATAACTTCAGGGTTCCCGTCTGGGGTATGACCATGGAAGAGGTCTTGAACGTAGAAGGCACGGCCCCGAAAAACCAGACGGAAGACAAGCTCAATTACGAAACCTTCATCGCCGGACACGGCGTATTCATAGACTACCAGTTCGACAAAGGCAAGCTCGTGCGCGAGTCGCTGATCTTCCCCGAGGTGAAGGAAGACAAGAACGATTACATCCGCGAGTTCAGGGATATAAAAGATAAGTTCAGCGCACAGTACGGTCAGCCCGTTATCGACTCCAGCAAGAATCTCACCGGCGAGGATATTCCCAACGCGAAAAAAGGCGACGCCGTCTGCGAGGGCAAGCTCGTCTACGGCGCGCAGTGGGACCTCCCCGGAACGACCGCGAGGCTCGTCCTTAACTCATACAAATCCCAGTGCACCCTCGTTATGATGTACACTCAGTCGGGCGGAAATAACGGATTATAACGCGGACACAGCCCGCTGCACGGTTGCGGAAAACTGATTAATGTGTAGATTCTAATCCTATTCCGCGCGTCGGCGCGATTCACGGCCGAGCGCCCGGCAACGTGTATGGAACTCGTTCTTAGCTGGATCAGCATAGCATCTCTCATGCTTATAGTCCTCTCGCTGGTGGACCCGGCGATAGCACTGCCGTGGTCTAAGGTGAAGACCCGCAGAAAAGGCGTCTCCATATACGGATGCACCTTCCTGGCAAGCCTCGCGCTTTCCATCGTCATCTACCCGGCGACGAACCTCGAATCACGCATAACCTGGCTTCTCATGCTGGCCATAATCCCGCTTATAATCGGGATCATCAGCCCCGGCCTCGTTCTGCCCTGGTCGAGAACCCCGACCAAGTTATCGGTTCTGATGTTCTATCTCCCCCCGGTGCTTTTCCTCGCGGCGGGCCTCCACTACGCAACCAAGTCGCAGCCGATCGACCCCCGCTACGACCTGCCGGCCGCCGAAGTCCAAAGCGCCGACCCGGTACGGGCGCTCAGGTACGCCGTCGCGAACGAGCTCAGGGGCGAAAACAACATAGGCCTGCCGCGTATCCGGAGCATACAAGTCACGCCGACGGACGGCGTCGGATACGACGTCAAGGTCGAGTACAACATAAACAACTCCGGGCTGAAGAGTTTCTTCGGCGTGCTGTCGAAGATGGATATGACAAAAATCTACAGGGCGATCTACACCTCGGGCCGCGATGTGGCCAGCGCATCGATCACTGCATATTTCCCCGTAGACGACCCGATGGGGAAATCCCCTCCTGTACCGGTCCTCTCGACAACGCTCGACAAAAAGGCGGCTGACAACATAGACTGGAGCGTAGACCGTCCGGAGCTCGAGCTCGAGACCGAAATCCTGCCCGAATTATGGACGGAGACTTACATCCATCCCGATTACAAATAGCGATTAACCGGGCCGCTAATGGGCCAGAAACGCTGGAACTAAAATTTTCGGATGACTTAAGCCGCGGTCAACGTTATAATATTCCCCCACCGGTTTTGACAAGAACAGAAAGCGAACCCGAACAATCTGTAAGGAGGTGTTGTAGCCGTGTATCTTCGCATAATCGTAGGGGTGCTCATCGTAGCCTTTATCGCCATCCAGTTCCGGACGGTAGAGAGGACGAATCCGCCCGTATATGGAAGCTTCAACCAGCCTGCCGAGGTGAAAGAGATTTTTCAGCGAGCGTGCTACGACTGCCATTCGAACGAAACCAAGTGGCCGTTTTATTCGTATGTAGCCCCTTTTTCGTGGCTTGTTGTGAAGGACGTCAACGAGGGTCGGGACGAGCTCAATTTTTCCTTGTGGGAGCGTGCGTCGGGCACAAGGAAAGCCAAGAAGATGAAGGAAATCTGGGAACAAGTAGACGAGGGCGAGATGCCGCTCTGGTACTACCTGCCACTTCATCCCGGAGCCAAACTATCCGAGCAGGACAAGGACATCATAAGGAAGTGGTCGCGCGGAATGCTCTAGGCGGACCGTGTCCGCGGACATCCGAAGTAGCGGCGCATTGCCATTTCAACACGCCGCGCTTCAGAGACTAAAATCTCCGAACGCGCTACGTCGGAAAACACACTACGTGTGCCACGCGTGCAAGAAATCGAAGTGGCGGCGCATTGCCATTTCAACACGCCGCGCTTCCGGTGCTGGAATCCCCGATGGTGCTACGCCAGGAAACACACTACGTGTCTCACCCTTCTCCGTTCTCGACCGCAACCTTCTTCAGAAACGTAAGCGCGTGCCTCGGGAAAGTCTTGTCGCGGAGAATATTCTCGTGCGGCGTTTCCAGCACCACAGGCTTACCCTCCCGGAAGCACCCGGCCACGCTCTCAGCATCCGGGTCGTCCTCGCCGTTTACGACGAGCACGGGCCACTTCACGCGCGCAAGGTCCGCGGGCGAATACTCCGGCACTATCACGCCCTCGATCCACGCGGCGAGCGCCTTCCTGTCCCCGCCGGCTCTCTCGGCAGCGACGCGGGCGTTGCACCTGCTCTTCG
>JBFWTW010000077.1:0-13109 GCA_050247635.1 Candidatus Dadabacteria bacterium | reverse complement strand
AAGGGGCGCGTCACGGACGCGGCCACGGCGCTGTAAAAGAAAATGGCTATCTCGCCCATCTGCTCGATGAGTGATATGAAATAATCTCCGAACCTGGTTATGTAGCTCGCAACCATAGTTAAAGGACCCTGAACTGGGATACGAAGCTGTCGTACGCAGCCTCCCCCGCGCCGAAGCTTTCGGGCGATGACGCATAAGTGAAATCATATATGCAAATGCCTTTCTTAAAAACCCGTGCGTCTATTTTCACCGGGACGTTTTCGAGGGAGCCCGTGTATATCGTCCGGAGCGCCTCCTGACCGTCTATGGTTATGGGCTCGCGGGACTCGGCCTCCTTACCGGATATACCTATTATAAGGGATTCGGAAAGGGCCTTCAGGCTGTAGCGCATTTTCCTTTCGTCGCAAGTGGAGTTGACCGTAATGGTCGAGTCGCCGGACGGGTCGCTGAACGCGAGGTCGCCGCCTTTTATCTCGACCCTGGACCAGCCGGGCGGGAGCGAGCCTATTTTGTACGAGGTGTCGTCCGTAGTGTAGACGAGACCGCTTAGATTTCCGCTGTCTTCCTGGCCGGCCGACTTGTAGTAGCCCACGAACTTCGTGAGCGAGCATGACGTAAGGAACAGGAGTGCGAGCGTGAGCGCGACAATGTTCTTGTTCATAGGACAAAAGGACATACGAGAATTAAAGATACAGCCAAATCCGCCCCTTATACAGATGGGGGCGAATCGGGATTTCAATAATACTTGAATCTCCCGGGAAACCAAGCATATTACACTTTAAGAGCGTCGGCAACTTAAGGACGCGGAAAAGAAGTGGTTATTATAACCGTTTACACGACAAACTGGTGCGGCTACTGTGCAGCCGCAAAGTCGCTTTTGGGCAGGATGGGGCTCGAGTTCACCGAGATAAACCTTACGGGTGACCCGGAGCGCAAGACGGCCCTGAAAGAGAAATACGGGTGGAGGACCGTGCCCATGATCCTCGTCGGGGAGAGATTCATAGGCGGCTTCAGGGAGCTTTCGAAGCTCGAAAAAAGCGGCGAGCTCGACGCGCTTTTAAGGGGAGAGGGACCGGAAATATAAAACTCCCCGAACCGAAGAGCCCGTATTTGACGGACCCCGGACTCTAAATTAACATTAAACCCCCATGACAGTCAGAACCCGTTTCGCACCGAGCCCGACAGGCTCCCTACACATAGGCGGCGCAAGGACCGCCATATTCAACTGGCTCTTCGCGAGGCATTACGGGGGGACGTTCGTCCTCAGGATAGAGGACACGGACCGCGAGCGATCGACCGAGGAATCGATAGGCGAGATAATAGCGGGGATGACGTGGCTCGGGCTCGACTGGGACGAGGGGCCGTTCAGGCAGTCGGACAGGCTTGGCGTGTATAAGTCGCTCGCCGAGAGGCTCATAGAATCGGGCGACGCGTACAGGTGTTATGTGAGCGCCGAGGAGCTCGAAGCGAAGAGAAAGGAAGCGCAGGAAAGGGGCGAGGTGTTCAGGTACAGGCGCGAATGGGCGGATAAAAACGCCGCGCCGGGAAAGCCCTATGCCGTCAGGCTAAGGACGCCGGACGAGGGGGCGATAGAGATCACCGATTTGCTGAGGGGAGTCGTCAGCTTCGACGCAGCCGACATAGACGACTTCGTGATCCTGAAGACGGACGGGTTTCCTACCTATAACTTCGCAGTCGTAGCCGACGATTCGGAAATGAATATCACGCACGTGATAAGGGGCGACGACCATCTCACCAATACGCCGAGGCAGGCGCTCATTTACAAGGCACTTTCGCTCGACATGCCGAAGATGGCACACGTATCGATGATACTCGGCCCTGACGGGAAGAGGCTAAGCAAGAGGCATGGGGATACGTCGGTGATAGCGTACAAGGACGAGGGATACCTCCCGGACGCGCTCGTCAATTACCTGACGAGGCTCGGGTGGTCGTTCGGGGATCAGGAGATATTCACGAGGGAGGAGCTCGTCGAGAAATTCACCCTCGACAACGTCGGAAAGTCGGCCGCAGTGTTCAACATGGAGAAGCTCGACTGGCTTAACGGATGGTATATAAGGAACAGGCCAGCCGGTGAGATTGCGGCGCTCGTCCTGCCGATGCTGAAGGAAAGGGCCATTAACGCCGAGCTCGACACAAAGCTGGAGATGATAGTGAAGGAGCTCGGGCAGAGGGCGAAGACGCTACTGGATATAGTGAATTCGATAGGATATTTCTACGCTGAGGAAATTACATTCGACGAGAAGGCCGCCGAGAAGTTCCTTACCCCGGAAACGGGCGAAGTGCTGAACGACCTTTCGGAAAGGATCGCCTCGGGCGAGTTCACGAGCGACGGGCTCCACGCCGATTTCGAGAAGATAATGGAGGAGAGGGGAATAAAGATGGGGGCCATAGCGCAGCCCGTGAGGGTGGCCCTTACGGGCGGGACAGTGAGCCCGGGGATTTTCGAAGTGATGGAGATTTTGGGGAAGGAAGAGGTTTTAAAGAGGCTCGGAAGGGCCGTAGATTACATTTCCGAAAAGCAGTAATCCGAAGCAGTCACATCCAATATAAAAACCTGAAAACGAGATTTCTCGCTGCGCTCGAAATGACAGATTCCGGGTTTCCATAGCGTTAAGGACAGGCCGCTAAGCCTGTCCCCGCAAACTGAGCTATTAATATTGAAAAAATCCCTTTCCGGTTTTCCTGCCGAGCCATCCTGCCCTTACCATCTGGCGGAGAAGGGGAGCGGCGCGGTATTTCGGGTCCTGAAACTCTTCGTAGAATACATCCATTATGTTTATGGTGACGTCGAGGCCAATGAGGTCGATGAGCGCGAGCGGCCCTATGGGCTGGTTCGTGCCGAGCTTCATGGCCTTGTCGATGTCCTCGGGGGTTCCGACGCCGTCCGAGTAGGCGAATACCGCCTCGTTAAGCATCGGTACGAGGATTCTGTTGACTATGAATCCGGGGTGGTCGATCGTCTTCACAGGGTCCTTTCCGAGAGCAACTGCGAAGTCGTAGGCGAACTGGAGCGTCTCTTCGGACGTGGTGAGCGCCTTTATGATCTCGACGAGCTTCATGACGGGCGCGGGGTTGAAGAAGTGCATCCCGACGACCTTGTCGGCTCTCTTTGTGCTGACAGCTATCTCGACTATCGGGAGGGACGAGGTGTTGGTGGCGAGGACGACTTCCGGCGCGACGGCTTCGTCGAGCTTCTTGTATATATCCTTCTTTACGCCCATGTCCTCGAAAACGGCTTCCACTATGAGGTCAACGTCCTTTAAATCCGGAAATTCAGTGGTTTTGGATATGCGGGAAAGGATAGTATTACCCTCTTCCTCACTGATCGTCTCCTTTTTTACGAGCCTTCCGAGGCTGCTCCCTATGCCTTTGAGCCCCCTTTCGAGCGCGGCGTCGGATACGTCGATGAGTGTGACTTCCCTTCCGCTCGATGCTATGACCTGAGCGATCCCGGAGCCCATAGTGCCTGCCCCGACGACCCCTACTTTCTTAATGTCTTCCACTTTCTTGGACATATCGCCCTCCTTTTTTATTCGCAACTGCGAAGTCTGAGTTAATTATACCTTATAGGTGATTTTATCAAGACCCGGGCGGGAGGCTCGCGGAAAAGGCTCGTGAGCGGGTTTGAAAGTAGCCCTCGGGGGAATTAAAATACCCGCCATGAAGGTTTTGGGGCTTACGGGAAACATAGCGTCCGGAAAGAGCACCGTGGCGCGCATGCTGGAGGGGATGGGAGCCCGGATAATCGACGCCGACCAGATAGCGCGGGAGGTCGTCGAGCCCGAAAAGCCCGCCTGGGTGGATATAGTGAAAAAGTTCGGGCCCGGGATACTGAGCCCGGACGGCACGATAGACAGGCAGCGGCTCGGGGAGATCGTTTTCGGGGACGAGAGCCAAAGAAGGCTGCTGATGGACATAACGCACCCGAGGATAAAGAAAGCCGTCCGCGAGCGGCTCGCGGAATACAAAGAAGAGAATGCGCCCGTCGTCGTAGTAGAGGCGGCGCTTATAGTCGAAAAAGGCGGGCTCAGGGAATTCCTTGACGGGCTTATAGTCGTGACGGCAGACGAGGAGTCGCAGATAGAGAGGCTCGCGAAGAGAAGCGGGCATACTAGGGAGGAGGCGCTCGCGAGAATAGGCTCGCAGATGCCTGCCGGAGAGAAGGCGCTCCACGCGGATTACCTTATAGATAATTCAGGCACGGAAGAGGAAACCGAGCAGCAGGTAAAAAGGCTCTGGGAGGAGATAATCCGGGAGGAACGATAGAGAGTATTCCGAGATCGTACGCCAAAGCACTACATCCCTTCTATATATATTACGACAGCTATTTACCCTTTACCCGCCCTGATGCAGGTGCATGCTAGCGCGGGGCGAATATCGCATTTAAACCCGCCCCGATCCCCCGCGGCCAACTTGCATAATAACTATTTACATAGTATTTTTTTGGATTCCCAAGAACCTTCGAAGGAGCCGATAATGAAGGAAAAGATTGCAATTCTGGAAGAGAAAGAGAAAGAAGCCGAGGAAGGAGGGGGCGAAGCCAGAATAAAAAAACAGCACGAGAGCGGGAAGCTCACGGCGAGGGAGAGGATAGATCTCCTCCTCGACAAGAACACGTTTGTCGAGCTCGACAAGTTCGTCGTGCACAGGTGCGCTGACTTCGGCATGGACAGTAAGAAGTTCCTCGGCGACGGCGTGGTCACGGGGTACGGGAAGGTCGAAGGCAGGCAGGTATTCGTTTATGCGCAGGACTTTACTGTATTCGGCGGCTCGCTCGGCATGGTGCACGGGAAGAAGATATGCAAGGTCATGGACCTTGCAATGCAGGTAGGCGCCCCTATAATCGGGCTTAACGATTCGGGCGGCGCGAGGATTCAGGAGGGCGTTGAAAGCCTGGGCGGCTACGGAGAGATATTCTGCAGGAACGTGCTCGCATCTGGCGTGGTGCCGCAGATATCCGCCATCATGGGGCCGTGCGCTGGAGGCGCAGTTTACTCGCCCGCCATTACCGACTTCACGATAATGGTGAGGAACACTAGCTATATGTTCATCACCGGGCCCGACGTTATAAAGGCCGTAACACACGAAGAGGTCAACGCCGAAGAGCTCGGCGGAGCCGACCTTCACAATTCGAAAAGCGGCGTCGCGCACTTCGCGACCGAAGACGACAAGGAATGCATAGCACTAATAAAAGAACTTTTAAGCTTCCTCCCCTCGAACAACATGGAAGACCCGCCGAAGGGCGCAACCGACGACCCGTCGGACAGAAAGGCGACGGCCCTCCGGGCGATAGTCCCCGAAAATCCGAACAAGCCGTATGATGTTAAGGACGTTATATCGGCCGTCGTGGACAACGGATACTTCTTCGAGGTGCAGGAGCTTTACGCACAGAATATAGTAGTCGGGTTCGCGAGGCTCGCTGGGCGCGTCATCGGAATAGTCGGCAACCAGCCGAACGTCCTGGCCGGATGCCTCGACATAGACGCCTCCGTAAAGGCCGGAAGGTTCGTCAGGTTCTGCGACTGCTTTAACATACCGATACTGACGTTCGAGGACGTCCCCGGATTTCTCCCCGGAACCTCGCAGGAGTGGGGCGGGATCATAAAGCACGGGGCGAAGCTTCTTTACGCATACAGCGAGGCCACCGTGCCGAGGGTGACCGTCATAACGAGAAAAGCCTACGGCGGCGCGTACGACGTTATGTCGTCCAAGCACGTGAGGGGCGACATCGTAATGGCGTACCCGACGGCTGAGATCGCGGTCATGGGCTCGGACGGCGCGGTGAACATCATATCCCGCGCGCAGATACTCCAGGCCGAAGACCCCGAGGCGGAAAGAGCCAAGCTGATCGAGGATTACAAGAAGAGGTTCGCAAACCCCTATAGGGCCGCGGACCTAGGATTCGTCGACGAGGTAATTAGGCCCGAGGACACGAGGCCGCGCGTTATATCCGCCTTCGAGATGCTCGACGGCAAGAGGCAGACGAATCCCCCGAAAAAACACGGGAACATACCACTTTAAAATTAAAGGACGCTTCATGTTCAAAAAGATTCTGATTGCGAACAGGGGAGAAATAGCGGTAAGGATAATAAGGGCTTGCAGGGAGCTCGGAGCGAGCACCGTGGCCGTTTATTCCGACGCCGACAGACGCTCTCTCCATGTAGCCCTGGCCGACGAGGCCTATCACATCGGCGGATCCGCGCCGGGCGAAAGCTATCTCAAGAAAGAAAACATCATAGACGTAGCGCGGAAGTCAGGGGCCGAGGCCATTCATCCGGGGTTCGGGTTTCTATCCGAGAACGCCGAGTTCGCCGAGATGTGCGAAAAGGCGGGGATAGTCTTCATCGGGCCGTCGCCCGAGGCCATCAGGCTTATGGGGGACAAGATCACGGCAAGGAAGATCGCATACGACGCCAAGGTGCCGCTCGTGCCGGGCTCGGAGGGGGCGGTGAGCGACGTCGAGGCTTCGGTCGTGGCGGGCGAGATCGGATACCCGCTCATGATAAAGGCGTCCGCGGGCGGCGGCGGAAAGGGAATGAGGCTCGTGAGGACGAAAGAGGACTTCGAAAGCGCGCTCCGCATGGCCCGCAGCGAGGCGAGGTCGGCGTTCGGCGACGATTCGGTGTACGTCGAGAGATTCGTCGAGCAGCCGAGACACATAGAGATACAGCTCATTGCGGATTCCCATGGCAACGTGCTGCATCTATTCGAGCGCGAGTGCTCGATACAGAGGCGGCACCAGAAGGTTATCGAGGAAGCCCCGTCGGGCTTTATCAGCGCGAAGACGAGAAAGAAGATGGGCGACGTCGCAATAAGAATCGCCAAGGCCGTAAAGTACAGCGGCGCGGGCACCATCGAATTCATAATGGACCAGAAGCATAATTTTTATTTCCTCGAAATGAATACAAGGGTTCAGGTCGAGCACCCCGTGACGGAGATGATCACGGGATTCGACATAGTGAAATGGATGATAAGGATCGCCGCCGGCGAGAAGCTCCCGTTCAAGCAGGGCGATATAGAGATGAATGGGCACGCCGTCGAGTGCAGGGTGTACGCCGAAGACCCGGCGACGAACTTCATGCCGTCCCCCGGGACCATCGAGTACCTGAGCACGCCTTCCGGACCCGGCATAAGGGACGATTCGGCGATATACAACGGATGCGAGATCACTTCGTTTTACGACCCCATGCTGTCGAAGCTGATAGTGTGGGCGGATACGAGGGAAGCAGCGATAGACAGGATGGCGGCGGCGCTTAAGGATTACATTGTGCTCGGCGTGAAGACGAATATTGGGTTCCTGAGGCGCGTCATGGCCGACGAGGAATTCAGGCAGTGCAAGATAGACACCGGCTATATCGAAAGGCATCCGGAGCTCATAAACCCCGGGGAGCGTGACATTAAGCCCGCGCTTATAGCCGCGGCCATAGCCATGGAAAATTCCACCGTGAGCGGCCCGCAGTCGCAGGCAGCCGCCGCATCGAACTGGAAGCTCTTCGCAAGGAGAGTCGGTGTTACGAGGAGCCCGCTCGCATGACATACACCTTTAAGCTGAACGATCAGATATTCAAGGTTACATTCGAAGAGAACGACGGCCAGATAGAGCTCGAAATAGAGGGCGAGAAGCTGCCGGTCGATTACCGTAAGATCGAGGACAATCTTTATTCCATCATACTCGACGGACAGTCCATAACGCTCGGGGTATTCAAGAAGGGAAAGAAGATACAGGTGTTCCTCGACGGCGATCTCTATGATCTGGAGTCCATTTCCGAAAGGGAGCAGAGGAAATCCTCGCTCGCTGCCTCGGGCGTGCAGGAGATAAAGGCCCCGATGCCGAGCAGGGTTGTGAAGGTGCTGAAAAGCGAGGGGGACGAGGTTACTAGGGACGAGGGCGTCATCGTGATCGAGGCCATGAAAATGGAGAGCGAGCTCAAGTCGCCCATAGCCGGAAAGGTGAGGAACGTAATGGCCAAGGAAGGAGACGCGATAGAGGCCGGTACCGTGCTTATGGTCGTTGCGTCGGACACCCCGCCCGTCGAATAGAATGTCCCGCCGGATTTAAGCTACACCCACCGCAGATTATTCGAGCGGCGCCGACAGCGGATACTATCCCGAAGATAGCCGCGTCCGGACGGTGCCGTTACTCCACTTTATCGTATTGCCGTTACCATATACCGAAAGAAGAATTCGGGGAAATCCGCGGCATCCGAGGTTATGTAATTTCGCCTGACTTTACAGCCTCGCTGTAGATGGCGCCGAATTCCTCTACCGTGAGGGTTTCCGCGCGGCGGGTTCTATCGATGCCAGCCGCTGCGAGGACCCTGTCGGCGGCGCCCTTTTTGAGCGCGGAGCCGAGGGAGTTCCCGAGCATCTTTCGCCTGGATGAAAAAGCTGCCCGGAGTATCCTTTCATACACTGCTTCGTCGGCTATAGGGACGCGGGGCTCGGGGAGAGGGGCGAGCTTCAAGACTACGGAATCTACCTTAGGCGCGGGCCAGAAAGACGAAGGAGGCACGCGGAAAAGGAGCTTCACGTCGAAATATGTTTGAATGAGGACAGAGAGGGAGCCGTATTCCTTTCCCCCCGGGGGGGAGGATATCCTTTCGCCGACCTCGAGCTGGAGCATGAGGACGAGCGTCGAGAAGAGCGCCCGCGAGCGGAGAAGCCTTACGAGAATCGGCGAGGAGACGCTGTAGGGCAGGTTTGCCGCGACCTTCAGCCTCCGGCCTTTGTAGAGGGCCCCGAAGTCTATGTCGAGGGCGTCGCCGCAAATGAGCTCGATGTTGGGCCATTTCGGGAGTAGCGCTCTTAACCTTTCGGCGAGCCGCGTGTCCTTCTCGACTGCGACGACGCGGGCTGCCCTCCGGGCGAGAGCGAACGTAAGCGCGCCGAGGCCCGGGCCTATTTCGAGCACCTCGTCGTCAGGCGTTATGCCGGCCTCGGACACTATGCGCTCGATGACCCTTTTGTCGGTGATGAAATTCTGCCCGAGGCTTTTACTGGGCCGGGCGTTTTCGGCCGAAAAATAGTCCCGGGGTTTAAATTCGCTTCCG
This sequence comes from Candidatus Dadabacteria bacterium, assembly GCA_050247635.1. Classification (GTDB taxonomy): domain Bacteria; phylum Desulfobacterota_D; class UBA1144; order Nemesobacterales; family UBA2774; genus JADLGH01. The sequence goes on along the minus strand of JBFWTW010000077.1, from coordinate 4,038 downwards.
TTTTCTTCAGTCATTTTTCAGTCAGGGATAACGCGAGGACGCTACCGGAATCGGCGAGCCGGGGCGTCTCGATATGAAAGCACGCACTGCCCGCCGCTCAGCTTCCGAGTTCTTTTAGGGGAACGTCCTCGAAATGAGTGACCTTATTCTTACCGTGGTTTTTGGATTCGTAAAGGGCTCGGTCGGCCTTGGAGATTAAGGAATCCTTGTCGGATGCGGAGATCGGGTACGTGGAGATGCCTATGCTGAGGGAAATTTCAATCTCCGTGTCGTCCGATTTAAGCGGAACCCTGAAAAGGTTGGCACGGATTTTCTCTGCCACCGCAAGCGCACCGTCCTTGTCGGTGTCGGGAAGTATTATGGCGAATTCGTCCCCGCCGTACCTCGCCGGGATATCGACCTTGCGGAGCGAGCTCGACAGAACGTCGCCGACGGTTGTAAGCACCCTGTCGCCCGCCTGGTGACCGAAGGAGTCGTTTATAGTCTTCAGGTTGTCGAGGTCTATCAGGAGAAGCGAGGACCGCGACGAATATCTCTCGGAATGGGAGATCGTGTAGGAGAGCATCTCCTGGAAATGCCTGTGGTTGTAGAGCCCCGTGAGGCCGTCCCTTATGGCGAGCTCTTTTACCTTCTGGAAATTAAGGGACGCCGTCATGGACTTCGCCGATTCGTTGCATATGATTTTAGCGAGGCTTATTTCACCTTCGTTAAACGGGCTTTTGGACTTGCGCCCGATGATGACGCACCCGAGGACCGCCCTCTCGTCGTCGTCCGCGCCCTGCGCCATTTCGTGGAAGGGGCATATGAGAACGGACTTTAAATTCTTTATACCGAGGCCGAAGTCTATCTCCTTCCCGAAGACGCTCCTGTAGCGTGATCTGGACGAGAGGTCTTCGAAGTGAAACGCGCCGCCCGTGCCGGCAACGAGGCCGACGAGCGTGTCGCCGTGCGTTATGTCGAGGTCTTCCAGGTGCTCCTTCATGCCGTCGCTCGTTCTCTTGAGGCGGCTTACGCCGTTATCTTTTTCGACCAGGGATATCCCTATGAAATCGGATTCGTATATCCTCCCGAACGTATCGACCACGTGGTCGAGTATGACTTCGATGTCGCTCGTGGAGCTCAGCCTCTGGGCGAAATCGTAGAAAGAATTCAGCTCCTGGGAGCTGAGATATACCTTTTCCGAGAGCTGGAACCTGTCTATCATCTCGACTATCCTGTCGGAAACGAGGGAGACGATCATCTTCTCCTTGTCGCCGAAGGTGTCCTGATGGAGGCTGTCGATTATGAGGATGCCGAAGACTTCCTTCCCGGATTCCTCGGCACCCTTACCGGATTTGAGGAGAAGAGGCGTCGCGAGAAGCGATTTTATAGGAACGTTCTGGTTATAGTAGAGGAGATTTCTCCTCACGTTCTTTATGCTCGTTATATGGACCTGGGTTTTCGTTTTGAACACCCAGCCGAGGTAGCCGCCCCGGAAGTTGAGCTTCTGCCCGCTATCGACGTGGTCCCCGCTTTTGGAGACGAAGTCGGCGATGCCGAAGAGACCGTCATCCATTTTAAGATAAAGAATTATGCTGTGACCGGGCACGAGCTCGCCGAGGATTTTGAGCGAATTCGCTATCTCGTTCTTGAGCTCGACCATGCCGAGGGAATCGTCGTCGGAGTCCCTGGACGCGGAGCCGGATATGGCGCCCGGAAGGACGAGATTATCGTTTTTGTTTTTCCTGAGAAATCCCGCTGTGAAGCGCTCGCCGCCTCCCTTGAGAAGAAATCCGAATACCGCCGCCGAAACGAGCAGCAAAAGAAGCTCGGCTGGGAGGGACGGGCTCGGGCGCTGCACCGCCTGGAGCATGGCCACCGCGAAAAAGGACAGGAGGCCCGCCTCCCATCCGAAATAGAGGATGACGAGGGGAACCATGATGTAGGAAAGCGGGAAAAAGGCGTTGCCGAATACTTCGAGAAGGACTTCGAAAACGAGGGTATAGAGAAGCGCGAATTCGAGACGGTCCTGGAGCGGTATATCGCTCCGGCCGGAGTTTATGAGATTTACGGTTTTGTAGGCCGCGGCCGGAATCAGAAGAAGGAATGCGAGCACGGAGAAGGCGTTCAGTGACTGAAGACTGTCCTTCAGAAGAAGCACGACGATCAGCGCCGAGAGGAGTACTGTGAACACCTTGCCGAGAAGGTAGTTCGAGTACGTTATCTTATTCTTTAAATCGATAGATTTTTTCACCGGTCTTTATCATCCCCAGCTCGTCCCGTATTATTTTTTCCATGTAAGCATTGTCGGTTTTTATGAGATCTATTTTCTTCCTGAGCTCCGCGTTAGCCTGCTCCAGATCCTCGCCCTGCATCTTTACCCTTTCGTTTTCCTGATGAAGCGCGTAAACGTGGGAGACCTCCCTCGCGAAGAGGTAAACCACGAAGGAGACCGCGGCCAAAACTATGATTACCCTGAATGCCAGCTTTTCCATTGTTAGAAGAGACTGAATCCTCCCGTTATGAAGGGATTGGATTTTCTTTCTATTTCTATAGTAGTAGACGGGCCGTGACCGGGGTAGACCTTGAAGGAATCAGGGAGCGGCATGAGCTTGGCCTTTATCGACCCGACGAGCTCGGCCATGGAAGTGCCGCCGGTTAGATCGACCCTGCCGACGCTGCCGGCAAAGAGCGTATCGCCCGAGATCACCACGTCGTCTATGACGAGGCATATGCTGCCCCATGTGTGCCCCGGCGTGTGGAGGACTTTCGCACGGAGGCCGCCTATTTCGACCTCGTCGCCCTCCTCGACGAAGCCCTCGACCTCGGGGACCTCGACGTCGCCGAATTGCGGGAACCGCATTGCCGCCTCGGGGAGCGCCTCGAGGACCGGCACTTCCTCGGGGTGTATATAAAAGCCGACCCCGAGCGCTTTTTTGGCCACTTCGGCGCCGGCAACGTGGTCAATATGAGTGTGGGTATTTACTATCTTGGTTATATTGAGGCCCGATTTTTCGACCTCGCGGAGTATGTCGTCGATCTGCTCGCCCGGGTCTATGAGTATTCCTTCGTTCGTCTTTTCGTCGCCCAGTATGTAGCAGTTCGTAAGAAAAATACCGCCCGGTATACATCTAAGAATCATTCGCTTAATCTTCTCCGAAAGTCAGTCTATTATGAAATGCGTAAACTCGCCCGTAGCCCCCGACCTCGTTACATCGACGGCGGCCACCCTTGCGTTCGGAGGCCCTTCGTGGCACCAGTTTACGAATTTCTCAACCATGTCTATATTGCCCTCCACCACTGCCTCCACCGTGCCGTCCGGGTTGTTCCTCACCCACCCGGCCAGCCTGAGCTCCTCGGCCTTTCGCCGGGCAGAAGCCCTGTAGAAAACCCCCTGGACCCTGCCTTTGACGATGAGGTGCGCTCTTGTAAGCAACATATAAGGCTCAGGTTACCAAAACGCCCTCCGGCTGTCAACAACGCACCCTAAACCGATAAATTCCGACAAACCAGAGACTTAGAATACAAGCCTTAAAGCGTTTCTTTAATAAAAACACAGTACAACACTTTTAAATAAATTTCCAGTACCTTTATTAATAAGAGTGGAAAAAATCGGAATGAAAGGGAATCCCTACCCCCTAAAGTTCCTTGTTTGACAGTCAAAAACCGAAGGGGTATTTTGTTAGCCATGAGTGAATATAGGGCGTGGTTTGCCTGTATAGACGACGAATGCGGCGAAACCTATTCTCTTGACGAGATAATTTACCGCTGCAGAAAGTGCGGAAACCTCCTCGAAGTCCGTCACGATATGGAAAAGCTGAAGGAAAAGTCGGCCGACGAGTGGAGGGAAATTTTCGACAATCGCTATAGAAAGCAGTCGTGGCCGCACGGGAGCTCGGTCTGGGGGAAGAAGGAGTGGGTGTGCCCGTACGTCGAGGACGAGAACGTCGTTTCTATGTACGAAGGGGCGACCAACCTGTTCTGGGCCGAAAGGTTCGGATCCCAGATCGGCATGGAAGATATATGGCTGAAGATGTGCGGAAACAGCCACACGGGGTC
>JBFWTW010000076.1:0-13163 GCA_050247635.1 Candidatus Dadabacteria bacterium | reverse complement strand
AGAGGAAATCGAACGGCGCGACTATTACGCCGAGCCTCGCCGAGAGGCCCGAGTCCGTGTCGGTCGTCTCCTGCTCTGTCCTCCACACGTCGTATCTTACTATCGGGTTAATCAAAAGAAGTCCGTCGAAGAGATTTATCTCGTCCCCGGCGAAGAGGCCGAGGGTGAATCTTTTCGGATCGTCGTAGTCCTCGTTCAGGAGAATGTCTTCCCTCGCGTCGAGGGCGAATGTGAATACCTGGTTGTAGGGCGCGAACCACCTGAGCGCCGGGTTTATCCCGAAGGAGTAGGTCTTACTGTGGGTGTCTATCGGAAGCCCCAGTGTCGGCTCCGGGTTTTTAAACTTCAAATCGTCGAACCTGTTGAATATGAGCACGTCGAGGTCGAAGTTCTCGTTTATGAATTTCTCCTTCGAAATATTGAGACTCGTCAGATTCCTGAGGTCCTTCTGGTTGGCGTCCGGCTGCTGGAATTCTCCCAATCCCGGAACGCCGCGGTCGTCGTAGAAGAACTCGTTCAGGAGACTCACCTTCCAGCCGTTTCCGGGGTCATACGTAACTTTCCCCAGCAGGCTCTCGGAATGGAACTCGTTGTTGATACGCGTGAGGGTTAGGTCGTTTACCGACTTGAACTTGAAGTCGCCCTTTGACTGTGAGTGTGTGAACGAAACGAGATAGCTGAAGTCGCCCACCTTCTGCGCGCGTGAGGCGTTAAGGCTGAACGTCTCGTACGAGCCGTACGTCGCCGAGGCGAACGTGAACGGCTTTGCCGAATCTTTCGTGACGATATTCACGACGCCGCCTATAGCGTCGCTCCCCACGAGCGCGGACGCCCCGCCGCGAAGGACCTCGTACCTATCGACGTAATTAACCGGTATCGTCGAAAGGTCCACCCCGCCGCCGATGGGGCTGTTGAGCCTGACGCCGTCGAGGAGTATCACGACCTGATCGTTCGACGATCCCCTTATGGATATCGTCTTCAGCTGCCCGAAGCCGCCATAATCCCTGACGACCACGCCCGGCGAAAATGAGAGTATCTCCGACGCAGTGTTGTACTCGCCCATGAAGCTGCCCAGCTCGAGGACCGTGGAAAAAGCGGATGGATAGTCGAGGGGCGGCGTCTCCGGCGCGTCTTCGACGACGACGGTTTCCAGAGTTTCCCCGTCATCCTGCGCGAGCGCGGGCAAGGGGACGAATATAGCCAGGAGGAATATTAAGAGTTTTTTCAATTTCGCCACCGGTTCATGAGCTTCGAACCGGGAGCGGGCCAATATAAACCACGAACATTTACCTTCTCCCCTCGAAGAAAAGTAAATTCATAGTCATAAGGCAGATGTTCTGGCTCGTAGCCTCGGGACTCCGCCGCGCCTTCCCGGAATAACCAGTGGCGTCTTTGCGGCGGACTTTAAGGACTACTCACAGCAGCGAGCGGGCTGCGCCGGATTCTCACCGGACTTCCCTTTTAAGCCTAAGCACCTTATATCCATAAATTTTAAAGAGCGTAAATAATCCCTTACATAATAACTTCCGGCGGGGCGAATTCAAGTGTCCACGATCGGGCGCGGCTGCCCCGGCCTCGGAAGCGCTATCTAAAATTCGGTACTACCTCTTTGCCGAAGGTCTCTATGCACCCCGATATGACGTCGTGCGGGGCCTGCGGGAAGACCATCCTGCATGCTATGTAATTTATGCCGAGGGTGTCCCTGTACATCTCTATTTCCTTCGCGCAGTCTTCCGGGGTGCCGATTATGAACCTGTCCTCGGCCAGATGCTCGAAGAGGGGATCGTCGAGGCCCGCGAGCTGCTTCCCCCTGACGAACATCTTCACGCCGAGAGTGAAGTAGTACTTGTACATGTCGATGATGTATTTCGTTCCGCCCTCTATGGCCTTGTTCCTGTCCCCGGAAACGAACGTCTCGCGGAGGAGTATGTGCTCGACGGCGTCCGGGTCCTTCCCGGCCTTCTTCGCCTCGTCGTTGTAATACCCGAGCGTGTCCCTCACCATGCTCACAGTCCTCCCCGGGCCTATCAGGAGCGGCAAGCCGAACCTCCCCGCGCGCCTTATGGCGGGCTCCTCGAACGCGCCGACGTAGAGCGGCACGGGCTTCTGGACGGGCTTCGGGGTCACGGTCGTGTTCTCGTATTTAAACCTCGCGCCGTCGTACGAGAATTTCTCGCCCGAGAGCGCCTTCCCAAGAACCTCGAGCCCCTCCTCCATCCTTGAAGGCCTCTCTATCATCGGTATTCCCATGCCGTCGTATTCTTCCTTCCTGTATCCGAGGACGACCCCGAGGTCGAACCTCCCGTTCGATATGTTGTCCACGACTGCGGCGTCCTCGGCGACGCGGACGGGGTTCTGAAGCGGCAGAATTATACCGGCCGAGCCGATTCGTATTCTGGAGGTTACGGCCGCCATTGCCGCGGCGGCCACCGCCGGCGACGGGCAGTAGCCGTCGTCGAGAAAGTGGTGCTCGGATATCCACGCGGAATCGAACCCGACGCTCTCGGCCAGCCTCACCTGCTCGAGGCTGTTTTTATAAAGGTCCGGGTGTCCGTACGGGAGCTCGCCGTGGGTCTGCATGCCGAATAGTCCGATGCCGAATTTCATTGGGTTCCTCCTGAATGTTCTTTGGCCTGACGTCTATTATAACATCCGCGGCCGAACGATTTGTATGTAGATACACGCCTTATGCGTTCGGATAAAAACATTGCGATTCCGATATTCATGGGTTTATAATCCAAATATTAACCATTGAGAGGTGAATGATGAGTAAAGATATAAAATTCGGCCTGTCGGCTCCGATGCCCGGCGCCGATATGGACGGACTACTTAAATTCTCGGTCCTTGCAGACAAGCTCGGATTCGATACGGTCTGGTATCCCGACCACGTCGTTTTCGTTTCCCCGACCGAGGCCCACGAGGCGTGGACGATCGCGACGGCGGCGGCCATGAAGACGAAGAACATAAAGCTCGGGACGGTTTCGGACCCGCACAGGATGCACCCGGCGGTTTTCGCGCAGAGGCTGGCGTCCATAGACCACATATCCCAGGGCAGGGTCACGCTTACTCTCGGCGTCGGAGAGTCGATGAACCTCGACGCCTACGGAATCAAGTGGAACAGGCCACTTTCGAGGCTGAGGGAATCGATGCAGGTTATGCAGAAGCTCTGGGCCGCGGACGGGCCTATCGATTTCGAGGGCGAGTTCTTTAACCTAAAGGACGCATTCCTCCAGGTAAAGCCCTACAAGAGAAACAGGATTCCGATGTACATCGCGACCCACACGCCGAAGGGGCTCAAGCTCGCGGGCGAGCTCGGAGACGGTTGGCTGCCGATAGACCTCAACCCCGGCCTCTACGAGGAGTATTACGGTGTTATAAAGGAGAGCGCGAGCGCCGCGGGAAGGGACCAGTCCGAGGTGGACCCGGCGCTCTGGGTGTTCACGTCGCTCGGCAAGAACGAGGACGAGGCCTACAAGTCGCTCGAACCGTTCAAGTACGTTCTGGTCATGCAGGACCAGCTCAAAAAGGCGGGCTACGACGTCGAAATCCCCGAGGAGTACCACGGCCTTAACTACTTCAACGTCATTCCGCAGGACGAGGCGGGCAGGCAGAAGTTCAGACAGATAGGCCAGTTCTTCCCGAGGGAGGCGATAATAGACTTCACGATCACCGGCTCGAAGAAGAACTGCATAGCCAAGATTGAGAAGTACATAGACAAGGGCGTAAGGCACTTCGTACTCTTTTACAGGTTCAGCCCCGACCCCGAAAAGGCCCTCAAGACCTACGCGAAGGACATCATACCCTACTTCAAGGGCTGAGCGTCCAGTCGTTATTCACCAACTATTATGTAATCTCCTCCTCCCCCTTCAAGGGGGAGGATAAAGCTGGAGCAACTCCTTTTTCGGCGGGGATTATTCGGGCTGTGCGGCTTCGCTCTCTTTTGCGGGATCCTCGAAGTAGACGTACTTGAACAGCACGAGGTCGAGCGGGTTCGGCACCAGTCCCTTCACGTAGGGCTTAATCATGTTCTGCTGATTAGAGACGTAAAACGGGACTATGGGAACGTCGTTCTCGGTCAGTATCTTCTGGGCTTTGTCGTAAAGCTCCTTTCTCTTCGCGGGGTCGGTTTCCTCGGCGGCCCGGTAGACGAGGGCGTCGTATTCCTTGTTGCACCACCTGGTCCTGTTGTTCCCCGACGTGCACGTAAACAGCGTCATGAAGTTATGCGGGTCCGGGAAGTCTGCGCCCCATCCGGCCCTGTGTATCTCCGGCGGATCCGTGTTTATGGTGCTGAGGTAAACCTTCCACTCCTGGTTCATGAGATTGACCTTGACGCCGAGATACATCTTCCACATGCTCTGGAGCGCCTCGGCTATGATCCTGTTGCTGCTGACGTCGGGCCAGAGAAAGGAGACTTCGGGGAAGCCCTTCCCGTCCGGGTACCCGGCCTCCGCAAGCCACTTCTTCGCCTGCTCGGGGTCGAAGTCTATCCCTACCTCGTTGTTGTATCCGAGCATGTTGTTGGGTATCCAGGACTTCGTCGTAACGCCGGCCCCCTGTATGAGGTCTACTATGCTCTGCCTGTCTATGGATGCGGCGAAAGCCTTTCTTACGAGCGGGTTGTCGAAGGGCGGTTTCTCGACATTGAACGCTATGTAATTGGTCCTGAACATGAGCGTAGTCTTAAAATCCGGGAGGTCTTTTAGTCTCGGGACTTCGAGCGGGGGGATGCTTTTGCTGTCCGCATAGTCGAGCTCGCCGCTCTCGTACTGCGCCAGCGCCGAGGAAGGGTTCTCGTTCATTATTATCCTGACCTTCTCGATGCGCGGCTTATCCCCCCAATAGCCGCCGTTTCGCGTGAGGAGTATGTGGTCGTGGTGCTTCCACGACGTGAGCCTGTAGGGCCCGAGCGTAACGATGTTCTCCGGCTCCGTCCACCTTATCCCGTGCTCTTCGACGACGTCCTTTCTCATCGGATACGTAGCCATGAACGATAGGAGGCTCGGGAAATAGGCCGCCGGCTTCTTCAGCGTAACTTCGAGCGTATCGTCGTCCACCACCTTTATTCCGACCTTGTCCGCATCGTTTATCTCGCCGGTGTTGTACTCCTCGGCGTTCACTATGTCGTAAAGGAAGTACGCGTAATCCGCGCCTGTTTCGGGGTTGAGGAGCCTCTTCCACGAATACTCGAAGTCGCCCGCCGTGAGCGGCTTCCCGTCGGTCCACTCGACGCCCTCCCTGATATTGAATGTATAGGTTTTCCCGTCGTCGCTCACCGTCCAGCTCTCGGCCAGCGCCGGCAGCGGATGGAACTCCGCGTCGAACTGCGTAAGCCCATCCATGATGTTGTTAAGGACCGTATAGGACGAGACATCCGTCGCCATGGACCAGTCGAGAGTCGGGGGCTCGTTTCCGAGGTTAATGTTGATCGTGTCTCTTTTCGCCGCGCTCTCCGCGCCCTTGTCGCCGCCGCACGAGACGAGGGCGAGAGCCGCTATAAATACCAGCACGGCCATAAGCGTGAACGTCCATGCGGAACTCTGCGTGTACGGGCCCGTCATGCGAGGTTCTTCTCTTCTGAAACTTCATATGCGATTATGCTCTCGGAGCCGTCTATAAGGCCGGGGAATATCTCGGCGAATTTAAGAAAGTGGGGCTCCTTGAAATGAAGCTCGAGGTCTTCCATGCTCCGCCATCTCTCGTAGAAGGTAAACGCATCGGGGTCGAAGGCGTCCTGCAAAAACTCGTACACTATGCATCCTTCCTCGGCCCTCGACGGCCCGATAAGGCCCCGGGCCATCTCTTTCATCCTGTCCCTGGTCTCCGGTTTGGTCCTGAATTTCGCGATGAGTATAAGCACTGGATCTCCTTTACAAAGCAGCGTAAAAAACGTAGTATAGGCATTGCGTCAGAATTATTCAAGGATTACAGGGGGGGTACACATGTCCGACGACAAGTACAAACGCGGAGTCGAAAAACTCGAGGAAATATCGCCCGGGGCAGCGGCCAGGACCGAGGCGAGCCTTAACGACATAGCGCCCGACATGGTGCGCTACCTCATGGAATTCGTCTTCGGAGAAATCTCCTCCCGCCCCGGCCTCGACATGAAATCGCGCGAAATAACGGCAGTCGCTTCCCTTGCGGCCATAGGCACCGCGCCGAACCAGCTGAAGGTCCACATCAAGGGCGCACTTACCTGCGGATGCACCCGCGACGAGATAGTCGAGGTTTTAATTCAGGTGCTCGTATACGCCGGCTTCCCCGCAGCGCTTACGGGCCTCAGGCTCGCAAAAGAGGTATTCCAGGAAATCGACGGCAAGACCTCTTAAGCCGTTCGTTCGATCCACGCCCCTTATTTCTTTACGAGTAGGTTCCTCTCTATTTCTTCGAGGGTTTTGCCCCTGGTTTCCGGGACGCTCCTCAGGACGAAGAATATTCCTATAAGACACACGGCGGAATACGCCCAGAAGGTTAAGGACAGCCCTACGGCGTGAAGAAGCGGCAGGAAGCTGAGCGAGATTATAATATTCGCGCCCCAGCCGGCAGTCGTCACGATCCCGACGGCGCGCCCCCTTATGCTGAGCGGGAAAACCTCCGTCATTATAAGCCACGGTATAGGCCCGAGCGAGAAGGCGAAGCAAGCGACGTAGAGCCACACCGCAAGGATCGCCGTCCAGCCACCGCCTCCAGAGGCGAAGATGAAGCCCATGGCGGCGAGCGAAAGGAACATGCCGCCGAACCCCGCATAAAGGAGCGGCTTTCTCCCCGCCCTGTCGAGAAGCCACACGGCAATAAAAGTAGAGAGAACGTTCACGACGCCGACGCTAACGGTGGCCAGAAGGGCGGTATCGGAAGATGTGAGCCCCGCCTCGCCGAATATGACCGGCGCGTAATACATGACCGAATTTATGCCCGAGAACTGCTGGAGTACGAAAAGGCCCGTGGCGGTGACGACGGCGTAGACGACCGGGGCCCTCAGCAGCTCGGACAGCCGAGTCTTCTTTTCTATCGACAGAATATTCTTTACATCTTCCGCGTCGCTCTCGGCCTTCCGGAGGTCGCCCCCGGAAACGGCCGCAAGTATCTTCACGGCTTCGCTCGTCCTGCCCTTGCTTATGAGCCATCTCGGGCTGTTTGGGAGCGGAATCATACCCGCGAATAGGGCCGCCGCCGGGAATATGCCGCTTCCGAGCATAAGCCTCCAGCTCCCGGAGCCCGAAAGGAGCTTGTCCAGAAAATATCCGGCGAGTATCCCGATGGTTATGGCCAGCTGAAAGAGTGTCACGAGCGTCCCTCTTCTCGCCGCGGGGGATATCTCCGCAATATAAAGCGGCGCGGACGCGCATGCTGCCCCTATGGCGAGGCCGAGGACGAACCTTGCGGCCAGCAGGTATTCCGGGGCCGGGGCGATGGCCGATCCCGCGGAGCCCGCAGCGTAAAGGGCGGCGGCGCACATGATCATGGCCTTTCTGCCGAGCCTGTCCGAGATGGCGCCGTTAATGAGCGCCCCTACCGCTCCCCCCGCGAGGACCGTCGATATCACGATGCCTTTTTCGAGCGCCGACAGGGCGAAGCTATCCCCTATAAATCCGAGCGCCCCACTTATAAGGCCGGTATCGAACCCCGTCAGAAAGCCGGCAATTGCGGCTATCAACGTAGTGTGGAGGACGAGACTGCTTGTGTTTTTCACGGTGACGGGGCCCTCTCCGGGGCCGCCTCTCCTCTGGATTGGGAGATTATAAGTATCTTTCTCTATTAAAGCCAGAGGACATGATATAATAGACTCGATTATCATGCGAATCGCTTGGGAAGCGGGGTGTTTGGAGGAAACCGCGGGCCCGGACGAGCCGGTAGATACATTAAATAAATTCGACAGGGGTGAAGATATGAGAGTATGTCTAATGGTAGTGTCGGTCGTTATTCTGGCTACGTTTATGTCCGCCTGCGCAAGGCCCAAGGGTGAAACTCCGCAGCAAAAAAGAGACTTCGTCCTCAGGATGAAGGACAGGACGCTCGAAGACCTCTACGCCGCAAAGCCCTTTACGAGGGACATGGTAAAGAATGCCGCCGGATACGGAGTATTCAGCAACATAAACACACAGCTACTGGTTCTGGGCTCGGGGAGCGGGTACGGTGTCATCGTAGATAATGCGAACGGCAAGACTACTTACATGAAGATGGCGGAAGGCGGCGTCGGGCTCGGCGTTGCGGTCACGGACTTCAGGGAAGTGATAATCTTCAACAATCCGGCCGTCATGAGGCAGTTCATCAGCAGCGGGTGGGACTTCGGCGTCCAGGGCGACGCGGTTCTTAAATCGAGAACGGAGGGCGCGGCCGCGAGCGGCGAGGTTCCGTTCCAGTCGGACATCGTCATCTACCAGCTCACGAAGCAGGGCATCGCTCTCAGGACCAACGTCGGGGCCGAAAAATACTGGATAGACAGCGAGTTGAACTACTACTAGAAGCGGCCCGGGGTTAAGCTCTTCCTTTCCGGATTGCGCACATTCGCCCTGCGCCGGGGATTACTTTACCGTTATGTCACAGAGACTTATCCTCGCATCCTCCTCACCCAGAAGAAAGGAGCTCCTAGAATCGGTCGGTCTCACGATCGAAGTGATAAACCCCTCGGCCGACGAGGTTATGCTCGGGGATGAATCCCCCGGCGAGTTCGCCTCGCGGGTCGCCTTCGAGAAGGCGGCGTCCGTTTCGCGCGGTCTCGACGGCGATAGCCTCGTCCTAGGCGCGGATACGATAGTGGTAGTCGATGACACTGTTCTCGGAAAGCCGATGGACGAAGATGACGCCGTCCGGATGCTCGGCCTACTCTCCGGAAATGAGCACTATGTCCTCACGGCATTCTCGATCGTAAGGCCCCGTGAAGAGCTCCTCCACGCCGAAATCGTACGCACTTCCGTCCGCGTGAGCCGGCTTGCGGCTTCGGACATAGAAGGTTACATTAAGACCGGAGAGCCCATGGACAAGGCCGGTGCATACGGCATTCAGGGCATCGGGGCATTCATGGTCGAGGGGATTACGGGGTCATACACGAATGTCGTCGGTCTCCCGGTGCCGGAGGTTTTAAGGGCCTTCACCAGGCTCGGAGCGGTCCGGCTCTTTGGCACAGATGAATCTTGAAGCCCGCATAGACGAAATCAGAAAGCGCATAGAGGCGGCGGCTGTAAGGTCCGGCAGACGAGCCGGGGACGTAAAGCTCGTTGCAGTAACGAAGCAAGTCGAGCCCGAGATCATTGCCCGGGCTGCCCGATACGGGCTCCTGACTTTCGGGGAAAATTATGCGCAGGAGCTCCGGCTCAAGCAGGAGATAATAAGCAATACGGTCAACGACGACGTCGAATGGCATTTCATAGGCCGCCTCCAGAGGAACAAGGTCAAATACCTGGTCGGAAGCGTCGCGATGATCCACTCGCTCGATACCGTGTCCGCCGCGGGCGAGATCGACCGCAGGGCGCGCGCGGACGGGGCGAAGATGCCGGTCCTCGTCGAGGTCAACACCGGCGGCGAGAGCAAGGGCGGGGTCGAGCCCGAGGCCCTGGGCGCTTTTTTGGACGGGCTTTCCGAAATGCCGGGGCTCGACGTGAGGGGGCTCATGACCATGCCTCCTTATTTCGACGATCAGGAGAGCGCAAGGCCTTATTTCGCCAAGCTGAGGGATTTGAGAGACGCTCTCTCTTCGAAGTATCCCGGCCTGAAGGAGCTATCGATGGGCATGAGCGGTGATTTCGAAGTCGCTATAGAGGAAGGGGCGACGATTGTAAGAATAGGCTCCGCAATATTCGGAAGCAGGGCATAATATACAGACGGCAGAGGAACGATATGGGTAAAATCGGATTCATAGGCGGCGGGAACATGGCCGAGGCCCTTATAAAAGGGCTTATCGCGTCGGGGGCCGTGAAAAAGGGCGATATAACGGTAAGCGAGCCCGTCGATAAGAGGCGCGCTTATCTGAAGTCGGCGTACGGCGTCGCCGTCACCGGCGACAACAAAGAGGCCGCGTCCGGGTCGGACGTAGTAATCCTTTCCGTAAAACCGAATACGATCAAAAAAGCACTGCTCGAAATAAAACCAAAAATTACGGCAAAAAAAATCCTCGTATCCATAGCAGCCGGCGTAACTACAGCATCCATCGCCGCCGCCCTCAAAAAGAAGGCGAAGATAGTACGCGTCATGCCGAACACCCCGGCGCTCGTTCTGTCGGGCGCGTCGGTGCTCTACTGCGCCCCGGGGCTCGGAGACGAAGAAAAGGAACGGGTGCGTAAGATATTCGAATCCGTCGGCACGGCCGACATAGTAGAGGACGAAAAGCTCCTCGACGCCGTCACGGGCCTTAGCGGCAGCGGCCCCGCGTTCGTTTCCATGTTCGTCGAGGCGCTCTCGGACGGCGGCGTGAAAATGGGCCTCCCGCGCCAGGTCGCGCTCGGCCTCGCCGCGCAGACTGTGTACGGCACGGCGAAGATGATAATAGAAGAGATGTCCCACCCGGCCGTTCTGAAAGATAAGGTGTCCTCTCCCGGAGGCACCACCATCGAAGGCATACACAAGCTCGAAGCCGGGGGCTTCCGTGCGAACGTCATATCCGCAGTCGAAGCGGCCGCCAAACGTTCGAGGCAGCTTTCAAAGGAGGATAAATAATTGAGCGTTCTTGGTAATCTGGTTTCTGCATTAGCGACGGTTCTGGATCTGCTGCTTAACGTCTATATGTGGATAATAGTCGCACGCGCAATAATCTCGTGGGTCAGTCCGAATCCCTATAACCCGATAGTCAATTTCCTTTATATGGCCACGGAGCCCGTCCTCAGATACGCGCGAAGAATAATTCCCCCCATCGGCGGCACTCTGGACTTATCGCCTATTCTAGTACTGGTGGCAATAGTATTTCTGAGACAGTTTCTCGTTCAATCACTGATGCAGATAGCAAAGGGCCTATAGCGGAGATGAGCGACGACCCCATTACCATAGACGTTCTTGTAAAGCCGAGATCTTCACGGGGCGGTATAGACGGGGTCCAGGAGGGGAGGCTCAAGGTCAAGATTTCGGCCCCGCCGGTAGACGGCAAGGCCAACGAGCAGCTCACCGAGATCATATCCGACGCGCTCGGCGTGCCGAAGTCGGCCATCGAGATCATACGCGGGCGGACGTCGCGTCAGAAAACCCTCCGTGTGGCGGGACTCACGATCGAGACTTATAATAATTTTCTGGAGAGGATCGCTAAATAAAGCATAAACCACACTTCGAAAAACCATGCCTGAGATAAACGTCAACGGAACCACAATCAACTACGTCGGAAGCGAGGAAATCGACCCGTCGCGCCCTGCCTTTCTCCTCATACACGGCGCGGGGCAGCGGCTCGCCACGTGGAGATTCCAGACGGGGCTCCTCGATGAAGCCGGGGTTAATTACGTAATACCGGACCTTCCGGGAAGGGGCGGCTCCGGTGGGAGCGGGTTCCGCTCCATAGAGGAATACGAGGATTTTATAAAAGACTTCGCGGATGCCCTCGGCCTCGGCGAGCTCATCCTTGCCGGTCATTCGATGGGTGGCGGCGTAGCGCTCAACTTTGCGCTCGATTATCCCGAGAAGGTAAAGGCGCTCGTCCTGGTCGGGACGGGGGCCCGTCTCCGCGTAGCCGGTGAGACGCTCAAGGTAGTCAAGAACAACTATCCCCTTTTCTGCGACGTATCTCCGTCGAGGGCCTTCGCCGAAGCATCTTCCGAAGAGCTCAAGGAGGAATTCAAAAACGGGCTCCTCGCCACTTCCGCCGAGGTTTGCTATCACGACCTCTCTGCATGTAACGAGTTCGACTTCATGGAGCGCGTACACGAAGTAAAGGTCCCTTCCTGCATAATCGCGGGCTCAAACGATATCCTCGCGCCAGTGAAATACTCCGAATACCTCCATGAAAAGATAGCGGGCTCCGAGCTTCACGTTATCGAGGGCGCCGGACACTTCGTCATGCAGGAAAACGCTGAGCGGTTCAACACCGTTTTGGCGGATTTCCTTGCCCGGAACAGGTAGCCGCCGCGGCCCCTTCATGAATCCTTTTTACCGAAATTTCATCTATTGAAAATGGGAGTTCGTATATATATATTAATAAACAGGGAGAGTTGCGGTTGCCGGCGATGGGCGGCAACAATAATAAGACTGAGGTAAGCCGGGTGAGATTAATTTTATTGTTATTGGTATCGATGTTTTTCGCAGGGACGGAAGCGGAATCCATAGCGCTTGAATACGAGCAGGAAAATCCGGAAATCACCTACGAATTGGGCCCGAAAGCCTATTGTTATAACTATACCTTCATAGACGGCAGCGAAATCGCGGCTACCCTCGATCCCTCGCCGGACAAGTACGAAGTTGCCCCGAAGGATTTGGACATACTCTACGACAATAAGCTCAATGTCTGTAAGCCTTACGGCAAGACCCTGATTTCGTCGCTTGGCATGAATACGCCGTCCGGCGGCGCTGTACCCGGAGACGAGCCCATTCTTCCAGGACACCAGGTCTCTTTTTTCGAGGACGCGAATCCTTTCGACAGCATTACAGCGAGGCAAACCATATTCTACGGCGGCGTTGTGCCGTTCGTCGCGATTCCCGACAATATACTCGACAACGAGGACCGCTTCTTCAACGGAGAGAGCTTCTCGTTCTTCCTTTACTTTAAGACAAAGTTCTGATATTGCCGCCTGCCGCGTATCCCGGGCCAGGTGAAAAACCCCGATTTGCCCTAAATTCCCCTCCGGATGGAGTCCCTTTACTCGCACGGCTACTTTGTTAAAATAGATTCAACTAACTTCAGGGGGAAAAATCACATGAAAATTGCACTTTTAGGCGGTACAGGCGACATAGCCGAGGGGCTCGTCCTCAGATGGTCCAAGGTGGGGCATGAAATCTTCATCGGCTCAAGGAGCGACGAGAAGGCAAAGGGCATAGCGGACGAATATCAGGCAAAGCTAAAAGAGCTCGGAATCGATTCCACGATCCACGGCATGGCGAACGCCGAGGCCGCTAAGGAGGCCGAAGTAATCATTATAAGCATCCCTCCCGAATACGCGGCTGCGACCATTTCGCAGGTAAAGGACAGCATAACCGACCAGATTGTCGTAACCCCGGTAGTGTCCATGAAGCGCGAGGGGAAGACCTTCCTCTTC
>JBFWTW010000075.1:0-13230 GCA_050247635.1 Candidatus Dadabacteria bacterium | reverse complement strand
ATACGGGACAAATATAGATTGACAAAGACTCTCCAACCTGCGTAATATCTTGTCATGGCTGACGTATCTATAGACGACATTATCAAGGAAGCAAGAAAAAGAAAGATAGACCTCGGAAGTGACCCTGAAAAGACGATAAAAGTTTGTTCAAGGCTCGGGCTCATCCCCAAGCCCAGAAGAAAGAGAGTCACGTCGGGCGGCTCGTCGAAAACCGTCCTGCTTTTTCCCGAAAAAACTATCGAAAAGCTGGCGCACATAAAGGCGCTCAAGTCCGAAGGGCTCAGCCCCGAGGAGATAAGGGACAGCTTCGCTCTTGAGTACGTGCAGGGTGCGCTTAAGGACCTTCTCAACAATGCCGACGACGACAAGGTCAAAGAGCTCGCGAACATCATCAGCAAGGAAAAAGAGCTCGAATCCATCGTCGAGGCCCCGCTCGTTTATCTCATCGAAGGGATGTCGCCGGACGAGGCCAAGAAGCTCCTTACTCTTTTCTGCGGGGTCGGTTTCTACGCACTCATCGAGGCCCAGAAGATGCTCGAGGAATTCAAGTTCAACGACGCGAGACGAGCGCTCTTCAGGGCGATATTCTATAATTCGATCGCGGTTCTCAGGCTGGCGCGGACGACGGGCGATACGAAGCTCGAAGCCACTGCGTTCGAGTTCTACGAAAAGACCGTGATAGAGCCCATCGGAAAGGCCAGCGAGCGCGTCAGAAAGGAATTCATAAACTCGTTCGAGAAGTATCTAAAGGACAAGGGCCTTACGAACTGACCCGTGATAGTCAGGCTGTATCGTCCCCGAGCTTTCCGCTTATGTGCCGCGACATCGCGCCCAGGGATTCGAAGAACTCGGGTGTGATCTCCCCCTCGTCGAGCCTTACGCGGAACTCCTGCTCCAGCGCGACCAACAGCTCGAGCCGCGCGACCGAATCTATACCCACCCCCAGCTCTATAAGCGGAAAATCATCGTCTATATTTTCGGTGATCACCCCTTCTGGGAGGCTCGCTTCGAGCACCTTCCTCACCCTTTCGGAAACGTCGTTCATATGCTTCGCCTTTAAAGCTACTTTAGCTGCTCCTTTAAAACCTTGCCAGCCGGGCTTCGCGGGAGGGCATCCCTGAATTCTATGGCGAGAGGGATCTTGTAATCCGCGAGACTTCCCCTGCAGTGCGCGGCCACCTCGCCCGCTGTGACAGGTCTTTCCGAGACGAGGACGGCTTTCACGTGCTCCTTTCCGCTTTTGTCTTCGACCCCCAGGACGGCAGCCTCTGTAATCCCCGGCATGTCGAGGAGCACATTCTCTACCTCGGCCGGGTCAACCTTATACCCGCCTGCGTTTATGAAGAATTTCCTCCGCCCGGTTATATAAATGTATCCCTCTGCGTCTACCTTTCCGAGGTCCCCAGTGAAATAGTATCCGTTCCTGAAGACCTTCTCCGTTTCCTCAGGGAGGCCGTCGTAGCCCCGGGTCATCGAAGGGCTCCTAACCGCCAGCTCACCCTCGGCACCGGTTTCGAGCTCCTCCCCGCCGTCGCCGAAAACCTTTACGATCACATGGTTCACGGGCCTTCCGACCGACGCCGCCCGATTCTCTATATCCTCGGCGAGGTTGATGGATATGACTCCCGTCTCCGTCGAGCCGTAGAGCTGGCGGGGATAAATGGAGAACCTCTCGTGGAATTTCCTGAACGTTTCCTCCCTCAGCGGAGCCCCGGCCGAGATTGCGAGCCTCAGGTGGGAAAGGTCCTTTTCCCCGGGCGTGAACGTTCCGGCCAGTGCGTCCAGCATGACGGGAACGGCGGGGAATATCGTCACGGCCTCGCTTTCCAGCACGTCGAGCACCCCGTTCCTGTTGAACTGCTCCAGCATTACCGAGGCTGCCCCGCCCCGGACAGAGCTTATGAAATTCCCGAACGCGTATGTGTGCGAGAGGGGAACGACGAAAAGCACCCTGTCGGTATCCCCGAAACCGGCGGTGTCTGAATGGTTTTCCGCGAGGGCCGCGAGGTTCTGATGAGTCCGCACGACCCTCTTGGGCTTCCCCGTCGAGCCCGTCGAGTAAAGATATATGGCATCCGCGTCGGGTTCGACCTCGGCCGCCGCAAGGTTCCCGGCTTCGGCCGCCCCCGCGCTCCAGTCCGCCCCCTCGCCGCGCACAACCGCAACGCCGGCTCCCGATTCCGAAACGGCCCTTTCGGCAGTCTCTTTCAAAGCGGCGTCCGTTAAAAGCACACGCGCCCCCGAGTCTGTCACGTAGAACCTTATCTCGTCTTCCTTGCAGAGATTGTTGATGGGTACAGACACGGCGCCAAGCAAGGCCGAGGCGTAAAAGGCGGCGGCGAATTCGGCGGAGTTCGGAAGAAGTATCGCGACCTTGTCGCCCTTTCCTACCCCGCTCGAGGCCAGGAACGCGGCCAGGGACCCCACGGCTACGCCGAGCTCAGAGTAGCTGAGAATCCTCTCCCCGTCGATAATCGCGGGCCGTCCGCTGAACCTCCTTACGCTTTCGAGAAATATGTCGTTCATAGTCCGCATGAGCCGCACCCGCCTATGGGAACATCCCCTGAAAGCCGAGGGCCTCCGTTTCGGGGAACCCGAGCATTAGATTCATATTCTGCACCGCCTGGCCGGATGCGCCCTTTACGAGATTGTCGAGAGACACGACCGTCAGCACCGCGTCCCTATTCATCGTAACCCCTATACTGCATGAGTTGGTATACCTCGTGTCCTTGATATCCGGGAGCCTCCCTTCGGAACATACTCGGACGAAGGGCTCGCCCTTGTAGAAATCCTCGAACGCTTTCAGGACACCCGCCGTATCCGCTTCGGATTTCAGTTTCGTGTATACAGTCGTCAGTATGCCGCGGTTTACGGGGATATTGTGCGGGACGAACGTAACGCCGGCCCTCTTTCCCGCGGCGGAGGAAAGCACTTCCTCCATTTCGGGCCCCTGGTGCGAGGCGGCGCCGGGATTAAGGCGCGCGTTCTCGTTCGATTCGGGGAAATGATGGTCGAGCGAAGGCGCCCTGCCCGCCCCGGATTCACCCGATTTTGCGTCGGCTATTATGGAGTTTTCGTCTACGAGGCCTTCCTTCAGGAGAGGCAAAACCCCGAGTATGACGCCCGTAGCGTAGCACCCGGGATTCGCCACGAGATGTGCGCCGCGTATATCCTCCCTGAATATTTCGGGGATGCCGTAAACGGCATCGCTTATATACTGAGGCAGCCTGTGCTTCGCTTTATAAAGGCCTTCGTAAAGGGCAGGGTCCTTGAACCTGAAGTCGGCGCTGAAATCGATCACCCGGACACCATTGTCGAGGAGCCGCCCCGTAAAGTGCATGGCGGTCCCGTGCGGGAGGCACGAGAAAACGAGCTCAACTTCGGGCAGGTCCTTGAATGAAGAGACGCTCCGGCATTCGAGCCCGCAAAACCCCCTGAGCCCGGGAAAAACGTCGCTTATTTTCCGGCCCGCGAACTTTTCGGAAGTCAGCCACTCGACCGATACCCCGGGATGCCCTAGGAGAATCCTCAGGAGCTCAGCCCCGGTATAGCCTGTCGCGCCGAGAATGCCAACGCTTTTTCGAGTCAACACACCACCTCTATGCCGTTTGTATCCCCTACGGCAGGTTATAAGCCGTCTGCCCCTATACTATAGTTAATAGACACCCCGCCGAAAAATCAAACCCTTTCTAGGGTAAAGGGAATGGCCCGTTTTAGCCGCCGCTGCACAGATAAACGATTACCCGGCTCTAGTAGTCGATAAGCCTGGCCTTTTGTCGTTATTTTTTCGACAGGATTTCGACAAACCCTATATAAAAATTAAGCGTTTCCGGTTAATATTGAAATAATGTGTCGATACTCTAGGGAAGAGTGCGGCACCTAAAAATGGAGGATAGGATAATGGCGAAATTTCTGAATAAGCATTCATTCCTGGTAATTCTGCTTTTAATGACATCGTTCGTATCGTATGGATTCTGGGGTTGCGGCGGCGGTGGTGGCGGTGGCGGCGGCAAACAAACCAGGATCAACGGAACGGTGCTTCAGGTGATAGACGGCCCCGTATCCGACATAAGGGTAAGCATCTTCGAAAACAACAGGAGAAAGAAATCCACGCGTACCAACCAGTTCGGTGAATTCAACCTCAAGTTCAAGTCCGACTTCAACACGGTCAGAATCGAATTCGAAGGCCCGGATTACACGCTTTCGAGAATCATATCGGTCACCCGCGACAGCGACGTCGAGTTCGATGTTGTACTGCAGACGTCCCCCGGCGCGATAATTGTCGAGAACTGGGTTGTATTCCAGAACCGGATACGCGCCAAGAGCTTCGACGAAATAATCTTCGACTCCCTCGAAGCCGACTTCAACATAGACGGGAATGGCAATAACTGCATAAACGTCCAGGGCGACGCCAGGGTCGAGATCGCCGCACGCAATATCACCCTGATTGACTGTAAGGAAGGCATCCACGCCGAAAACTTCGGCCTGGTCCTCCTCGAAGCCGACGAGGACATCAGCGTAAGTGCCAACAGGGACGGAATAAGGACGAACAACAACACCTTCGTAAGGCTGGCCCGCACGGTAACCCCGGTTGACAACAACATATTCATTGCGTCGCTCAGGGAAAACGGGATAAGGACAGCCGGGTCTTCCGCGGTCGAGATCGACCCGCAGAATCAATGCACCATAAGCGGCGGGAACGGGAAATCGGCCGTCGTTCAGAGCGGAACTTCCAGCGTAAACCCGAGCACCTGTACGCTGATAGACGGATAAAGGATTTACACACAAGCGCACACGAACCGGCAAGGGCTAGTGGGCTTCGGCCCAGTTCTTGCCGGTCCCCATTTCGACGATAACCGGGACCTTAAGCTCCCACGCCCCTTCCATCTCCAACTTCACCATCTTGGAAAGAGCTTCGATCTCGTCCTCCGGGACATCGAAGAGAAGCTCGTCGTGCACCTGGAGTATCATACGTGATTTGAATCCCCGGGCGAGCTCGTCATGGATTCGTATCATGGCGATGTTGATGATGTCGGCTGCCGAGCCCTGGATAGGCGTGTTCATGGCCGCCCGCTCGCCGAAGCCTTTTCTGTTCCTGTCCCCCGACGTCAGCTCGGGTATAGGCCGCCGCCTGCCCAGTATCGTCTCCGCATAACCCTTCTCCACAGCATCCGCGATAGTCTTGTCTATGTACTCCCTAACCTTTCCGTAGCGCTTGAAATACTCATCGATATAGCTCTTTGCTATCGACACAGAGGTCCCCAGCTGCTTTGCTAGGCCGAACGCGCTTATCCCGTAGATGATGCCGAAATTAATACTCTTGGCGAGCCTTCTCATATCGGGTGTTACTAGATCTTCGGTCACCCCGAATATTTCAGCCGCGGTGCGGCTGTGAATGTCGCTCCCTGTCTGAAAAGCCTCGATAAGACTCTCGTCATCCGAAAAATGCGCCAGGAGCCTGAGCTCTATCTGTGAGTAGTCGGCCGAGAGAAGAACATTCCCCTCGTCAGGAATGAACGCCTCCCTTATACGCCTCCCCTGCGCCGTTTTGATGGGGATGTTCTGAAGATTTGGGTCGCTCGAGCTGAGCCTCCCTGTTGACGAGCCCACCCTGCTGAAGGACGTGTGGAGCCTCCCCGTCGCGGGATTAATAAGCTTGGGCAGAGCATCGAGATAAGTGGACTTAAGCTTCGAAAGCGTCCTGTGCTCGAGCACCTTTTCGGGTACGGGATGGAACTTGCTGAGGTCCGTCAGCACCTCGACGTCCGTCGACGCCTCGCCGGTCTTCGTAGTCTTCTTACTCGGAAGCTCGAGCGTAGTGAACAGAACCTCCCTCAGCTGGATCGGGGAATTTAGGTTGAACTCGTACCCTACTGCCGCATATATTTCCTTTTCCTGCTCCTTGAGGCCTACATCGAACTCCTTCGAAAGCTCTTTCAGCTTAAGAGGATCGACCCTGACGCCGTTCATCTCTATACGCGCGAGCACTTCTATGAATTTAAGCTCCGTCTCCCTGTAAACATCGACAAGGCCGGCTTTTTCGAGCTCGGGCTCGAGTTTTTTATAAAGCAGCATGGCGACGTCCGAATCCTCGCACGAATACACCTTGGCCTTTTCTATCTCCACCTCGTCGAAGGGGATCTTGCTTTTTCCCGTACCAGTAACGTCTTTGTACGATATCATCAGGTGGCCGAGGAAAACCCTCGAAAGCTCGTCGAGGCTATAGCTGAGCCGCGAGGAATCCAGCATGTGCGCGGCGATCATCGTATCGAAGAATATGCCTTTGAGCGTAATCCCGTTCCTTTCGAGAACTACGATCTCGTACTTTAGATTCTGGCCGATCTTTCGGACTTCCGGGTCCTCGAGTACCGGTTTCAGCTTCGACAGCACGCCGGCAAGCGGCATCTGCTTCACAGCCGCGTCGGAGAGCGCCCTGTGCGCAACCGGGACGTAGTACGATTCGTGCGGCGCCGGAGTAAGCGAGATTCCCACTATCTCCGCGAGCATCGGGTCCTGCGACGTCGTTTCGAGGTCGAGCGACACCTCGCCAGTTTCCCCTATCCTTTTTATTACGTTTTCGAGCTCCTCTTCCTTGAGCACCGCGATATAATTGTCGTAAGGGACGGCGCTCCCCGTCTCCTCGTTTCCGTTATCGGCCGGGGGCGGCTCTTCGAGCTCGCCGAGCTCGCGCATGAGATTCTTGAATTCGAGCTCGCGAAAAAGGCTCCCGAGCTTCTCCTTGTCGAAGCCTCCGTACCTGAACATGTCCACGCTAACGTCCATTTCCATGTCGGTCTTGATAGTCGCCAGCTCCCTGCTCATAAGAGCATCCTCTTTTTTTTCTCGTATGAGCTTCGCCCACCTCTCCGGCAATCCGGGCGGGTCGCCGAGGAGAGCCTCCAGCGAGCCGTAGGTCTTTATCAGGTTAATGGCGGTCTTTTCTCCAATGCCTTTTATGCCCGGAATGTTGTCCACGGCATCCCCCATGAGGGCGAAGATATCCAGGACTTTTTCGGGAGGGACGCCGTACTTCTCTACGACGTCGGCGATGAGCGTGGTTTTATTCTTCATCGTGTCGAGGAGCGTAATCCTGTCCGAGACGAGCTGGCTGAAATCCTTGTCGCCGGTAACTATGACGATGTCGTAGCCCGCGTCCTCCATCCTCCTGGCGATGGTCCCTATAATGTCGTCTGCCTCGAAGCCCTCTATCATGAACTGCGGCATTTTGAAGGCATCCACGACGTCGAATATCTTCTGAAACTGCGGCACGAGGTCGTCCGGCGGGGCGGACCTGTTGGCCTTATACAGGCTGTACATCTCGTTTCTGAAAGTGTCGCCCTTGGCGTCGAATACCATGCCGAGGAGCGCGGGGTTGTAGTCCTTTATGAACTTGAAAAGCATCGAGCTGAACCCGTACACGGCATTTGTCGGGAAGCCGGAAGAGGTGCTGAGATGCCTTATTGCATAGTAGGCCCTGAATATGTACGAGCTGCCGTCGATGAGATACAAAACCGGTTTTTCCATAACGGTAGTTTAGGAGTTTATGAGGGGGGTGTCAAAGACGGCGAAGGCGCACTCGGCAAGAGCCGAAAAGCCGCAGAAGTACCTTCTTATATTCGAAAACCTACCTTTTTATTTTTCACTGAATATATTACTATGGATATCAGGCGTACTTCACAAAGGAGAGGAGGAGAAAATGAAATCGATTCTGATTCAGTGGATTATCAGCGCAGCCAGCCTTCTGATTGTTGCCCATATACTTCCCGGATTTCAGGTGGAAAGCATAGGTACCGCCCTTTTCGCGGCGATCATTATCGGTCTTATAAACGCGACTATCGGCCTCTTCCTCAAAATCATAACTATCCCAATATCGATACTCACGTTCGGTATATTTTTGCTCGTGATAAACGGGCTCATGCTGATGCTGGCGAGCTCTCTTATATCGGGGTTCCACGTCGCCGGTTTCTGGACAGCCTTCTTCGCGGCCCTTATACTCGCAATCGTAAGCACGATTCTGAGGTCGCTCCTCGGCGCAAAGTAAAATATGCTTAGTGGTCAGGCTGGACTATAATTTTTATGGAATCGTGGGCTTCTTCGACCATTTTGAAGCCGCGTCCCGTTTCGGCCAGAGGAATCCTGTGCGTCACCATATCCTTCACGTTCACCCTCCGCGCCCTTATAAGCTCTAGAGCCAGCGCCAGGTCCCCCGGGGCGGCCGCGTAGGAGCTTACGGTCTTTATTCCGGACCACCAGTAATCGTTGAAAGGAACGGACATTTTAGCGTCGGGCCCTGAAGGGGCGAAAAAGAGAATCGTCCCGCCGCTGTCCGTGAGCTTGAATGCGCTTTGTATGGCCGATACGGCCCCCGTGCAGACTATGACCATGTCGGGGAGCCTGCCCTCGTTTGCTTCCCTTACCTTTGAAGCCACGTCGTCCCCGGCATCGATCGCAGCGTCGGCGCCGAAATAAAGCGCAGCCCGTAGCCTGTAGTCGTTCACGTCCGTCGCGATGATGCGGCCCGCGCCCTGCGCGCGCGCGAGCTGTATCTGGAGCAGGCCCGTGATGCCGCTCCCCATGACCAGCACGCTGTCGGTCATGCCGAAGCCAGCAAGGCGCTGCCCCCTTATGACGCACCCGAGCGGCTCGACGAAAGATGCCTCGTCATAGGTGACGCCGTCCGGAAGCTTGAGCACACCCCTATCGACGTTGATCGCGGGCAAGCGGATATATTCCGCGAATCCGCCAGGGTCGAAATGAGTCGTTCTGAGCGTCTGGCAGGATGAGTGATTTCCCCTGAGGCAGGAACGGCATGTGTTACAGGGCACGTGATGGGTGGCTATTATACGATCGCCCGGGGCGAAATTTTTCACCCCGTCGCCTACCTCGGCGACCTCGCCCGCTACCTCGTGGCCGAGGACGAGCGGGGCCTTCGGGAGGCGGTACCATTCCATGAGATCGCTCCCGCAAATGCCGCTTGCATGCACCTTCATGAGGATCTCGCCCGGGCCGATCTTCGGCACCGGCATTTCTTCGAGCCTCACGTCGCTGTTGCTATAGTACATAGCTACACGCATGTTTCAGTACGCACTCCGGAGAATTTTAACGACTCGACTGTGATTCGGGCCGGCTTTACGCACTCGCTATCTTTCTCGACTCGTCGTTCTTGAGAGAAAGATAGAGGTCATGCGCCTGTTTCGGATTGTTGTTTTCGTGGACTATAGAGCGCACGGCCCGGAGCATTGCAACGGGGTAGCTGTTCTGCCAGATGTTTCTTCCCATGTCTACGCCAACCGCGCCCTGCTGAATTGCACCGTACGTTATATCGAATACGTCCATTTCGGTTTCGAGCTTGGGCCCGCCGGCTATCACAATTGGCGCGGGACAGCTGCCCGTGACCTTTTCGAACTCTTCACAATAATATGTCTTTACGATGTGGGTTCCGAGCTCGGCGCATATGCGGCAGCAGAGGGAAAGATACCTGGCGTCCCTCTTTTCGAGCTCCTTTCCTACGGCCGTGATGCCGAGGACGGGAATGCCGTATTCCTCACCGAGGTTTATCAGCTCGGCCAGGTTAAGAAGGGTCTGACGCTCGTGCTCGCTTCCGACGAATACGGATATGCCGACGCCGGCTACGTTGAGCTTTATCGCATCCTTAAAAGACGTTGTGAGACCTTCGTTCGAGAGGTCGGCGCCTACGATGCTCGTACCGCCGGAAACCCTGAGCACTACGTTAGCCCCGGAATCCGGGTCAACGGATGTGCGGAGTACCCCGCGGGTCAGCATGATGGTGTCCGCGTATGGCATTAACGGGGCGATCGTATCCCTCGGCACTTCGAGCCCGTGAGTCGGCCCGAGAAAATACCCGTGGTCGAAGGCAAGCATAACGGCCCTTCCCGTTTTGGGGTTTATTATCCTGGCCATCCTGTTTTTCATACCCCAATCCATATCGCGGTACCTCCATATATAGATGAATTTTCTTTCAAGAATTTATAGGACGGCGGGGTGATTGTCAATCGATCGGGGAGGGCCGATTCGGTCGTAAAATCCTGTTTGTAAGCACTGCGAAGAGCGCGAAGAGCATGCGAACACTAAATTAGCAATTGCACAAATTAACATCTGAATATCTTGCAATATAGCCTAATTACAGTATTTTGATAGCGCTCGATTGTAAGCAGATGCGAAGATTTTACTTGACTCGGTGGTTTTCAACCTTACATTATAGTCATAGGAGAAAGCAATGACCAGATACAAACAGGGTATTGAGAAATTCAGGGAAATCAAGGGTGAAGGTGCCGAGAAATCCCTCGAGCGCCTGAAGTCTCTAAGCCCGGACCTTGCCCAGTACATAATGGAATTTGCCTTCAACGATATCTACAGAAGGCCCGGGCTAGACCTGCGGTCGAGGGAGATAGCTACTCTGGCGGCCCTTACGGCGCTTGGGACGTCCCCCCAGCAGCTTAAGGTGCATACTATATGCGCCCTGAACGTCGGCGTCACAAAGAAAGAGATAACGGAGATAATCCTCCAGATGGCGCTCTATGCCGGTTTTCCGGCGGCTATAAATGCTATGCAGGCCGTCAACGAGGCGTTCGACGAGTTCGACAAACAGAAGCCGGGATCTATTAAATCTGCAAACAACGGAATCGATATTCATAGAAAGAAAGCCATATCAGCATGAGAGAGCCTTCGTCAGGGACCGTTTGCACAAACGGCGTGAACATTTACTACGAAGTGCACGGCTCAGGTGAGCCGCTTCTTCTGATTGAGGGACTGGGGTATTCGAGCTGGATGTGGTACAAGCAGGTACCCGTCCTTTCGAAGAGCCACAAGGTCATCATATTCGACAACAGGGGAGCGGGTAATACGGACAAGCCCGATTCGGAGTACACAGTAGAGCTTATGGCCGAAGACGCGGCCGGGCTTCTAAGCGAGCTCGGAATTGAGTCGGCCCACGTGCTCGGTGTATCGCTCGGGGGTTATATCGCCCAGGAGCTTGCCATCACGAGGCCCGAAATGGTGCGGAACCTGGTCCTGGTTTCGACGAACTCAGGGCCGGGCAAGCCGATTACCGGGAAGTCGCCCTTCCTCAACGGATTCCTCAGGCTGTGGGGGTTTATTCCCGCAGCCGGGAGCGGCCTCAGGGGGCCGGTACGGCTGGAGTACACCATGAGCGAGGCCGAGCGGATGCGCCATAGCCTTTCGCTCGCCTTTTCGGAGGAGTACTTCAACAATCACTCCGAGGAAATCGACCGTATAGTCGAGTGGAGGCTCGAAAACCCTCAGCCGGAATACGCATGGAGGAGGCAGCTCATGGCCGGTATAGGCTATGATTCACGGACCGGGGTCGGCGAGATAAGATCCAGGACGCTTCTAATTAACGGGGCCCAGGACAGGATAGTCTCGCCCGAGAGCGCGCTCGAGCTATCCAAGAGAATCCCCGACTCGACGCTGGTGATTCTCGAGGGTACGGGCCATCTGCCGTTCATCGAGAGGCCGGAAGAGTTCAACACACAGGTGATGGGCTTTCTTGGCGATAATAAGACAAAGTCCGGCAAGGCTGAAGGTGAAGATAGAAAGCCGAGCGCCATATGGACGAAAATGAAGGCGCTTCTGCCGGCCAACGGCAAGAGAAAGAGTCCAGATACTGAAAACTAATCCAGGCAATGCACGTCACTTCACATCCGGAACAGCATCCCTCGCCGCCTGAAACGCATCCAGAGCCGTGTCGATCTGCTCTTCGGTGTGGGTCGCCATGAGCGTCACCCTTATCCTGCACATGCCGGGCGGCACCGAAGGCGGCCTGACTGCCGGCGTATATACGCCGCGCTCCCTGAGCACAGCCGCGAACCTGAGGGCCGGGGCGGCTTCGCCCACGAGGACCGGCACTATTGCCGAATCGGACGGCATGACCGTAAGCCCAATGGATTCTATACCGGCCTTGAAACGGTGTATGAGCGACCAGAGACGCTCCCTTCTTTCGGGCTCGTTTTCGATGATGCGTATGGCGGCTATGGACGCCGCGAGCGAAGGGGCCGGAAGGGAAGTATCGAAGATGTAGCTCCTGACGCGGTTCCTTATGAAGTCGATGAGCTTTTGGCTCCCGGCGACGTAACCCCCGAGTGAGCCCACTGCCTTCGAGAGCGTGCCCATTACAACCGGCACGCACGCTTCGACGCCGAAGTATTCCGTCGCTCCGCTGCCGCGCTTGCCGAGGACTCCCGTAGCATGCGCCTCGTCCACCATCAGCGCCGCGCCGTATTTCTCGGACAGCTCCGTAATCTCCCTGAGCGGAGCAACGTCGCCGTCCATGCTGAATACAGTGTCGGTGACTACTAGCTTTCTGCACTCCCGCCCGCTGTCTTCGCGAAGGAGCGATTCGAGCCTGCCGGTGTCGAGGTGGGGATAGATTTTTATTTCGGCCTTCGAGAGCCTGCACCCGTCGATTATTGATGCGTGGTTAAGCTCGTCGCTGTAGACTACGTCGCCCTCGCCGACGAGCGATGATATCGTCCCGACGTTGGCGAGATAACCGGAGCTGAAGAGTATGGCGGCCTCGGTCTTCTTAAAGCGGGCGATGCAGTATTCGAGCTCACGGTGAAGGTCGGTGCTCCCGCTTACGAGGCGCGACCCGCCTGAGCCCGCGCCGTATTTTTCGAGCGCTTCCAGGGCAGCCTTTTTCACCGCCGGGTCCACCGAAAGACCGAGATAACCGTTAGAGCCGAGGAGTATATAATTCTTCCCGTCTATGGTTATGTCCGGGGATTGCCCGGTTTCGAGCTCGGTGAGAATGCGGAAGAGGTCCTTCTCTTTTATCCGCTCCAGGTCGCTTTCAATCCAGTCGAGTGGGTTTTTCATCTCGGTATTCAGGGGTTGCCGTTATTAGGCTCGCCTTCCGTCGCGCGCCGTACGGATTCGTATGTGACGCGGACCAGTTTTTTAAGATCGTCCATCGGGATTCCGAGCGGCGGCATGAGGACGACGACGTTACCGAGCGGGCGGAGAAGAACTTCGTCCTCCATGGCATGCTCGGCGACCTTCCAGCCTATCGCCGTCTCGGCGGCGTAGGGGTCTTTGGACTCCTTGTCCACAACGAGCTCTATGCCTGCCATGAGTCCCTTGCTCCTTACGTTGCCGACGTGGGGCAGCCCTTCGAACTCTTTAAGCTCCTCCTCGAAGTAGGCGACCTTCTCTTTAAGGGCTTCGAGGGTGTCGGGATTCCTGAACGCCTCG
>JBFWTW010000074.1:0-13356 GCA_050247635.1 Candidatus Dadabacteria bacterium | reverse complement strand
TGGTTTGGAACCCGTGGAAGGAAAAAGCAGAGAGTATGAGCGACCTCGGAGACGACGACTATCTTCGTTTTGTCTGCGTTGAAGCCGCGAATGCAGGCGACGATATTGTTCACATCCCCCCCGGCGGCGAGCACAGGCTGGGACTGAACGTTGTAACCGAGAAGCGTTAGACGCCCGGGCATACATCTTTCGTATACGGTCAAGGACCGCAGTATTATGTCCGGATGTTCCCGCTATAGGCTAGGGCGCGGTATTACGCCTTATGCTTTCGCCGCACGCCTTCTGTATATCGAGAACAAAACGCCCGCCAGCAAGAGAGACGCGGCCGCAACGATCATCCCCCACTCGCTTAGGGTTGGCACACTTTCTATAGGTATCACAGGCCCACCCGCAAACGCGACCGGGGCGGATAACGCCATAAGAGCGGTAAGCGCGAGAATCTGCCTCATATTCAAACCTCCGGGGATAGGTAGTGTATTAATGAATTTCCAAATACCATCCCTCCATAGAATTATCATACGGCGGAATCCGTGTCAATCCCCGGGAGACGGGTCCAATCGTAGATGGGGCGGCGATGGCGGTTACATGTATAGGCCGCAAGGGGCACCCCGCCGGAGGCCCGGTGGCGGGGCGCCCGTGAACCGCTTACCTCAGGTCGTCTATCGACGCCCCGAAGTTGATGTGAAAAGCCTGCCCGTCGAGCACGAGAGCCGGGACGGACTTTACGCCCGCGGCCTCGGCCTCGGCGAGCCTTGCCTTCTCTTCACCCAGATGAACGATCTCGACGTCGTACTTGCCCGGGTCTATGGCCAGGGCGACGCCCTTTTCCGCGCTTACGCATACGGGACATCCCGCGTGGTAGAAAACAGCTTTACTCATTTCTTCAAACCTCCTGTATAATAGTTTCGAGTCGATACTATTATCTCCCGCGTGTGCGGGATTGTCAAGCTGGTTTCGACACGATACAATTACGGGCATGCAGGACGAGGCTAAAATACTGTCTCTTGTCGAGAGGCTGGGGAATCTGATGCGGGCCGGGGCGCGCGCATCGGGCGGCCTCGAACCAGTGCACAGGGAGATACTCGGGTACCTCTCGGTCTGTAACCGCTATTCGGACACGCCCGCGGGCGTCACGGATTACCTGGGCGCGACGAAGGGGACGACCTCGCAGAGCATAGGGGTCCTCGAAAGGAAGGGGCTCCTCAAAAAGCGCCCCGACAAGGAGGACGGCAGGGTGGTGCATCTCGTCCTCACCGCCATGGGCCGGAAAATGACGGGCGACGGCGCCGTCCCGGAGGCGTTCGCCGAGGCGCTCGTCAAGATGGAGCCGGGGGAGAAGGAGACGCTGACGGAGCTCCTTACAAAAATCCTCACGGGGCTCCAGAGGCGAAACGGCGGCCGGACGTTCGGCGTATGCCGGACGTGCAAGTTCTTCAGGGAGAATGCCTTCCCCGGATCGCACCAGTGCGGGCTCACGCTGGAACCGCTCTCGGACGGGGACAGCCTCAAAATCTGCCGCGAGCATGAGGCGGGGGTGTGAATTATAAAATTCTTCTCAAATTACTGTTTTGCAAATTCTAGTATCTCTATGCACAGCTTCTGAAGATTTTCGGATTTCTTGTCGTCGTTCCAAGCCATCTCCAGAGTGTCTGCAATATACAGGTAATTTTTGTTTAAATCTTTCTCTTTAGCATATTTATTTCTAATTTGATCGGAATATCTTTCCCAATCTCTGGGGTCAAAATCAGATTTTATTTCTTTTCCAATTTCGGACTTCCACATAGTGACATTGCCACCCCAGAAATTATCATCCGGAAAGGGAACAGGGTCTTTGATTCCTACCAATTTTAGTAAAGTAGTGTTGTTCTTTTTATGTTTGCTTTTACTTCCGTTCTTGTCTTCTAAATGACTATCTGAGTCAAAAACTATATATGTCGGGATATTGAATTTCTTTGCAATGCATAGAGGCAGTATCATATTAGACTTATTGTGTGTGGGAACGATATGGATACCTAATCTTCTAGTCTCATCATACATATTCATTAGGTTTAAATAGGTTGTTATATAAGCTATATCTTCTAATCCCTCTACAAAAACCAATTTTGGACTATAAAACATTTCATTTAGAGATGGTTGTAGCGATTGATGTATTTTTGCAAGAACCCCCATTGGACGCGCTATCTTATCACCTTCTACTTGCCTAATGAGATCATCTATTTCATCAAATGTGATTTGATAGAATTGCGCTTTTGAAGTAGAAATGTCTTTTCTTACTAGTCGGACATTTTCAAAAGTGGTTCCTGAAATGAAATAGGGGCTGTGCGTCGTTATGATTATTTGTGAGTTTTGTTCACTTAGATTTTGTAAAAGATTTGCTAGGTGTTTAATTTGAGGTGGGTGTTGATACAATTCCGGCTCTTCACATCCGAGCAACAATGTTGGAGCTGTCTCAACTTTTGACATTGATAATTCTTGAAGTAGTGCCATTAGATAGGATCTCTGAAGTCCATGGCCTAATCTTGCAATATTGCCCGTAAACGGGCCTTCCCCTGCTATTATTTGTGCAAATGGTTCATCGAGCTTAACCGTTTTGTTAGGATCTTGTTGCCATTCTAGTTTTATATTTACATTTGGGTTTGCCCACTCGATAATCTTAGCCTGAAGCGTAGCAGTATGTTGGTCCAATTCAGATTGGTACCCGTATATTAATTCTTCATATTTAGTTTTAGTTTCATCCTTCAATTTTTTTAATGGATCTTGAAAGTTGATTTTGGCTCTAACAGTTCTAGCGAGCAGCTTACCCAATGCACTATCTTTGGCTTCTGTTTGTTCATTTGAAGCGTCCTTTACCGCGGGTACAAAAACCCACTGGATATAGTTCGCTAATCTGTTCGCTCCTTTTGAAAAACCATAGAATTGATCTTCGCTTATGATAAGATCACAGAGCTCTGCATGGCTTTCTTCGTATGTACGCAAAGCATTACTCATGTTAGGTATAGATGACGCAGCTGGTAGATCTTGGTATTTTTGTTTGTATTCATTATAGATTTCTTTTAGATCTGCTGATTTTGCACCGTCATCTTTCTCTTCAAAAAACTTTTTGAAATCATTCATACCAGTTCTTTGTCCATGCTGAAATGTTACTGCTGTGCCAGTTTCGGGATCAAATTCAGCACTGGTAGTTATAATTAGTTTGTTCTGTCGATAGTAATCAGCAAAATCGGTTTTAGCATCTTCAGTTAGATCCGTGAAGGTAGCAGTTATATAAATGGGTTTTGTGGTATCGCCATTGTGAAAATCTTCTTTTTCCAAGTTGATCAAATTCAAAGATGACCCGCTAGTCTCTCTGAAAAAAATGTTCAGTGCACACAGCACTGTGGATTTGCCACATCCGTTAGCACCGATTAAACAGGTGTAATCATCAAAATGTATTGTTTCGTCATCTATAGCTCGGAAATTCTGTATCCTTAATGATTCTAATTTCATAACTCAAACCTCCATTTCCCATATTGACACATAGTATCATCATTAATTAAGTAACTCAATAGAGGGTTTTCTGTGTTTTGTCTAGCACTAGGGATACTCTGATTGTGAATCCCGAGTGATACCGTTATAATATCCCCCGATTCGAATTACCCCGGAACAGGTCTTCCGGACCTTTCGTGTTCCAAAGCGCCGCGGCTGAAGGCGAAAGCGGCGAAGAGAAGGGGTAGTAAAACGGTCCGGTTGATTACCGTACTCGGGGCCCTTCCGCCGGTTGAGATTCCTCTACCGGCCTGCCTTACCGGGCTTCGAAACAATCGCAAAATATACTCGCCACGCCCGAGGGGGCGATGGCTAAAGGCTGGTACATGAGCACACTTCAGGCAGATAACGGCACGGCTTCACACGCGAACACGAAGATACGCTTTTCTCCGAACACGGACTTCGAAAGGGAGCTCAGGAAAAGGGTTTCGAAATATTTCAACGAGAACGATCTATCCAGCAAGGACAGCGCACACATGTATCTCAAAACGGGGATATCCGTCGCGTGGGTCGCCGCGTCGTACGGACTCCTGGTCTTCGCGGGTCTCCCGGCGTGGGGGCTCTTGCTCTCGGTGCTGTCGCTTAGCGTCGCGCTGAACGCACTTTCCTTTAACGTGATGCACGACGCGCTCCACGGGGCGTATTCGGAGCGGACGTGGGTCAACAAGGGCATGGGCATGTTCCTCGACCTCATCGGCGGAAGCTCGTATCTGTGGTACAGAAAGCACAACTACTTTCATCACTCGTACCCCAACATCGCGGGGCACGACGACGACATCGAGGCGGGGGTATTCGCGCGGCTGAGCCCGCATCACAAGCGCTACTTTTTCCACCGCTGGCAGCACATTTATATATGGTTCCTTTACGGCTTTCTCGCGATTAAGTGGCACGTGTTCGACGACTTTTACGTTTACTTCACCGGGAAGATAAACGGGCACAAGATCGAGCGTCCGAAGGGCTGGGACGTCGTCGTCTTCTTCGGCGGGAAGCTCTTTTTCTTTACGATGGCGTTCGTCGTGCCGTCGTTCTTCTACCCGGTGCTCAACGTTCTAGGGTTCTACGTTCTCGTGACGCTCCTTCAGGGTCTTATAATGTCGGTCGTCTTTCAGCTCGCGCATTGTAACGAGGATGCGGGGTTCCCGGTGAGGCCCGAGGGCGAGGAGCAGATGGAGACGAGCTGGATGGTGCATCAGCTTAGCACGACGACGGACTTCGACAGGAACAATACGCTGCTGACGTGGTATCTCGGCGGGCTCAATTTTCAGGTGGAGCACCATCTGTTCCCGAGGATATGCCACGTGAACTACCCGGCGCTTTCGCGCATAGTTGAAGATACGTGCAGGGAGTACGGGGTGACGTATAACTCGTACGGGAGTTTCTTCTCGGGGCTCAAGTCGCATTACAACTGGCTCCGGACGCTGGGGCGGGCAGACGCGGGCGGGATGGCGTAGCAGGAATTTAAAATCCCCCCTTGTTTTGATATGGCGGCAGTTATCCGCAGTACTAGATCAAAGTCGAGGTCTTAAGCAAAGGCGTCCAATTCCTCACTTGTTCGGAATTGTTCCCCCTTTTTCTAAGGGGGGATAAAAGGCAAAGGATTTCTACTTTTGGCTGACCAAAATTAGCAAAAGTCACGGGCCGCACACGTGTGTTTCCCGACGTAGCGCGTTAGGAGTTTGCAGGCACCGGGAGCGCGGATGGCGGGCGTGGTCCGTGAGATTGCCGCGGGTGCTTTGCACCCTCGCTATTAGGGATTAAGAGACTGGATTCCCGATACAAGCATTCGGGAATGACAGAAGTGTGGTGATTCCTTGCTTGCTCGAAATCGTTGGGAATGACAGACCTTGATTGATTTGTATTAAGGTACCCCCTCACCCTGGCCCTGTTTTGGTTTCGTATACTTTCGATCTGTACTAGACAGACTTTCGTGCAGTCGGCAGGGGGCGTCCGAATGCTTGCTTGCTCGCATTCGTTCCCCGGAGGGGAGAGGGTAAGATTGATGAACACGCTCTTTATGTCCACCTTTCTATGAAGTAAAATCAGGGGCATGTCTGACCGGAAAGACGACGCGCTCCGCCCTCTGAGCGAGAACCCCAACCGCGCACGCGACCATCTCGCCAACGAGCGCACGTTCCTCGCGTGGGTGCGCACCGGCATCGCCATCGTCGTCTTCGGGTTCGCCATAGGGAGGTTCGCCGTCGCGATACACCAGTTCATGGGCGGTGAAGAGCGCACAGCCGGGGTTACGGTATGGCTCGGGACCGTGGCGATAATAGGCGGGGTGCTGCTGACGCTGGCGGGGCTCATCCGTTACAGGCGGACGTATAACCATCTCGAAAAGGGCGAGTTCGCGCCGGCCGGGTTCCTGGTGGACGTGATAGCCATAGTCACGGCGGTTTTCGGGCTCGTGCTCGCGGCATACCTTATATACATAGACCTGTTGTGATGGGGTGGGGGGCTACTCTTGAGGTAAAGGATTAAATCCCCCCTATTTACTTTGATGAATATAATGCGCTGTACCGGATAAGCGTCGAGGATTTAAGCGGGGGCGTCCAATTCCTCACGCGCTCGGAATTTATAAATCCCCCCTAACCCCCCTTTTTCTAAGGGGGGATGAAAAGCAAAAGATTAAGACTGGATTCCCTATACAGGCATTAGGGAATGACAAAGAGAAAAGGCTAAAGGCATAAAGATAGATTGCTCGCTGTTTTAATTTGAGATATTTCCGAGCAGTCCCGGATATGCTTTCTTGCAGTCGGCCGAAGGCGCCCGATTCCTCGCTCGCTCGGAATCGTTGCTCGAAAAGACAGAGAAAAAGATCAGGTCCTGAATCGAGTCTGGAACCATTTCGGAAAAGGCGGAGAATTGGAATGATGGCGTGTGAACTGAATGGATTCCTGCCTGCGCAGGAATGACAGATAAGGTAACCCCCCACCTTCTCCCTCCCCCTGACAGGGGGAGGGAAGGATAGTGGCCAGGGGTTATCTGCAGCATTCCTGAACCCTCAGCCGCTCTACCCGCATCATAACTATCACGCTCCCGGGCGGGATTCTTTTACACCCTCAAATTCCGGGTATAATTACAGTCTTTTAATTACAATATAAGGGCTTATAAATATTGTATAAATTTATCCCCGAGAATGAGCGAGGTAGAGTCAGATGAAAGTCAGTCTTGAGAATTTAAGCGCGACGCAGAAAAAAGTGGACGTCATAATCCCCGTAGACGTGGTCAAGGAAAAGCGCGCCGAGGTGTTCGGCGAGATTCGGAAGACCGCGAAAATAAAGGGATTTCGTCCCGGAAAGGCACCGGCGGGCGTCGTGGAATCGATGTTTAAAAAGGAGATACTCGGCGAGACCGCGACGAGGCTCGTGACAGGCTCGCTCGAAGAGGCGCTTAAGGAAGTGTCGGCCCATCCGATTAGCAGGCCGGAGATCAACCCGCCGGACCCGTTCGAGATGGACAAGGACTTCGAGTATTCGGCTATTTTCGACGTGCTGCCCGAGGTGGAGCTTAGCGAGTACAAGGGCCTGCCCATAAAGAAGGAAGTATCCGAGATAACCGACCACGACGTGGAGCACACGATACAGCATTACCTGGAGCATAAGGCCGAAGCCAGGGCATACGAGGGAGAGCACGCGGCGGAGAAGGGCGACGTCGTCATCGTCGACTTCGAGGGGTTCCTCGGGGACGAGCCGGTGAACGACCTGAAACGCGAGGGCCTCAGGTTCGTAGTCGGCGAGGGAAGGGTCATCCCCGAGTTCGAGGAGAACGTAGTCGGGATGAAGAAGGATGAGGAGAAAGAGTTCGACGTCGAGTACGGAGAGGATTTTCAGATTAAAGAGGCTGCGGGGAAGACCGTACGCTTCAAGTTCAGGGTTAAGGACGTTCAGGAAAGGATAATCCCCGAGCTTACGGACGAGCTTGCCAAGGAAGTAGGGCAGGAGAACGCCGAGGAGCTTAAGAAAAGCGTGAAGAAGGACCTCGAGGCGCAGGCCGAGCAGCAGACGAGGAACAAGCTCAGGCAGGCCGCCGTCGAGGCGCTGGTCGAGAAGAACGCGGTCGAGGCGCCGCAGAGCCTGGTTAACGAAGAAGTAACCCGGCTCGCGCGGAACACGGCGCAGGGGCTCCAGCAGAGGGGCATACCGGCGTCGGCCATCGGGGAAGAGGCAAAGGCCGTCATACTGGAGCGTGCGGACAAGAATGTGAGGGCTTCGATACTCCTCGCAGAGATAGCCAAGAAGGAATCGATAACGGCGACCGAAGACGACATCGACAAGAGTCTTTCGGAGGTCGCCGCGGGGTACAATGTGACCCTGGAACAGGTGCGCGAAATATACCGCCAGAACGACATGCTGGAGGGCCTCCACGCGAACCTAGTCGAGCGAAAAGTCATTGATTTTATTATAGAAAATGCAGCGATCGAGGAGGTTAAGGGGGAGCCGAATCACGTTGACAATAAATAGGAGAATCAGTATACTCAAAGATAATGTCCAGCTATGTACCTATAGTAATTGAACAGACTAGCAGGGGCGAGAGGGCATACGACATTTTTTCCCGTTTGTTGCGGGACAGGATAGTTTTCCTGGGATCACCCATCAACGATGCAGTAGCTGACACCATCATTGCTCAGCTTTTGTTTCTCGAGTCGGAAAACCCCGACAAGGACATCTACCTCTACGTCAATTCGCCGGGCGGAGTTGTTACTTCGGGGCTCGCGATTTACGACACCATGCAGTACGTCAAGCCCGACGTCGCCACGATGTGCATAGGCCAGGCGGCCAGCATGGCTGCCGTTCTGTTGGCCGCCGGCGCCAAGGGCAAGAGGTACGCACTCCCCCATGCGAGGGTGATGCTGCACCAGGTGCTCGGGGGCTTCGAGGGGCAGGCTACCGACGTCGAGATACACGCGAAGGAAATCCTCAGGATGCGAGAGGAGCTAAACCGTATTCTCGCAAAGCATACGAACCAGCCCATCGAGAGGATTTCGAGGGATACGGACAGGGATTTTTTCCTGAGACCAAATGACGCGTTAGAGTACGGGCTCGTAGATGCTATAATTACTAAGAGAGAGGAGGCTCAGAAGTGACCTCGAGAAGAGATACGAAAGAAGGCAAGCTCTACTGCTCTTTCTGCGGAAAGAGCCAAAAGGAAGTCAGGAAGCTTATCGCCGGGCCGACGGTATACATTTGTAACGAATGTATCGAGCTTTGTAACGAGATAATCGCCGACGAGGACGCCAAGGAAGGCGTACTCAAGAAGCGTTACTCGACGCTCCCCACACCGTCCCAGATAAAGAAGTTCCTCGACGAGTACGTGATAGGGCAGGAAAGGGCGAAGAAGATTCTGTCGGTAGCCGTTTACAACCACTACAAGAGGGTTGAGCTGAACGCCTACAACGGCGGGAAGCGTAACTCGGAGATTGAGGTTCAGAAGAGCAACATCCTTATGATAGGCCCGACGGGGAGCGGCAAGACCCTCCTGGCGCAGACGCTGGCGAGGCTGCTCGACGTGCCGTTCACGATCGTAGACGCCACATGCTACACGGAGGCGGGATACGTCGGAGAGGATGTAGAGAACATGATAGTCAGCCTTCTCCAGGCAGCGGATTACGACCTTGAAAGGGCATCAAAGGGTATTATATATATAGATGAGATAGACAAGCTCGCGAGAAAGACAGGCGACAGCCCGTCTATAACGAGAGACGTTTCGGGCGAAGGTGTACAGCAGGCTCTCCTCAAAATAATGGAGGGGACGAAGGCCAACGTTCCGCCGAAGGGCGGGAGAAAGCACCCGCAGCAGGAGTTTTTGCAGATCGATACGACGAACATTCTTTTCATCTGCGGGGGCGCATTTTGCGGCCTCGAAGATATTGTAAGGCAGAGAATAGGAGAGAAGTCTATAGGGTTCGAGGCGAAGCTCGGGGGCGGCGAGGCGGAAAAGGACCTCGGCGCGCTATTGAAGGCAGTTCAGCCCGAGGACCAGATACAGTTCGGCCTCATACCGGAATTCGTAGGCAGGATACCGGTAGTCGCGACTCTCGAAGAGCTGAGCGAAGAATCGTTCGTAGAGATTCTTACGAAACCGAAAAATGCAATTATAAAGCAGTTCCAGAAACTGATGGAGCTCGAAGGGGTCGAGCTCGAGGTTACGGACGGTGCGCTAGCCGCCATATCCCGCGAGGCCATAGCAAGAAGGACCGGCGCGAGAGGGCTGAGGGCCATCATCGAAACCGTGATGCTCGATATATCCTACGAGGTTCCGTCGCTTAAAGGGCTTCGGCGCTGCGTCATTACGGAGGACGTGATAAACGGAACCGGCGAGCCGCTCTTTATATACGAAGAGGAGGCGCGCCTGGGAACCTAGGATGGATGTGAATCCAGTAGTTAAGGAGACCAAGCATGCCGATGTTTTTCAAGAATGAGGAAGGGAAGGGGCAAATGGAAACATTACCGTTATTACCATTAAGAGACGTAGTTATTTTCCCCTATATGGTAGCTCCGCTTTTCGTGGGCAGGGAGAAGTCGATCCGCGCCCTCGAAGAGGCCATGAAGAAATCCAAGGAGATCTTCCTCGTCGCCCAGAGGGACGCCAAGACAAACGACCCTCAGGAAGCGGATATTTACGAAATAGGAACCATAGGCACGATAGTCCAGATGCTGAGGCTCCCGGACGGCACGGTAAAAGTGCTCGTCGAAGGCAAGAGAAGGGGCCGGGTTCAGAACTATCTGCCGAACAAGAGCTATTTCCTCGTCGAGGTGGAGCAGATCCAAGAGTCTGAGGATGTGGGGGTCGAAACGGAAGCCCTCATGAGGACGCTCGTT
This sequence comes from Candidatus Dadabacteria bacterium, assembly GCA_050247635.1. Lineage (GTDB taxonomy): Bacteria > Desulfobacterota_D > UBA1144 > Nemesobacterales > UBA2774 > JADLGH01. Next base: position 3,010 of record JBFWTW010000074.1, on the reverse strand, counting down.
ACGGCTTTTGAAAACTATGTGAAACTGAACAAGAAAATCCCGTCCGAGGTAATCGTGACCGTATCCTCCATAGAGGACGCGGGCAGGCTTTCGGACACCATATCTTCGCACCTCGGATTCAAACTCGAGGACAAGCAGGAGATACTGGAAACGCTCGACCCGGCGGAGAGGCTCGAAAAGCTCTACGAGAAGATCCAGGCCGAGGTGGAGATTCTCCAGATAGAAAAGAAGATACGCTCCAGGGTCAAGAAGCAGATGGAGAAGGCCCAGAAGGAGTACTACCTCACCGAGCAGATGAGGGCTATTCAGAAGGAGCTCGGCGAGAAGGACGACCTCAAATCCGAGATCCAGGAGTTCGAGGACAGGGTCAAAAAAAAGAACATGCCCGAAGAGGCCGAGCAGAAGGTCAAAAAAGAGATAAAGAAACTGAAACAGATGTCGCCCATGTCGGCGGAGGCCACTGTCGTACGCAATTACATCGACTGGCTGCTTTCGATTCCGTGGAACGACGAGGTGACGGAAGACAGGATAGACATAGACGAGGCGCAGTCGATACTCGACGAGGACCACTTCGGGCTCGAAAAGCCGAAGGAGAGGATACTCGAATACCTCGCGGTTCAGGCCCTTACGAAGAAGATCAAGGGACCGATACTCTGCTTCGTCGGGCCTCCCGGGGTAGGCAAGACCTCGCTTGCGAAGTCTATCGCCCGCTCGATGGGAAGGAAGTTCGTCCGCGTATCGCTCGGAGGCGTCAGGGACGAGGCCGAGATCAGGGGCCACAGGCGTACGTACATTGGCGCCATGCCCGGAAAGATAATTCAGGGAATAAGAAAGGCGGGCACGAGTAACCCCGTGTTCCTCCTGGACGAAATAGACAAGCTCGGAATGGACTTCAGGGGCGATCCGGCTTCGGCGTTGCTCGAAGCGCTGGACCCAGAGCAGAATACCGCTTTTAACGACCATTACGTCGAGGTCGATTACGATCTTTCGAACGTGATGTTCATAACGACGGCGAACATACTGCATTCGATTCCGTGGGCGCTTCAGGACAGGATGGAGATCATTCGCATCTCCGGCTACACCGAGGACGAAAAGCTCGAAATAGCCAAGAAGTTCCTCCTGCCGAAGCAGCTCGAGGCGCACGGCCTTAAGGAAGAGAACGTCAAGATCTCGGATCAGGCTATTTTGACCGTCATCAGGCGCTACACCAGGGAAGCCGGCGTCAGGACCCTCGAAAGGGAAATCGCGACCCTATGCAGGAAGGCCGCAAGGGATATCGTCAAGAAGGGGCCGGACCACGTGGTCAAGATCACGCCGAACATGGTTACGAGCCAGAAGTATCTGGGCATACCGAAGTTCAAGTACGGCGAGATCGAAGAGAAGCCGCAGGTCGGCATGTCCACCGGGCTCGCATGGACGGAGGTCGGCGGAGAGCTTCTGACTATAGAAGTATCCGTCGTACCCGGAAAGGGCAACTTCACCGTGACCGGCAAGCTCGGCGAGGTTATGCAGGAATCGACGCAGGCCGCGATGAGCTACGTAAGGTCGAGGGCCGAGAGGCTCGGGCTCGAGCGTAACTTCCACCAGAAGGTCGATATCCACATACACGTTCCGGAAGGCGCGACGCCCAAGGACGGGCCTTCGGCCGGTATCGCGATATCGACGGCCATCGTATCGGCCCTTATAAGGAAGCCGGTAAAGCACGACGTCGCAATGACGGGCGAGATAACGCTTCGCGGAAGGGTGCTCCCGATAGGCGGGCTCAAGGAGAAGATCCTGGCCGCTCACAGGGGCAAGGTGAAGACGGTTATTATCCCGCAGGAGAACGAGAAGGATCTGAAGGATATCCGCGACAACATACTCAAGGATGTCAAGATAAAGCTCGTTCACCACATGGACGAAGTGCTCGAAGCGGCTATCGAGTCGGACGAGCCGGTGCTGAAGAACGTCGTTATCCCGGCCATGCCGATAACCGACGAGCTCGGCACCAACGTAAACTGAAAATCGTAGAAGTTTGAAACGAAGTTAGAAAAAGGGCGGTTAGAAGTAACCGCCCTTTTTTTGTGGGCCACGACCACTGGAAATTGCCGTGGGAGCTTGGGTGCGATAGTCGCCGGTTGTGCGGATGCCGCGTTTAATCGCCGATTCCGCTACATCGAAAAACACACCACGTGTGGCGCACCACGTGCGCGGGAAATCGCCGTGGCAGCCTGGGTGCTATCGTCACCGGCTGTGCGGACGTTGCGTTGAATCATTGATTCTGCTGCTTCTGAAGACGCCTCACACACTGCGGTCCCCTACTATTTGTCATTCCCGAATGCTTGTATCGGGAATCCAGTTTTTCTATTGAATCCGGACTACCTTGTGCACGTTCGAAATTGTATTTCCTGGCTTTGCTAAAGCTATGCCGGACATGCAGGACGGCGGACAAAAAAGCAGATTTCTCGCATGTGCTCGAAATGACAGGATTAAAAGCAAGATTCTGAATCAAGTTCAGAATGACGAAAGTGTAGGGTCGCGACAGGGTGCCGCTACGTCGGATTCATGCACGCGTGGCGTGCTGGATTCCCGATAAAGGCTTATTGGTAAAGGAATAACGTTGCGAGCTGTACTGGATAAACGTTTCCGCATCATATGCGCGGCGTCCGATTCCTCGCTCGCTCGAAATCGTTGAGAATGACAGACCTGGATTGATTTGTATCAAAGTACACCCCTCACCCTATCCCTCTCCCCTGAAGGGAGAGGGGATTTATTGTACGCCCGGTGGGAGAGATTCTCCCGAGCTATATAGAATACTGTTGGATACCGTCCGCTATTCGGCTGCCGGCTTGAGGTCGGCGGTTACGTCCACGACCGCGCCGTCGCTGCCGTTTACGGGAATCGTAAGACGCGGCGCGCCTTCGGACATGTCGAACTTCTTCATGTCGATGGAGCGGAGGGTCATGTTGTTGTACGTCCTGAAGTAGAGGACGCCGTTCGTGAGATCGCGCCCGACTACCCACTGCGTATA
>JBFWTW010000073.1:0-13440 GCA_050247635.1 Candidatus Dadabacteria bacterium | reverse complement strand
TTTTTTGTCAGTTTCCATTTCGGAGCTCCGTGTCCGAATCGTACCCGCGCCAGTATCCCCAATCCCTGCCGCGCCATTTGTCGGGTATCAGCCCAAAGTATAGCGCAGTGCATCTCGTAAGAGAATGAAGCGTTTTCTTTGTCCTGCCCATCTCGACGCGCCTGTGATCCTTAGCGTAAACAACAAGATCGAATGTGAAATGCGCCGTGAATCCCGCACGCTTCACCCGCCACGCGAGCTCTGAATCCTCGTTGCACGCGAGCGCGGCGTCGAAGCCCCCCGATTCGAGGTATGCTTCCCTGCGTATGATGAAATTCGACCCTGAGGCAGCCGGAACACCCAACTGGTGTATCAGGAATTGTCCGTAAGCAAACCATTTATAATATCCCGCATGCCTGTCGCGGGAGAGCTTCGGTCCATAGATCAAATCGTATTCTTCAAGCGACTTTAGATTCCCGAAATAGTCCTCGGAGAATACGATGTCAGCATCTGTAAAGAGAAGCCAAGGGGTATTGGCCGCGTCCGCACCTGCAAGACGCGCCTCTGTTACGGTGCCCGGATACCTGATAACAGTAGTATAATCCGGTCTCGCCCGAGAAACAATATCGGGCGTCGAGTCCGTACTGGCATCGACGACCACGAGCCTTATGCCGTCGGGTATCGAACAGAGGAAATTCCCTATATTCCTTTCTTCGTTTCTCGTAGGAACAACCACAGTCAAATCCTGAGGAAGAATCGTCATACGATAAATATATTAATGACGGCGTGTTAAGGGGTTTTTAACAAAGCGTGAATTTGCAGTTAATGGGACAAGCTTCGGGGCTGGGCTACGCTTACTTCTTTCCGCCCCTCGCGGGCTTCTCGAAGGTTACCCTGAGCTCTCCGCCCTCGAGGCTCGCCTTCTCGACGTTGAGCTTGGCCAGAAAGCCGGGAAGGAATATATTCCTTCTCTGGTTCTCTATTTGTATAGTGAGCTCGTCGGCCACCTGGTGGAGCTTGACCTCTTCCTTGCTTACGAAGGGGAGCTTCAGAGTGAGTGTGTAAACGCCCTTGTCCTTTACTATTTCGTAAGGCTTTATGTTCGAGAAAATAGACACAGGGTCTTTGCTGCCGAAAAGCGATTCGCCGAATTCGAGGAGGGCTTCAGTGCCCATTACCTCACTTTGATGGAGGGGCGCCTCGAATATCGGGACCGAGCTGAAGAGATGCTCGACCTCTTTTCTGTATTCAGCCTGCGATTTCCGCCACTCTTTGAAGAATGGGTGGTCTATGTGGGTCGGCATCGTCCTGTTCACGATGACGGAGTCCACGTTGTATCCGTAAAGGCTGAGATACGTGTACGCCCTCTGGGTTTCCTTTATAACCATCTTTTCGAGGTTAGTGACGAGCCTTATGCTTGTTACGTCCGAGTTGGAAAAGATCTTGTGTATGGAGTTCAGCTTGTCGAAGAGGTCTTCTATTGCGACGTAGGTTTCTTCCTCGGGGAGCGGCATGTCGGACACGACCTTAACGGCCGGCCTTACGACCTTGAGCAGCTTCCTCTCTATCGGGAAGACCTTGACTATCCACCACCTGGCCACATCCGGAAGCGACAGGAGCCTGAGCGTCTCGCCTGTAGGAGCGCTGTCTACGATTATCACGTCGTAATCGTCTTCGGTGTAGTGGCTGTAAACCCAGAGGAAGCACGAAACCTCTTCCATACCGGGGAATATGCTGAACTCCTCGGCGAGGATATCGTCCACCTTCATCCAGTTAAAGAGCGACTGAATGTACCCGGTGAGCTTCCCCCAGTATTTATCGACGGAGTAAAAGACGTCGATTTCCTGGGCGTAGAGGTTTTTCATCAACCTCTTCGGCTCGGGGCCTATTTCCTGGTCGAATGAATCCCGAAGGCTGTGCGCCGGGTCGGTGGATATAACGAGCGCCTTGTAGCCCCTTTTGGCCGCCTGGAGCGCCGTCGCGGCAGCCGTGGTCGTCTTGCCGACGCCGCCCTTTCCTGTGTAGAGAATTATTCTCGCCATGTTAAATCCTCTTCAAAATCTCGCATATAATACTACCTGACGCCTTCTTGACAGGAGTCTATGAAAGCATAATATATACGTGAATCAATAAAGAGGGGGGGTAACCCGAATGAGCGACGAAAGGGATTCCACAAAAGTACGCACGATGAACAACTACGAGGGCCTCTTCACGATTCTGGCCTCGGCCCTTATCGTGGCAACGATCCTCCTTTTCATCGGCGGCATCTACTTCACGTTCATAAATCCTTCTTTCTAACCCGTTTTGGGCAGCGTATCCCCGCCAATGGGGATGAGTCGCCGGCCCGAATGTCAGTTCAGAATTCCGGGATACTCGATCCGGCGAATCCGGCAATGTATTGCTCCGTTTCTTCGTCCTCATATGCAATTCCCGTACGCCTCGCTTTGTCCGCCGAGGTTAAAGTGATATAATGGTTCCGGGTGATAAATATGAGCGAAGACGTTTCTTATAGTGAAGAATCCACGAATCCGGAGCCTCCCCGCGAGAGCCTGGCAAAATCCGTCGGCACGGACGAGGCTATATTAATAACCCTCATTGCCCTATCGGCTATCGGCATAGGCGTGACAAACTTCGCGCCTTTAAAAAGCTTCTGGTACTGGGCGGGCATGGCGCCCGTTTTCGGCCTCGTAAGCCTTTATATCGGATGGTCAAAAGCCAGGAGAAGAGGGGAGGGGGTGTCGAGGATTATTCGCGTCCAGATACTTCACTGGGCCGGACTCTTCGCGGCCATAGCGCTCATATATCTTCTCTACGAGCCGGCGGGGCGTATTAACAACAACCAGCTCGGCATACTCTGCCTCCTGGCGCTGGCGCTGGCGACGTTCCTGGCCGGTGTACACTTCGACTGGAGGTTCCTGCTCGTCGGCATAGTGCTCGGCGCGTGCGTTGCCGGGGCGGCTGTCGTCGAGCAGTTCATATGGATGATCATCATCCCTATAGTCGTCGTGATATTCCTGGCAGTCTTCTGGTGGAAGCGGAAGGTCTGAGGCTCCCGCTGCTAAAATCTTAAGCATTACACGCTGGCTTACGTGCGCCGCCCGGCGTGCTTTCCCGGCCCGGCTGCTTTCTTCATGCCGTCCTCGTTTGCTCCAGCCGTTGGAATCCTGCCGCCGTGCTTCTCCCCCCACTCGTGCATTTCGAGGAGTATTCCCTTGAGTGACGCGCCCAGGGGCGAGATCTGTGTTTCAACGACTACACAACGGGAAAATTTTAACGGGACGAGAGTTCCCGTATGAGAATTACATCTTCGGTGAAGGACATGGGGAGGGAGATTTCTCCATGTCCTCATGCCGTCCCGAAGCCTCCTCCGCTTACCGCATTCCCTTTGTGAAAAGGGGGTCTCGCGCATCGGTTAGATATTCGTATTTTTCTTTTTTGTATTGATTTTTACAGTGCGTTTCTGTAGTATTCACGAAAATACTCACTTTAAAGGAGAGGGAGATGGCAGATAAGAAGCCCATGACCAAGTCTCAGTTGGCAAATCACATTGCAGAGATGGCTGGAGTTACCAAGAAGGTCGCTGGTGAAATTCTGGACGAGCTGGCCGCGGTTGCTTATAAGGAAGCCAAGAAGAATAAGCAATTCACGATTCCCGGAATAGGCAAACTCGTTCTCGACAACAGGAAGGCGAGGATCGGCAGAAACCCCGCTACCGGCGAAGAGATAAAGATACCGGCAAAGAAGGTTGTGAAGTTCAGAGTAGCCAAAGCCTGCAAGGACGCCGTTCTAGGATAGTAACAGCCAACTCCAGACTCCGGCAGTAAAGATTATCTCATCAGGATATCAGGTTAACCTTAAGGGATAACGGTGCGTTATCCCTTAAGGTAGACTTGTATAGTATGGCTACCCATCACAGGAAAATTTCTTATCAATAGTTGTAAATAATCACAAATAATTTTTTTAAGCTGTATAATACCTTGGTGGCCGGTAAATATATAGTTAAATAAACCGGCTGAACTGACCCAAGTGTTCGGTAAATGTGGCTACCCGAACGCTAGACGAGGGACTGATATGGCTAAGGTACTCCTTATTGAAGATGAAGAATCCCTGCGTAATCTCTACACCAGAATCCTGAGCTCTAGGAACTATACAGTCGAAACGGCCACCGACGGCGAGGATGCCCTTCTCAAGCTCCCTATGTTTACGCCGGACATTATCGTGCTCGACATAGTCATGCCCAGATACAACGGCATGGAGCTGCTGAAGGTGCTGAAGAACGACGACCGGCACAAGAAGATACCCGTCGTGATGCTGACTGCATTGTCCGAGATGAAGAAGATTACGGAGTGCCTGGAAATGGGAGCTGTCGGCTATATAACGAAGGACAGCTCAACAGAGGACATCGCCCACAGGCTCAATCTTATCCTTGAGTCTTTCAGTATCAAACAGATTTCCTGAGCCCTGAAATCCTGTCGAATATAATTTTGGCGATTTCCTTTTTTGGTGCAAGCGGGAGCTCTTCCATCGCGCCCGATGCGAATAACAGATGCACTTCGTTAGTGTCCGCCTCGAAGCCGGCGCCCGGCGCGCCGACGTTATTCGCGACTATCATGTCGGCATTCTTTTCCCGGAGCTTGATGGCCGCGTTACTCATAAGGTCTTCCGTTTCGGCCGCGAACCCGACGACGATCTGCTGCTTTTTCTTCTCGCCTATTTCCTTTAGGATATCCCTGGTTCGTTTGAGCTTTAGGGTAAGCTCGTCGCCCGTCTTCTTGATCTTCCCGGCGGCCTTCGACTCGGGGGCGTAATCCCCTACGGCCGCGGCCTTGATCACAAGCGTAGACCAGTCGAGGTGCTTCATCACGGCTGTGTACATGTCGTCCGCGCTCTCGACGCTGACAAGAGTCACCCCCCTCGGCGGCGGAAGCGGGCTCTTTCCCGAGACGAGCACTACGGCGGCGCCCCTCATTCTGGCCTCTTCGGCGAGCGCATATCCCATTTTCCCGCTCGACGGGTTCGATATGAATCTTACGGGGTCTATGTGCTCCCTCGTCGCCCCCGCGGTTACGAGCACTCTCTCGCTGGCCATGTCCTTCGGGGTGAGCGCGAATTCTATCTCGCTCATTATGTCTTCCGTTTCCGGGAGCCTGCCCCGGCCTTCCCATCCGCAGGCCAGAAACCCCTCTGACGGCTCTACGATGGAGACGCCCCTGTCCCTCAGTTTCCGGATGTTCTCCTGAACGGCGACGTTGTTGTACATGTTGACGTTCATTGCCGGGCAGACGATTACAGGCGCGAGGGTCGCAAGGACGAGAGTCGCCAGAAGCGAGTCGGCTATCCCCGTCGCCATCTTCCCCACGAAGCTTGCCGTGGCCGGGGCAATGACGACAAGGTCTGCCCTGTCGGCAAGGCTTATGTGACCTATCTCGGATTCCCACACAGAGTCGAATGGCCGCGTCGCGACCTTGTTCCCCGAAAGGGTCTGGAGCGTAAGCGGGGTGACGAATTCCATGGCGTTCTGGGTCATTACGACCTCGACGGAAGCGCCCTCCTTGACCAGGGCCCTAACGAGCTCGCAAGCCTTGTATGCAGCTATTCCCCCGGTAACCCCGAGAACGATATTTTTCCCTCTGATTGCCGACATTTATCTCCCCCGCGGGACGAAATTGCAGCGCCGGACGAAGAGCTGTTCCGGATGGCCCACGTAATTATAAGTAGCATAGCATATTTACACAATTCTCAGCTCAGCCTTGACTATTGTTTTGTCAGCGTATACATAATAAGAAGATTCAAGGGGGTGCGCCACGGATAACAACGATAACAACAAGGCCGAGAGGCTTGAATTGGCGGAGCTTCCCGTATTGGATAGTTTCAGGGAATGCACCTGTTTTAATCTAAGGAAGGGTATGCGCGTCGTAACGCAGCTCTTCGACAACGCAATGAGATCGATTAACCTGAGGGGCACTCAGTACACGCTCCTTGTTCTCGTTCTCGCCCTCGGTCCCATAAGCGTAAGCAAGCTTGCCGAGGAGATGGTCACCGACAGGACTACTCTTTCCCGCAATCTCGAGCCCATGCGCAGGAACGGACTCATCAAAATCGGACGCGGCGAGGACCGGAGAACCCGAATAGTAAAGATTACCGACTCGGGCAGGAAGAAGCTCGAAGAGGCCTACCCGATCTGGCGAAAGACCCAGGAAGATTTGAAAACGAAGCTCGGCCTCGAAAATTGGGGCTCAATGATGACAAGCCTTTCCGAGCTCATAAACCGAATACGTCTATAGCGTTTTGACATGCTCATGCGTTCTCAGATTTCGAGCTCCCGGTAATAATGCAAGCGGGCTCAATTACTGTAATTTCCTCTCACGCAGGTACAATAAGTAAACTCCGCGTCTTCGGGATGGAGGAATCTCCGCGCCGCGCCGCTGCGTCAGGGCCGTATGCCAGACTTGCCGGCGAGGAGAAGACCCTTTGACATATGCGCCCGTGCGGCGGTATCGGCCGGGAGATAATTAAGCTCATCTTTTAAAAGGCGAGAAGCTGTTAAGTGCCCAAAAAACACCTTGTAGATAAAACCGTCATCGACAGCGTTGCAGTCGTGCATTCCCTTGCAAAGGGCGAGGGGAAGTGGGTTCTTCTCGTCACGATACTCGGCTCGGGCATGGCGTTCATAGACAGCACGGCGATGAACGTCGTTCTTCCCATCCTTCAGTTAGAGCTCGACGCCACGATTCCGCAGATGCAGTGGATAATAGAAGCCTATGCGATATTCATGTCATCGCTCATGCTCCTGGGCGGCGCGCTCGGGGACAAGTTCGGAAGGAAGCGGATGTTTGCAGTCGGAGTCGTGGTATTCTCACTGGCCTCGATATGGTGCGGGATTGCGCCCAGCACGGGGCATCTGATCGTCGCACGCGCCTTTCAGGGCGTCGGTGGGGCGCTCCTCGTGCCGGGGAGCCTCGCCATAGTGAACGTTTCTTTCAGCGAGAAGGAGAGAGGGAGGGCCATAGGGACATGGTCCGCATTCACGGCCATGACTACTGCCCTCGGACCGATTCTGGGCGGCTGGCTCGCAGAGAATATATCGTGGCGGCTCGTCTTTTTTATCAATATCCCGCTCAGCCTCGTCGTTTTGGCCGCGCTCTTCTTCAAGATACCGGAAACGAAAAAGGACAACGGCGAGGGAAAGCTCGACCTTCCGGGCTCGCTCTTCGCAACGCTCAGCCTCGGCTGTATAGTCTATGCCCTCATCGAATCGGGTAATTCCGGCTTCGGCCATCCGAAGGTCATAGTGCCGTTCGTCGCCGGCGGGCTGTCGCTGATAGCGTTCCTATATCACGAATACAGAACGCCTTCGCCGATGATGCCGCTCAGCCTGTTTCGATCGATGACATTCAGCGGGGCGAACATTGTATCGGCTCTTTTCTGGGCGGCATGGGTCGGCGGCATATTCTTCGTTCCGTTTAACCTCATTCAGATACAGGGCTATTCCGCCGCCGGTGTGGGCATAGCGTTCATTCCGCTCGTCCTGGCCCTCTTTCTTTTCTCCAGGTGGGCCGGGGGGCTGGTCGGGAATTACGGCGCGCGGCTGCCTATAATAGCGGGCACCTTCCTCGCCGGTATAGGGTGCCTCCTCTTCACGCGTCCCAACATAGGCGGCAGCTACTGGACGACCTTCTTCCCCGCGATAGCTGTCCTCGGCGTCGGTATGGCGATTGCGATCTCGCCGCTCACTACGGCCGTCATGGGCTCTGTCCGGATAGAGCATTCGGGGATAGCGTCCGCCATAAACAACACGGTCGGGAGGATTGCAGGCCTTCTGTCTATCGCTATTCTCGGAGTGTTCGCTCTTTCCACCTTCAATAACAACCTCGACCGGGAGCTTGCCGTTATGGATCTTAAGCCGGACACCATCCAGGCAATAGATTCCCAGCGCATAAAGCTCGCCGCCATAGATATTCCCGAGGATCTGCCATCCGGCACAAAAATAGAGCTCAGGCGTGTGATATCGGAATCCTTCCTTGGCACCTTCAGGACGATGATGGAGATTTCGGCTACCCTCCTTTTCGCGGGCTCGATCATTTCATGGTTTACCATAGGCAGGCTAAGGCCCGGTTAAAGCCTCTGCGGATTTTTGTGCCCGTTCCTTCCTGCATTTTAAAATTCCTGAATCCAAATAGTGTTTGAAAGCATATAAACTCCTGCGGCAGCTCCGATACAGGCTTAGGAATTTGTATATTGCAATATTGATTCTTCTATCCTGTATTCGTTAGACTTATTATTCTGTAGGCGTTACAAAACTGCTCAGAGGAGGCTGTAATGTCTGATAAAACCAAGAAAACCGACGATGAATGGCGTGGAAAACTGACCGACGAGCAGTTTTACGTTACAAGGCAAAAGGGCACCGAAAGACCCTTCACCGGTAAATACCACGACCACAAGGAAGAAGGGAAGTACAAATGCGTATGCTGCGGCGAGGAGCTCTTCACCTCGGACGCAAAGTACGACTCGGGCTGCGGCTGGCCGAGCTTTTACGAGCCCGCCGAGGGGGCCGAAATATCCGAGGATCTCGACACGAGCTTCGGAATGACCAGGGTCGAAGTCACCTGCACCAAATGCGGGGCTCATCTCGGCCACGTTTTCCCCGACGGTCCCGCGCCGACCGGGCTCCGGTATTGCATCAACTCGGCATCGCTCGACTTCGACAAGGGCGGCAGCGATAAAGAAGACGGCGATAAAGAAGACAAAGAAAAAGAATAGCGGTTCCAAGCGTTGTCTATTCATTCCGGGCGGGCCCCATTGATCGAGAGAGTTGGCGGGCTACCCGGATTTCCATTATCGACCAGGTGTTTATAATCCCGGCCCAAGGCAGTATTATAGGACTATCGGAGGAATTATGGCTATAGACCACAGCGAGCGGCACCGCACACAGCGTATCGGATGGCTAAGGGCGGCGGTTCTCGGGGCGAACGACGGGATTTTGTCTACTGCGAGCCTGATCGTGGGCGTTGCCGCGGCGGATACGACGCGTGAAACCGTGCTTCTAACGGGGCTCGCGGGCCTTCTGGCAGGGGCGTTATCCATGGCCGCCGGCGAATACGTATCCGTGAGCTCTCAGGAGGATACCGAAAAGGCGGACATTGAGCGCGAGAAAAAGGAACTGGCAACCGATTTAAAAGGCGAGCAGGACGAGCTCACGTCTATCTACATCGACCGTGGACTAGAGCCGGACCTCGCAAGACGGGTCGCGCTACACCTCATGGCGAAAGATCCGCTGAGTGCCCATGCACGGGACGAGCTCGGTATTTCGAGCGTGGTCGCCGCGCGGCCGATTCAGGCGGCGTTGACCTCCGCCGCTACGTTCGCGGTCGGCGCGGCTCTGCCGCTTTCGACCGTGCTGGTTACGCCAGTCTCTCATCTGGTACCGGTCGTTGCCGGAATATCTCTCATTTCCCTGGCCGTTCTGGGGGGACTTGCAGCGCATACGGGCGGCGCATCAATCCTGAAAGGCGCGGCGCGCATCACGTTCTGGGGCGCCATAGCGATGGCAGTGACGGCGGGCGTCGGCAGCCTGTTCGGAGCGTCCGTGTAAGAGAACGGATGCGAATGCAGGCTCCTGAATTCTCAGCGCACGCCAAGCCTGTCCACGGTTTTACATTCCCCGAATTCGCCGTGGCTCACTATAAAATCGGCATCGAGCGGGTCGTCCTCGCGGCCCTCGTAAGGCGGCACGCGCACGCAGAAGCAGCCCGCCTCTTCGAACGTGGCGTTCTTGACGAGGTACTCTGTGACGACCGAAGATTCGAGGGCGCGCGCCGCCGTCATCACGTTCCCGGCGCTGGCATTCACCGAAAACCCGAGCCCGCTGAATGAAGAATCTATGCCGTAGAGCTGACGGAGCGCCGCCGAGAGAGAGGCGTCGGACATTATCGCCGCCCCGAGCCCTATCGCGTTCTCGATGATTCCCGAGACGTCTTCCCCCGGCGCGTCCTCGAACCCCGCAGCGAGGCAGTAGAGCTCGTTCACGGGCGAATCCGGGCCCGGAGGGCATGAGTATTGCCCCCCGAGGTCGGACGCCAGAAGCTCGAACACGCGGGGCCACGTGGCGAGGCTCGGCTCTATGGCCGCCTGGTCCTCGGGTAGACACCTCAGCGCGACGAGGTCCAACTGCCTTTGCCCCTCGCCGACCGGAATGCCGAAAAAGTCGGCCGTCTTGAAAAGCGAGAGAGGAGGCTCGAAATATGCCGTTACGCTCACGAACACGCGGAGCGCGTCGGGCCTTCCGAGCGTATTGGTCGATACGTCCGCGGGGAGGAAGATCAATCTCAGAAAGTCGTTTGTCTGATTTGCGTCGCGGGAGCGCTCGACGACTGACGCAACGGGCCCGCCGTGATTCCCTCCACCCCCGTTGTCGTCGCACGCCGCAGCTATCAGCATCAAAAACGACAGCGGCAATAATAATGCAATGCGCAAAGCGCCTCTCGCACGTTTAATCCCGTTTAGCGATTCCATTCTCCGCCTCCTGTCCCGCCGCCTTTCCGGCGGAGGATAAGGAATTATAAGCTCAATTTGTCGAGGGCTGGCAGGCAGAGATTTGTTGTACTAGAAGTGGACAGGGCCGGGGTTTTATTATGGAATCGTTTATTTATTCGTGCGGGAAGTTGTAGGCCAGCCTTAGTTCACGGAGCATCGCCATCTTCTTCACTTGATGCGCCTCCATGCGCTTCATTATGTCGTCGAGGGCCTTAAGGGCTTCGAGTATGTGAGGGCCCTTGTTCAGCATGACGCACTCCGCCCTGTGCCCCATGGCGGCGTCCGTTATCTCGGCCCTCGTCGCCGAGCCCTGCTTGGCCAGGCTTTCGAGCACCTGTGTCGCCCATATCGCGGGCACGTGCGCCGCTTCGCATAGCCAGAGTATCTCTTCCTGAACCTCGGCGAGGCGCTCGAATCCGGTTTCCACCGCAAGGTCGCCGCGCGCGATCATCACACCGCAGCATGGGCTCTTCATCGCTTCGAGAAGCATCGCGGGCAGGTTCGAGAAACCGCGGCGCGTCTCGATCTTGAGCACGATACCGGGCTCGCCCTTGCCGATGCGTTTTATGTGAGCGAGGAGGGATCTTACGTCTTCGGGCGTGTTGGCGAACGACATGCCGACAATGTCGGCGTGCTCGACAACGAATTCGAGAATCGAAACGTCCTCGGGGGTAATCGTCGGGAGGTCGAGTTTACTCACGGGAAGATTGATCCCCTTGTCGCTTCCGAGCTTTGCAGTCTCGGAGCTGGTATGGGTAATGCGAATAATGAGACCGTCTCCGGTTTTCTCATCGACCACGCCCCCTATCTTCCCGTCGTCGAACCACACGGGATCGCCCGCGTTTACGTCGCCGAGTATTTCCGGGATCGTGCAGCCGATTACCGCAGGCGAGGTCACTTTCTCGTCGGCGTCCCGTTCCGCGGGACATCCGGGCTCGGAGCTTCCTGTAAGCAGGAGCGTGTCGCCCGTGCTGACTGTTACGAAATTTTCCTGCGGTTCTATGCCTGTAACATTCGTCCTCCACTCACCGAGGCCGTCTCTTTTTTTCAGGCGAAGGAGGGTTTCGGGGGTTAAGTAAGCTGTCCTGACGGCATCCGCCTGGAACCCCTCTTCCGTCCACGCGGTAATCCTCATCGAGCGCCTTGAGCCGCGCGCGTCGATGAACCTGATCATGCCCCCCAGGTTGATCTTCTTCAGCCATTCTCCAGATACGGTAAGGACGGCGTCGTAAGCGTTTCTGTCTTCGGGCGCTGGCGCGTCCTCGGCCCTGAGCAATATCTTCGCGGGTTTCCTTACCCTGCCGTACTCGTCCCGAACGGGGCGGTATTTAATAACGCACGGCCCGGGACGAAGAGGCCCTGTCCGGAGCTTCGGGCCCGGAAGGTCCATTATAATCTTGCAGGATTTTCCCGTTTCCTCCTGCGCGCGCCTCAGGTTCCCGATCATGCGGGTCCATTTCTCCGGGTCGTCGTGGGCGCAGTTAATGCGCATGCAGTTCATGCCGCTATCGAGAAGGCCGCGGACGAGCGCATAGTTATCCGCCGCGTCGCTCGGCATCGTCACCATTATATAGACGTTACGCCCATCGTGCACGGGGCCGAGGAGCCTTTCGGTATGTTCTTCGAGGAGCCGTTTCGCGGATTTAAAGTCGAGCGTGGTCGCGTCTTCGGAAACGTCGGGAGGGCAATCGGCCACCCGGCAGAGGGTCTTAAGCACCGATTCTATCGTGGCCATAACGTGCGACTCCGAGCGCCCGAGGGACGAAAGGCCAAGCTCGGCCAGTTCGGACTGGATCTCCCGGAGGTCGTGGCGCCTTAAAGCAAGGTAGTGAAGGAGGTTTTCCGCGCTTCTCGCGTATGCGGGGTCGATCTCCCCGAGGGCCGCGCCGCGGCAATCCGACGCGAAGCCGAGCATCTCGTTACGCATATCGCCGAGCCGGCGTATAAGTGCGTCTTTTGATTGACCACCGCCGGCCGCGCACCCGATGCCCGATCCCGGAGGGCAGCCGCACTTGTTTACGGATTCCATTCGTCACCTGTCTTTTTTCAAAAAGCATACAGGGACAGTATTTATTCCGTATGAAGAAACTAAAATTACCGGGACGACTGGAAAAGAGGGCTGGGTATGGTGGCGACGGGTGGAATCGAACCACCGACACGGGCCTTATGAGAGCCCTGCTCTGCCTCTGAGCTACGTCGCCGGATTTTAGCGGTTTGAAATACTCTAGTTTGCTCCGGACAGGTTGCCTGCCTGTCAATCGGAAGCTTTGAAATATATCACGCGTCCGTCAAGTTTCAAGTATCCCGAGTGCCTTAGGCGGAAAGATGCATGTAGCTAGGGGAATCGTGCTTTTTACGCTGTCACGTATTTTTATCGGAAAGCGCGGCTTGAAACGTCAGCCAAGATAAATATTTCATTGTAATATCAGGCGCTTGTGACGTATTTTAAGCGCCGAAAAAATACCCCTTGACACTTTAAGTAAAATACTTTATTTTTATTACTAATCTTAACCGCAAAGCTTAACAAGTCATCCTCCATCCTCCTTTAAAAAGGGAATGCTCGCGAGACAATCGGGGCATTCCCTTTTGTTTTATTAACGCGTGTGATTTTACGGCTCATGATTTCCTTCCCCTAAGCATAATTCTTCTTAGACGCTGAAAATATTAGTGGGTAATATATAAACTCTGTTGGAGATATTCTCGCCGTCCCACCGGAAAAAAACTCTATGAGACGCAAAAATATAATAATCGCTTCGTTCGTAATGCTCTTTTTAGTCGCCGCGGGGTGGGGGGTGATCCTCTACAAGCTCTGGGACCATAAGACCAAGGAAGACTTTTACGGAAACTCGCTCGAGATGGACATACCGGACTTCACGCTCACGGACCAGAACGGCAATAAGGTGAGCCTGAGCGACTTCCGGGGGGAGC
>JBFWTW010000072.1:0-13538 GCA_050247635.1 Candidatus Dadabacteria bacterium | reverse complement strand
CATGAACGAAACCTTTGCGTGAACGGAATCCCAGTTAAGCTTCTTGAAATTAATGCTAGCCGACTCTATATTGACCTTCCCGCTCACGGGCGACTTCCATTTCTCACCCTCGGGCTGCGGGGTGCTCGCGGGCTCTTCCGGCGCAGCCTCCTCCTCTTTCCATTCGAGAGAGTCAGCCTTAACGTTCACATCGACGTCCCACTCGGGTTCGCCATCCTTGCCCGGCGCGCCTTTACCAGCCGGCACATTCTTTTTCCCTCCTCCTCCCTTCAGCTCGATGCTCGAGCTGCCCACGGAAAGCGGCCCCGAGAATACGAGCTCTTCTGGAAGCGGCACGTACTTGGTCAATACGTCCATTGCCGGGGGCGAGACTTTCCCGTCGAAATCCATCTTGAGCGAGAACAGGTCCGTAAAGTAATCGCTGAGCACCATGTCGAGGTTGACCGACGTTTCGCCGTGCGAGAGGACGGCATTCGAAAGAGTGATTCTCCCGCCCGAGGACTCGACGTCGGCGCTCGCGATCATAAGCCTCCCGCTTGCCCCCGAGAGGTCTATACCGACCCCCGTCATCCTGCCCTTAGCCGTGATGATCCAGTCCGTAACCTTCGATACCGGGCCGGTTATAGATACCGACGGAAATTCCGCCCTTCCCGTAACGGTCCCCAGATCTTTAAGATGCGGCCCGAATCCCTTGAATTCCCCGAGCCAGGAATAAATCTGTCCGAGGTCTATAGACGCGGCCCCCGTCTTTATGTCGAGTTTGTCCTTGTCCTCGAGCTCTATAACCCCCGACACGTCCGCAAGGGAGTTGTTCCCGCCGGTTACGGCGAATCCCTTGAGCGTCATCGCCTTATCCGCGAACGAAAACGTCCCGCCCTTTATCGTGAGCGGATGGGGAAACCTTCCGTAATCGGCCGTGATGTCTACATCAGTGGCGTCTATGACCGGTTCGGGATTTTTCTTCTTGTCCCCGAGCCTGAGCCTGCCGGTCACCTTGCCCGTCACGTTCGACAGGAGAGAAAGCTCGTGGTTTACGAGCTCATCGTCCACGAACTGCATTATCACCGGCGGTATTTCCGACGGCTCGGCGTCGACCGCTATGTCGAGTTTGAGATCTCCCTCATCGTCGAAGCCCAAAACCAGCGTGCCGTCGTACCCGAGGGACTTTCCGAGCCTTCCCCTGAGGTTCGTCCCTTCGAGGCGTCCGCCCGCAATAACCGTATCCCCGCTCGCCTCCTCAATGTCGTACTCGACCACGGGTATGTGTATCGAGCCGTTAACCATGCTCCCTCGTAACTCGAAGTTCCCCTCTCTCCAGAAGTCCCTGAACGTCGGCCCCCCGGCTTCGAGAGTAACCTTCGGCACAGTCCCTCCCCTCACCACTTCGAATATCTTGTCGACGACGCGATTTCCCCCGGCTACGAGGAGGGTGGCCTCTCTTGCGGCCCCGGCGTCCACGTTCACTCCTTCGAGAAGGAGCTTCCCCGATGCGGCGCGCTTATCTATATCGTACGTCCCAGATATCACAGCCGGCGGATTCTCGAGCTCGGCGCGGCTCAGGACCACCGACGATTTTCCGCCGGAGAGATCTGCGTTCGCGCTGAGGTTCTTCAGCCGTACGGTGAACTCCTCACCGTTTCTCGAAAGCGTGAGGCCCGCCGTCGAAGCGCCCAGTTTCAGGTCGAGCGAATCCAGTTTTTCGGTCGCGAAATCGACGTCGAGATTTATATTTCCGCTTTTAATGATGCGAAAAGCCTCGGGCAAATAGCGCGAGAGAAGCTGTGGCTTAAACCCCTCCACAGTGAGGCTTCCCTTCATATCTTTTGCCCCGGTGACCGCGGAAATGCTCAGGGACAGCCTGTCCCACAGGCTCCCCCGGCTGGAAACGCTTACTTCAAGCCTGCCTTCGGGAAGCCCGACCCTGACGTTAAGGCCGTCGAACGCAAGGTCCTCGTATCCGGGCTGGCTCAGGACGAAGCTCCCGTTCTTTATCACGGCTTCGAGCCCGTCATCCTGCTTGTCGAAATACTCCAGTACAGAGGAAATATAATTTTTTACTATGGTTAAGGTATCGCGCTCCTCCACGGTTTCCTGCCCGGCGGCTTCCGGCACGGTGAGCCTTACGACCGGCTTTATTATTTCTATTGAATCTATCTCGACATGACCGGTCAGAAGCGGAAGCACCCTAGGGTACACGATTAGCGTCTCGAACGTTCCCTCTGCCTCTCCGGGAATCGTAAAGCTGCCGTCACTTATCTCTACGCGTGGCCTGTGAAAAAACTGAAAGTCTATGGATTCGAAGTCGAACTTCCCGGCAATTCTTGCAGAAAGGTAGTTGAGTATCTCTTTCTTTACGTGCTCACGGCTTATGTACTTCTGGGCGAGGAACAGCGATAAAGCCGCTAGTACAATTATTACCGCAAGGCCCGACATTAACCATATTGAAGCTCTTTTAAAGGTTCTCAATTAAAGAATCCTGCCAGTCTTCATCCCGCCGGAGGCGGAAACGGACGAAGGGAACGGGCATGTTAATCAGACTTATTAAGTTTAACCAAGAAGAAACCGGCACTCAATCATTTTTGCCTCAAGCGGGCAATTCCGGCGTCACGCGTTTGAGCGTTTCTTACCCTCTATAAAGATAAGTGTAAAGACGGCTCCCAGGGCGAGTATCACGGCTGCGAACCCGAGTCCCTCCTGAAGTCCCGTAACGAACGACTCCCTCACGTGAGAGAAAACCGTATTCAGCTTATCGGGCCCGAGCTCGCCTACGAGCTTCTCCCTGCTGCCGCTGCCCAGGATAAAATCGAGGAGGTCCGACTTCTGAGCGCCCGTTAGAGTAAACCCGAGCTCGGTGAGCTTTACGGCGATGTCCTTCCTGACCGCATCCGTGAATATGGTCGTTATTATCGAGAGCCCGAGCGCCCCGCCCGCAAGCTCGAACATATAAATTATGCCGCCCGCTAGGCTCGTCCTCGCCTCGTCCACGGCCCCGACCGCGGCGGTAGTGATCGACGGTATCGAAAAACCGACGCCAATGCCGAAAAGCACCAGCCCTGGGACCATTCCTACATATGAGCCACTAAATCCGAACATAAGTATCAGGACGGTGCCTACGCACAGGAGCACCATTCCCGTAAAAATAGACAGCCTGGGGCCGAGGCGGTTATAGACCGTCCCCGACACCGGGGCGGAAAGAGCGAATGTAAGGAGCATCGGAACGAGCGCGGCCCCCGAGTCCAGAGGACTATATCCGTAAAATTTTTCGAGATACTGCGGGATAAACAGCAGGATCGCCAAAAAGGCGGGAACAGCCAGGGGCATCATTGACCCGGTTACCATGAACCTCCTGTTGTTCATGACGTCCTGCGGGATGAGCGCATCCGTCGTCCTCCTCTCGTAGAGGATAAAGACCACGAGGAATACCGCGAAAACGGCAAGGAGCGCGAGCGTCTTTCCGGAGATCCATCCCCAGGACGGCGACTGGTTCACTGCGTAAAGTAGCGAGACGAGAGACAGCGAAACTGTGAGGATACCTATGTAATCTATCTTCCCTCCGGACTCTCCGGTGCTCTTTTCCTTCACGACGAAATAGGTGATAACGGCCGCGATCAATGCGAAGGGGATATTGAAGTAAAGAACGGCCCGCCAGGAAAAGAACTCGGTGAGAAAACCGCCCAGGAGCGGCCCGGCCGCGTTCCCTACTCCAGCAGCGCCCAGTATCAGCCCTACTGCAAGCCCCTTCTGTTTCTCTGACACTGAGGAATACACGATGCCCAGTATCGCCGGCCAAAGGAGGGCAGCCCCCGCGCCCTGTACGACCCTCGCCGATATCAGCATGTTCGAATTATAAGCCAGCGCCCCTGCGAGGGAGGCCGCGCCGAATACCACGATTCCGGCGAAAAAGATCTTCTTCCGGCCGAACATATCGGCAAGCCTTCCGCACGTGACCATAAGTACGGCCCACGCGAGCACATACCCGTTCACGACCCATTCGACAGTGCCTATCGTAGTCTGGAAATCCTTTTCGACGGATGGAAGCGCGACGGTTACCGCGGCTATGTCGACCGCTATCACCATAACGCCGATGCCCATGGCTATGAAAGTAAGTATGAGCTTGCCGGTCATTCCATCCTCCTTTGAGCGTCAGGCATGCGCTATCGGGAACTGCGGGAAGTTCGATTGACATCCCGGCATCAATCATTTATCAACTTACAATACCACATGGGGAGGGAAATAACATGAAAGTTATACCCATATTACTGGCTCTGTTTTTTTTATTCCTGTCGGTTCCGTCTTTCGCCGAAGTGAAAGGCGAGACGGTCGAATACACATACGAAGGAACCACTCTCAAGGGTTATCTGGCGTACGACGACAGCATAAAGGGCAAGCGGCCCGGGGTCCTCGTCGTCCACGAATGGTGGGGGCTCAACAACTACGCGAAGAAGCGGGCGGACATGCTCGCCAAGCTCGGCTACACAGCGCTCGCTCTCGACATGTACGGCGACGGCAAAACGGCCGACCATCCCTCGGACGCCCAGAAATTCATGTCCGAAACGATTAGCGATATGCCCGTGGCCGAGGGCAGGTTCAACGCCGCCCTCGATTTCCTGAAGAAGCAGCCCACGGTCGATCCGGATAAAATCGCGGCCATAGGGTACTGTTTCGGGGGCGGAGTAGTCATTCACATGGCCCAGACGGGCGCCGATCTCGACGGTGTTGCGAGCTTCCACGGGAGTCTGGCCATGCAGGCAAAGCCCGAACCTGGGATGGTAAAGGCGACGGTACTTGTAATGACGGGCGGCGACGACCCATTTGTCCCTGCTGAGCAGGTGGAAGAGTTCAAGAAGGCAATGGACGCCGCAGGGGCCGATTACGAGGTCATTATCTATCCCGGGGTAAAACACAGCTTCACCAACCCCGACGCCGACGAGTTCGGAAAGAAGTTCGACATGCCCCTGGCCTATAACGCCGAAGCGGACAAGCAATCGTGGGCCGAGATGGAAAAGTTCCTCAAGGAGGTATTCAACCAGAACGGTGACTGATTTCGGAGCGCCGTCCGCCCCGGCTTTGTCTGGCGCTTCCGGCAGGGACTACAGGTCGAGCGATATCTGAACCCCGGCGACGAGCGCGTCCGGTGTGTCACCGGTCGCCCCGGGATTTATGATCCACTGCACGTCCGGCTGGAGGGCAAGCCACGGGTAGATCTGATATTCGTAAGTCCATTCGAGGGCGATTTCAAAGTCCTGCCCTTCTATGTCACGGCTCAGGATACCGTAAGCGGCGCCGAAGGCGGCAACGTCCTGGTCCCGGCCCGGAATCAGCCCTTCGTAGAGCATCCCGCCCGAAAGAAAATAGGGAAAGGTATTTATCTCTTCATCCGGCGCGAGCGTCCCCGACGCCCAGAGGGTGAGCCCCTGCCCGCCGTCTATAGACTCCCGGTACACCGTCTGCTCGGCAATGGCGTAAAAACCGTAATTTCCGGTCTCCGATTTCCCGTCCTCGGCGAGGTCGTTGAATTTGCCCGTATCGTAATATGCCCCGAATCTGTATCCATCCCCCGTCTCCTTGTCACCGCCCGGCGTGAACCCGGCCTCGGCGATGAGTATCGCCCCGTCGCCGAAGCCGAAATCGATATGCCCGTCGAACCTCGGATTCTTGGCGGTGCCCGGGCTTGCGTTGTAGATCCCCGCGGCTACGTAAAATTTCTCGACGGGTCTAACATTGATCCGTATCCCGAACGCGGCATACGGATTACTGAGGAAAGCAGGCAGGTTGTATGCGAGGCTTATCGGGCCGGGATCGAACGCATCGTTCACATAAACGCCCATAGCATCCGTAATCGCGAAATCGTCCCCTATGCCCATTCGCCCGATCGCTATACCGAGCTTCTCATTCCAAAAGCTCGTTTGCAGGAAAAACTGATAGAGTCCCGCGGTATTACCGTTGAAATCCCCGGCCACTGTAAAGTAATTGCCAATCGCGCGTTCGCTCAGGCTCCAACCCGAAGTCCAGAACCCCGACACAACCAGATTCGTCCGCTTTAGGCCGAATATCTTTTCAAGGTCGAAGTCGAGGTAAAGATTTAGGAGCCCAGCGTAGTCCACTTTCTTCCTGAAGCCCCCTACGGGATTCCCGAGAATATCGGCCGAATATTCGGCCGTCACCCCGAGCCCCCAATCGGCTAGCCGTCCACGCGCGCCGCCCCAGTCGCCCGTCATGTATTCCCGTGACGACGATGCCTCGTCGGCCCGCGCCGCCGGCAGCACCGAGAAAGCGGAAATGAGCACGAGGATTGTCACAAGAAAATTCGACAAGTATATCCGCCCGTAAACGTTGGGATAGCACATTCTACTATCCTTAAGCGCCACGTGTAAACATTAGCGGTCAAAGAGGAATGTTTTGGGAAGCCTTGCCCGTGTCCGGGAAACGTGCGGGGAATGGGCTGTAGAGCCCCTACCCTATTGAATCGATTGCATATCTGCGAAAGGAATATAGCTTGAATCCGGGCTCGGAATATTAGTGTGGCACCAGGGCCCGGCTCTAAAGCTCGTACAGTGTTTCGTCTATCTCGGGTTTTTCTTCGGATTTCTTCCGGCCCTTTTTCTTCTTCGAATCGAATTCAAAGGAATCCTCGGACAAAAGATCCCCCATCTCCGCTTCTATTTTGTCCGGATCCTCGCCCCGCTCCAAACGGGCGAGCGCCTCTTCCATCCCCTCGCCCATCGATATCCCCGCCGCGTCGGTGAGCTTCCTCATGAAATCCGCCGCCTGCTTCGGGTTCCCGGCGTCCACGCTGTCCGCCTCCCGCTCGAGCATCGAAAGTGCCTTCTCGAGCTTCGTGCCGTCTATCTCCGGGGCCTCTTCCCCGCCCTTCACGCCCTTGCCGGGCGTCGCAAAGGAGGAGAACATCCTTTCGAGCTTCATCCGCTTACACTTCGGGCACTTCGGTATGGTCGTGGTGTCGATTGTTCGGGAATAGAACTTGAAAACGGTGTTGCACTTCTTGCAGAAAAACTCGTAAATCGGCATATGCGTTCCTCTATATTATATCTCGGAAAAACGCGAAATCTAAAGACGCGGCCAGGGGGCTCATTCGGGTTCACTTATGCCGCGGTCCAGCTCCCGCCCCCGGATCATTGCGAGGAAAGCGCGCCACTTCTCTTCGGTCACATCCCTGCCGTAATCGTGCATGGTGATATGTCTGTCGGGGTTCTCCTCATCTATCACGATGCCCCAGAGGGGTTTTACGCCGCCCGGCAGCAGAGAATACCTCATATCCCCTACAACATTTGGCGAGTCCGGATAGACGGCAAGGTAGCCGTCTGAAAAATGCTCGAACCTCCGCACGTCGCGGTAGAGAACGGATCCCGGGTCGAGGCCCGGTAAATCCCTCTTCGGATCGAACTTGTCTATCCGACCCCCTTCATAAATTTTAGGCGGAGAAAATAACCCGACGCGGACCGCGTTCATATAGTACTTCCCGCCGGACTCGTATACCGCGCGCCACAGGACGAGGTTCCCGATAGAGGGAAAAACGAGCGCCCTCTCGACGGCATGCCCCCTCTCCTCCGCCGCAGCCCTCAAAACGTCCTCCGCCCTTTCCCTCTGATATAGCCCGAACGCGAGGTAGAGCACCGCGAATAAAAGCCCGATCCTCGCGGCTATGGGAGACCTCCTGACTACCGCGAAGATAACGAAAAATGCGAGGGTGAGAGTAAATACCGGGTCGATTATTGATATGATGTTCCAGGCTATCCTCTCGTCCGAAAACGGCCAGAGGAGCTGCGTCCCGTAATTCGTGCACGCGTCGAGGAGCCCCGCCGTGGCGTAGCCAAGGGTCGCGTAGAGATACAGTTTTCCGAAGCCGAGCCGACGCCCGAGAAAAATGCGTAGGATACCCGCGGCTATAAGTCCCCCCAGCGGGATAAACACCAGCGAATGCGTAAACTGCCTGTGATAATCGAGCACGAGGAGCGGGTCTTCCGAGGAGCGGATCAGGATATCCACGTCCGCCAGCATCCCCGACAGGAAACCGACGAGGGAAGCGAGGCGCACCTCCTTCTTCCCCGATACGCTCCCGGGCAAAGCAGCTCCCACAAGCCCCTGACTTAACGGGTCCATTATATATCCTTGGCTAAAGTATAAGGATTTCCGGCTAGAGCGTCGTCCAGCCGCCGTCGATCACGAGGTCGGACCCCGTAACGTACTTCGAATCGTCGCTCGCGAGATAAAGCACCGCGTGCCCGACCTCGACAGGCTCGGCCCGCCTTACGAGCGGTATCATCCCCGCCGCTATCTTGTCGAGCTGCTCCTCGGCGTCCGGCGGGTTCCCCATGAACTCGACGTCCATCTTCGTCTTGATGTAACCCGGGCAGATGGAATTCACGCGGATGTTTTCCTTCGCATGGTCGAGCGCCATGCTCCTCGTTATCTGCCGCACAGCCCCCTTGGAGGCATTGTACGCAACGCAGTTTTCCATACCGACCATTCCGAGAACGGACGAGTTGTTGATTATGGAGCCGCCCCCGTGCTTCGCCATGAGTGGAACGGCGTACTTGCTCATGAGGAAAACGCCTTTCACGTTTATGTCGATAGTCCTGTCCCAGACGTCCATCGTCGTCGTAACGACCGTCCCGCCTTCGAGTATTCCCGCGTTATTGAACAGTATGTCTATACGTCCGTATTTTTTATAGAAGTCCTCGACAACCCTTTTGGCGTCCGCATCCGAGGAAACGTCGCCTTCGAACGCCGTGATCTCGCCCGGCCCCTCCGCCTCTTTCACAACCTGCTCCAGCTTGGCCTTCGTCCTGCCCATTATTCCGACCTTCGCCCCCTCCTTCGCGAAAAGAAGCGCGGTCGCCCTGCCTATGCCTTCTCCACCGCCAGATATAAGCGCAGTCTTGCCTTCGAGTCTCATCTCCAATCACCTCGCTGTAATATTTGGGGAAAGTCTACTTATTCCGGTTAAAGGAAACAACGTCACTGTATATTGAGGCAGGGTTCTGCGAGGGCCGAAGAAGAGCCCTATTAGATTCCCGGCCCGCACTCGACGCTCTCCGGGCTTAGCGTGCGCCCCTTGTGGAGCTTCTCGTTCGCCGAGCTAAGGGCGGTCCTCACGGCCTCTTCTATGACGGGATGATAATAGGGCATGGCCAGCATCTCGGGGACTGTCATCTTCTTCTCCGCGGCCCAGACGAGCAGGTGTCCGATGTGCTCCGCGCGGGGCCCGAACATCTCGGCGCCGAGGAAAACGCCCGTCCCGTACTCCGCGTAAACGTGAAGGATCCCCTTATTTTTCCGCGTGACCCTGCTCCTGCCCTGACTTTCGAACGAGACCGAGCCGGTGACAAAGCAGAGCCCGTCGGTATTTTTGAGCTCGTTATATCCCGGGCCGGCTATCGCGATCTCCGGATCTGTGAATACGATATTGAGCTGCGTCTTCCTCCGCCCGGCCTTGACCTCCGGGTAGAGCGCCGCGTTCTCTCCCGCTATGCGCCCCTCGTCCGCGGCCTCGTGTAGCACCGGCACGTCGTTATCCGCGTCCCCTGCAATGAAGATTGAGCTCTCGCCGCACCTCATCGTATAGCGGTCGAAAACCGGGACGCCCCTTTTGTCGAGCTCAAGGCTCGTGTTCTCGAGCCCGAGGTCCTTTACATTCGGCACCCTCCCTGTGGCAGCGAGAAGATACTCGAACTCCTCCGTCCGCTCGGCTCCGTCGAGGCCGACGTAGCGCACTTCGACGCCGCCATCCTTCCGGGAAATATCCAGGACCTCGGCGTCCGTATCTATGTAAAACTCTTCTGCGAACGTATCCGCAGCGTACTTCTTTATCACCGGGTGATTGAGCGGCCCGACGAGCCCGTTCTTGCTGAGTATCGCCGTCCGCACCCCGAGCCGGTGAAGCGCCTGCCCCAGCTCGAGGCCGATTACGCCGGCGCCGAAGATCACGGCCGACGACGGCAGATCGTTCCATTCGAAGACTTCGTCGTTTATTATCTGCCTGTCCCCGAGCCCGCTGAACATCGGCAGAATAGACGGGCTCGACCCCGTGGCTATCACGACCGACTTAGCTTCGACCTTCGTGTGGCCGCCGACGTCGAGCGTGTTGTCGTCCAGGAACCGCGCGTGCCCCGTGAGGCTTCTTTCGGGCGGCATCTTTTCTATGGAATCAAGCACGAACCCGACGAAGCGGTCCCTTTCGCTTTTCACACGCTCCATGACCTTCCCGCCGTCGATCCTCGTCTCCCCGCCTGGGAATACCCCGAAACCAGGGGCTTCTTTTATGGAGTGCGCTGCCTCTGCCGCTGCTATGAGGAGCTTACTCGGCATGCAGCCCACTCTGGCGCACGTCGTCCCGTACAATCCACCCTCGATAAGGACGACGTTTTTCGTCAGCTTCGATGCGCCGCTGTAAGCGACCATGCCCGCCGTCCCCGCTCCAATGATTGCAACGTCGGCTTTAACCAGTTTCATAAATGCTCTCCATAGAACAGTAGAACATTTGTCGATTAGTGGCCTGTCCTCACACGAGGAGCTTCGAGCCTCTCTCCGCGGCCTCTTCCTTGGTTTCTTTCTTCGATTTCGGTACGTCCATCCCCCTCGCCACACCCGGACGCAGCCGCACATCCCTCATCCACCTTCTCAGGTTCGGAAGGTCCTCTACACCTACGCCCGCCCAGTTATGAACTGCGATCCAAGGGTAGGTTGCCATGTCGGCTATCGAATAATCACCGGCCAGGTACTCGCTTTCCGAAAGCCTCTTGTCGAGAACCCGGTACAGCCTCTTCGTTTCCCTGTGATAACGGTTTATCGCGTATTCCAACTTCTCCGGCGCATACCGGAAGAAGACGTTCGACTGCCCCTGCATGGGCCCGATCCCGGCCATCTGGAACATCAGCCACTGGATCACTGTCGAGCGCCCCTTCACGTCGCTCGGCAAGAACTGCCCCGTCTTCTCCGCGAGATAAATCAATATCGCACCCGACTCGAACACCACAAAATCGTCGTTATCCTTATCCACTATAGTCGGTATCCTGCCGTTGGGATTGAGCTTGAGATACCACTCTTCCTTCTGTTCGAGATTTCCGAGGTTAAGATGTATGAGATTATAGGGGAGCCCCGTCTCCTCCAGCATTATCGAGATCTTCCTGCCGTTGGGAGTCCCCGCGGTATAAAAATCTATCATTACATTTCTCCCGGGAATCCTTCAATTTTAGCGCAGAGAATTCCCTTATGGGAATAAGGTTACTCCATACGGCGGGAACATAAAAACTGTAGGTAGGGTTATGTGAGGAAAGTCCTCGCGGCGGAAAGCTCTTCGCGGGTGAGGCTGTGCCCCCTGTCGTGCCAGTAGATATCTACCAGCGCCCCCGATTGCCTTAAGAGCTGCGCGAGTTCCCTCGTCCCATCGGGGTCCACTATCGGGTCGTTCGTGCCGGCGGTTATCAGAACTTCTGTACCGGAGAGGTCGGGAAGCCGCTCCGGGACATACGGCACCATCGGGTGAAAGAGCGCTGCCCTGGAGAAAATCCCCGGATGCGCGAGGAGAATGCTAGCTGCGATATTGGCCCCGTTCGAATACCCGGCGGCCACGAGCCGCTTCCCTTCGAGGCCGTACGCCGTCCTCGCCTTTTCTATGAACTTCGCCATCTCTTCGGTTCTCAGGTGCAGGTCTTCAAGGTCGAATACCCCCTCGGCGAGTCGCCTGAAAAATCGCGGCATCCCGTTTTCGAGCACCTTCCCCCGCGGGCTTACGACGGCGGCCCCGGGCAGTATGATACCGGCCACGGGAAGTAGGCTCTCCTCGTCCCCGCCTGTGCCGTGGAAGATGAAAACGGCCTCCCCGCTTTCGGCGTCGCCCGCCGGGATGTACTTATGTATGAAACCCAGATCTTCTGTCATTTATATCTCCGGCAGCGCCTTTTCGATTTCCGCCCTTCGCGGCTCGAGCCACTCCGGCAGCTTGAGCGACCTTCCGAGCTCGCTCACGTCCTCGTCTATTGCAAACCCCGGATCGTCCGTCGCGACTTCGAACAAAACGCCCCCGGGCTCCCTGAAGTAAATGGACTTGAAATAGTTCCTCTCCATTCGCGGCGTGACGTTGTATCCGAGCCCGACGAGCCTCTCCCTCACTTCCATCTGGTCATCGGCGTTCGCGACGCGAAAGGCGATGTGATGGACCGAGCCGCCCGCGACGCTCCCTCGCTGCCCCGAGGGGAGACATACGAGGTCTATCTTCTTCGCGTGTTTACCGTTCGGGTTCTCGAACCTGAACCTGTTGACGTGCTCGGCGACTTTAACGTATCCGAATTCTTCCGTAAGGAGCCTCGCCGTCGCCTCATACCCTTCGAGCGTGAGCGCTGCGTTATGAAACCCCCTAATCGCGTGCTCGGCCGGGATCTCGTCGGCGAGCCACGGCTTCCTGTCGTCCTCTTCCGGCCCCGAGACAAGCTCCAGCTTAAGGCCGTCCGGGTCGACGAAAACCATTACCTCCTCGCCGTGCCTCTCGGACGGGTTATTGTAAATCACCCCGTACCGGCCGAACCTGTCGAGCCAGAACTTCATCGAGCCCTTCGGCACCGAATACGACACGGCAGTCACCTGCCCCGTCCCTAGCCTCCCCCGCCTTATCCCTTCCCAGGGGAAGAACGTAAGCAGCGTCCCCGGCTCTCCCGTCTCGTTCCCGTAATAAAAATGATACGTCCCCGGATCGTCGAAATTTACCGTCTTTTTTACAAGCCGCAGCCCCAGCACCTTCGTATAAAACTCGTGGTTATTCTTCGCGCTCGTCGCGATCGCCGTTATGTGATGAATCCCCAGAATCTTGCTCGCCATGTTTATACCCTCGCATGTTTTTAAGCTAGTCTATCGTCACGAAGACCGACCTCCGCGGCCTGCCGTCGGTCGTCCTCGTCCTGTGTCCCTTCCCTGTGACGTCCTCGACGAAAATGATGTCTCCGCCCGAAAACGCCCTTTTCTCGCCGTCGCTTACCTCTATCTCTATATGCCCTTCGAGGAGTATTATGTACTGCCTGCCGGGGGCGTGGTGCCAGTCGTAATCGTAATCGTGGTCGTTCTCCCTGAAGATTATGTGACGGGCCGGGAACCTGTCGGACAGCCGCCCGAGCTCTCCCGCCTCCGCAAGCTCGATCTCGAGCTCACCGAAATGAGACTCCCCTTCCTTGTCGGCATAGACGGTAGTAATGATCATGCACCCCTCCTTCCGGGCCGAACGCCCTGTGGAGATAAACCTCGATGCACCTTACGCGCTTACTTAATACCGCGAATATTCCGGATCGAGATAAATGTACAGCCTCTGTATCTTCCCGTCCCTTATCTCGAACACGTCGCACCACTTGCTGTCGCTCCAGGTCACCCCGGTCTTGAGCTTCCCCTTGCTCGAGCCTTCGGCCACAACCATGTCGCCCTGGATTATCCGGTTGATGTACGCGTGAAAATGCGTGAAATCCTCGACCAGTGTGCCGAGGTGCGAGAAAAGCTTCTTGTACTCTTCGGCACCCCTCGCGACCCCCCAGTTC
>JBFWTW010000071.1:0-13691 GCA_050247635.1 Candidatus Dadabacteria bacterium | reverse complement strand
TGAAAAATCCGAATAGAGACATTGATCATCCCCCTAAAAGTCTGCTGAAAAATCCTTTCTTGTCCTCGAGCTCGCTGAATTCGACGTCCTCCCCCATGAGTCTCCGCGCGACGTTCGTCAGGGCGGCTCCCGCTCCGGTATTGTCGGAAAGGACAATCGGCTCGCCCTTGTTCGTGAAATCGATCATCTTTTCCTCGTCGGGGATTACACCGATTTTCTTTATGCGGAGGACGTCCTCGATATCTTCCACGGAAAGCATCTCGCCCTTCTTTACACGAGCCGACCTTATCCTGTTTACTATCAGATGGATTTTATCCTTCCCCATAGATTCGAGGAGCCCTATGACCCTGTCCGCGTCCCTCACCGAAGATACCTCGGGGTTGACGACGACCAGGGCTTCCTCGGCCGGTGTCGCCGCGGTCCTGAATCCGCCTTCGATTCCCGCCGGCGAGTCTATTATTATGAAGTTGAAGTTGTACTTGACCCTTTCTACTATCGAAGACAGCTGCTCGCCGCTGACGGCCTCCTTGTTCTTCGTCTGCGCCGCCGGAAGCAGATACAGCGACTCGCTCCTCTTGTCCTTAACGAAAGCCTTTTCGGGTGTGACCGTGCCCTCGACGACGTCTACGATGTCATAGACTATCCGGTTCTCGAGCCCGAGTATCATGTCGAGATTCCGAAGGCCTATGTCAGCGTCGATCGTGAGCACCTTATTGCCCATGGACGCAAGCGCGGCCCCGAGATTCGCGGTAACTGTCGTCTTTCCGACCCCGCCCTTCCCGGATGTAATAACTATAACTTTCGCCATTTGCTTACCCCTCAGCTACGAATTTTTTCGATTATTATCTGATTATTCCTTACGTATGCCTTCTCGGGATACTCGGGCCCCTCGGAATCGTCCGGTGACCTCGTAATCCACTTGGCAATCCTCAGCTGCTGCGCCCGGAGCTTCAGCGCTATGACTATGGCGCCGTCGTCGCCTCCAGCCCCCGCATGCACTGTGCCGCGGAGCGTACCCATTACTATAATATTCCCCGAAGCGGTTACGTATGAGCCCGGATTCACATCGCCGATTATGAGGACATCTCCGTCGTGCTCGATATTCTGGCCGCTCCGAATACTCTTGTCGATGAATTTCAGTGTCCTGACGCCCTCGATCTTGGGCTGCGGCGCCGCTTCTATTTTCTGGTTTTTTTCGAGCTTGAGCGTTGGCTTGTACCCGACAAACCTCGTGCTGGTGCTACGGACGGCCTCCTCGATTTTCCTCATGTCCTCGTCGGAGAGTTTCGCGCTTTCGTAATCAATGACAGCGAGTGATCCCTTAAAGAAATCACTCCCGAGCTTGGCTTTTATTTGCGAAATATTATCTTCCACAGTCAGGCTTTCGTCCAGCTTGACCAGTAAGGCCGGCACAGTCATGCCCTTAACAACTATTCCCATTTGGCTTCTCTAAGTAAGGCGAATAAGCGGGTCCTCTCTTCCCCTGTACAAATTATCATATGTTGGATGACAACACAAGAAATTAACGGCCGCTCCGGGATATACCGGAAAACAGACGCGTAAACAGCCTTCTGAGGCGCCGGAAACTCGCTGTGAATACACGGCGAAACATGCTCCGGCAAGCCAGAAAAAGCACTGTCCACAGATTTTCGGGACCGGCTAAATGCGATTGTGTTAAGATTTCCGTATGCTATACTCAGACGATTAATCGCAGCTTCTTTTAGCGATTTCCCCCAGCCAGATGCTGCACAAGACACCACAAAGACCCCAAAGCTCCGCCCCCAACACAATCAAGGTAGACGACTATCCCGCCCACGCTGTCATCGACATCCACGGGCTCGTAATCGAATGCATTTCGGAATCTCCGGATCTCGTCCGCGAAATGGTAAGGCCGTTTAATTTCTTCAAGGTCGAGGCTGGCCGCCCGGCAACAACAGTGACGGCGATCGAGTCCGAGCCGCCCTACTCTTCTTTTCCTAATGTTAAGTCGAGTTTCTCGACGCCGAGGAACATCGTGTTCACAAAGGGCGACACCAAAATCATAGACTACTTCGGAAAAGGCGTCGTGCTGGCAGAGAATAACGGCGGCAAGTACACCATCTACGGAACTGACCCTGATTTTCTCAAGGAAGCGTTCTACCTCCTGGTTCTTTCGCTCCTCGGCCAGTACTGCGACGATAAAGGAATTCTACGTATACACGCGCTCACGTTTTCGCTCGACGACACGGCCGTAATCTTTTCGGCGCAGTCGGGCGGCGGAAAATCGACGATGGCGTTTTCCGTCCTCGAAAGGGATGCGTTCAGGCTCATATCGGATGACGAGGCGCTTGTGGACGTGGACGGCCGCGTGCTCCCCCTCCCCCTCCGCATGGGAACGCTCGACGAAGAAAAAATAAGCTCCGTCCCTGAGGAGTATGTCTACCACATCGACCGCATGGAGTTCGGCGGCAAATATTTCATCGACATAGACTACTGGGAAGACAAGCTCGAGCGGCGTCTCCTCCAAAAGAAGATCCTCTTTACGGCCAAGAGGCTCATTAACGGAGATCCTTACATCGAGAAATTGTCCTATTTTGCCACGCTGAATTCGCTTATGAGCGCGGCTGTTATAGGGCTCGGGCTCTACCAGGGCATGGAATTCGTATTCAACAGTTCGCCAGGTGAGATTTTCTCCAGGATACCTGTGTTCTTAAGGCGGCTCTACACGGCGCTCAAGCTGACGGCGACGGCCGAAAGTTACAGAATATTCCTCGGCAGGAACCAGGCCGAAAATATAAAGATACTCGAAGAATTCTTAACGAAGAGAGAAACCGGTGCCCGGCGATGAACCCCAAAATAGATATCTCGCTCATCGTGCTTACGTATAACCGCCCGGGTCCTCTTAAACGCTGCCTCGAATCGATAGCCTCTATATATAAAGGGGAAACGTCTTTCGAGGTCCTGGTAGTAGACGACGGCTCCACATCAGACAACAAGAGCGTAATCGACGGATTGGGCGGCAGGCTCGAAATCAGGTATCTCCAAAAACCGAGGGGCGGCGTGGCCTCTGCCAGGAACTACGGCGGGGCCCATGCCAAAGGCGAGCTTATAGCCTTCATCGCGGACGACTACATCCTCCCAGAAACCTATATAAAGGACGTAACAGAATTCCTGTCCGCCAATCCCGACGCCTGGATCATCACCCACAACATACTCCCGACGGGGCCCAGCGTTTTCAGATACGCCCAGAGGCTCTACTACCAGATGACCCTTCTTCAGAGGTTCGGAGACGCCGATCTCGCCGGCGGTGTTGTCGAGAGTTTCGATCTTCCGCCTTCGAGGGCGGCGGTATTCAGAAAGGAAATGTTCACACTCACCGGGTGGTTTAACGAGAAGCTGCTTACGGGTGAAGATGGCGAGCTCGGGATGAGGATGACTGCCGAGGGCATACCCGTTTATTTCTTCGTCGATAAATTTATAAAGCACTGGGAAGACAAGGACCTGTCCGGCTATCTCGAGCAAAGAACCCGCTATGGAGCGAGCTTCTACAGGGTTATAAAAGAAAAGAGAGGGAGCCAGATGACCGAGCCGTCGCTTTCGGGCATCGCCAAATCCATATTTGAAAGATATCTTTCGTGGCTCAAGCTCTCCTTTAAGCTGGGGAGGAAAACGGAATTCATTCTCCTTACCCCGTTAACACTGCTCTTTCTGTTATACTACTACCGGGGATTCTATTCGGAATCGAAAAAAGACATCCCGTCGGCCGGTGTCGTGGCAGCGGCGAATAAAGATCCCGGTGACCCGTCCCGGAATAAAATCACCCGGAACAAGTCTCTATAGTAGATAATGAACCTTAAGGAAACAGTCTACAAAATCTCCCGCCGCCCGGCCCTCGTCCCCGTCGGCAGGTCTTTCTACTTTCTCTGCGAGCGGCTCCTCAGTCATACATTCAAGGGCTTTCCCGAGATACGCTCGGCGTACGTAGCCGGCAGCATGGCCGAGGGCGACATAGTGCCGGGGCTGAGCGACATAGACTGCGTGATAACGATAGACGACCTCGGCGCACACGAAGAGTACAAGCTCATGACGGAGCTCGAGCGCAAAGTAAGATACAGGATGCCTCCCTTTGGAAAGGATAAAATAGGCGTTCACGTATTCGCTTACTCCTCGGCCGAGTGGTCCCTCCTCGGCGGTCTATTCCTCGGGAAAAAAGCAGGCGCGCCGCGCGCGCTTTTCCAAAGAGTCGAAACAGCCCCCGTTTACGAACCGGGGAGCAGGGTAAAAATCCTCCACCACCTCTACAAAGCGCTCCGGAAGGTAATAGATCTCAAGGACACCATATTAAAACCGTCCGGGAAACCCCTGGAAACAGAACTAACTAACCGGATTATCGAAAGGACGATTTCTACGCTGGATTATGCGGTAGAGGAAGCCGGAACTCCGCCCGAGGGTTATGCGAGCCTGAGGCGGAGCGTGCTCGAATCGTGGGAAACGGCCAAAGAAGAAGATGACGATTTCAAATATACGGACATGGCGGCAGTACTGCTTCATCTTTTCGACGTTACGGCCGATTCGATCCACTGGGATGAGCAGAGTGGCCTTGAACCTCCGAATCCTTTGGAGTCATCCGCGGAAGCCATTGGCATACCGCCTGAAATTGCAGGCGTCATGCCCGTTATTCACGAGCACCGGAGAGACCGGGATCTGATTTTATACGCTCCTCTGGGTAAAACGGATATATTCCTCTTCGATTCGTCAAACCGCGCGTTGTCGTCCGCCATCATCGACTATTATCGGGCCGTTAAGGGCCGCTCCCTCAGGATCATGCCCAGGGAAAGATTCGAGCAGTTCTTTCTCAATTTTTCTGAGCAGCCGGCCGTCGATATCTGCGAGGGAAGGCCATATACCCTCCACGGACCCTGCGACTACGACACCCTCCTGCTCGACGCATATTCGATTCTCCCGCAGTTAAGGGCAGTCAGAAATTGCAAATCCCGCGAGAGGTACGAACTGCTCCGCAAAAAAGGCGAAGAAATCCTCCACACCCTCGGTGCCCCCGCACCTAACGGCGGCGGGCATGGTAACCCCGGGGAGCCGTTCGGCAGGTTTACCGGTCTAAGAGAGCTGTCGAACGCACTCACTGCCGGACTCGGCAAACTGCTATCCCCGTAACGAAAGGAAGCCGATGATCAATACGGATTTCGTCATACTGGTACCCGGAAAACCCGACAGGCTCGACGAGACCCTAGCCGGCATATCCTTACAGGCGAAAGACGGCTCAAGGATTGTTTGCGTTATAGACGAAGCCCATAGAAAATCCGCCGGCGAAATCATCGAACGTATCGGCCGTCGCGTTACTGTCGTCTATTCCGACCTCCCCTCCGAAGGCGCGGGAAGCGCCCTCAATAAAGCCATATCGCTCACAAAGGGCGACGCCATATTCCTCATGACCCGGATGGTAACCCTGCCCCCGGGCTTCGTTGCCGCCTGTGCCGAAAAACTATTTTCCGGTGATTCCGTCGGGTTTGTTTATGCAAGCTACATAGAAGAAAAAGGAGGAGACGAGGAATCCTTCGTACAAACCAGGACCGATAATTACGACTTCTCCGAATCGTCCAAGATCGGCCCCGTCCGCGCTATAAGAAGGGAAGTTTTCGAAACCGTCGGATACTACGACCCGTCCCTCAAATACGCTTTCGATTACGATCTCAGGATGAGAATATTCGAAAAATACGAGCTGGCGGCCCTCGATGGGGCCGCATACAGGATCCTCCACAGCGGTGACGAGGCCAATAACCACGACCCCGCCCTACCCCGCTCCTCGTACACGAGCTACACCAGCTTAGAAGAAGCCGAGTTCAGGGAAGTCTGCTACGCCTCTCTCAAAAGACGCGGGGCGTTTCTGACTCGCGCGCCGGAGCTTGCGCCCGAAGGCGAATCGAAAGATTCCGACGGGCCGGAGATAAGCGTAGTCATCCCGCTCTATAACCGTGAAAAGTACATAGGCCGGACGCTAGAGAGCGTTTTAGAGAGCCAGTGGAAAAGTTACGAGATTATAATTGTTGACAACGGCTCCACGGACGCCGGATTCGAAGCCGCATCGAAGTACATATCTAGGGGTGACATAACCGTCCTCAGGTGCGAAGTCGAGCGCAACACCGCTGCCGCGCTGAATATGGGAATTGGTCACGCCAGGGGGAAGTACATTTCCCAGCTCGACTCGGACGACCTTTACACCCCCGATGCGCTCTCTATAATGTATGACTATATGGAATCCAACCCCGGATACGCTCTCGGCGTTTCGTATTACGACTGGATAGGGCCGGACGACGGCGTCCTCGATGAATACGGCATCGTGAAACACGAGGAGTACGACAGGAACAATATCCTCAGAACCGAAGGCGTCGGGGCCGCGCGTATATGGAGGCGGAGCGTCCTCGACGAAATGGGGGGCTTTGACGAAACCGGCCTCGGGAGCTATGCAGAAGATTACGACCTGGTTCTCAGGGTGTCCGAGAAATACGACATCCTCCGCATACCTTATGTGCTTTACCACTACAGGATTAACCACAAAGAGGACGGCGAGGAAGCCGATTACGTCCTAAGACACGAAAAGAAAACCCGTGCGAGAAAGTCCGCGATCCTTCGGAGGCGGATGATAAACGCGGGCCGGAAAGGAGAAGCGGCGGCGTAATGATAATACATCGTCCGGAAATAACTTCCGCGGGTGAGACGGTCACGGTATCCGCCAGGGTGGAATTCGAGATACCCGTCCCCGACATGCCGGAAAGTCTCTGGTTCGAGTTCCCTAAAGAATTCGAAGACCTCGTTACAGACAGGGCCGACGCCTTCCTTTCCACGATGCTGCTCGTGGCCATGCGGCACGGCGAGAAACGAATAAATGTGAGAGGAGAAGTCTCCCCGCGTTTTCTTATCGGGATCAACGAATATCAAACGGCTTTCGGCATATGGCCTATCTGGAGATTCAAACCGATCCGTATAGAGTGTGAATCCCCGGTCCCAACGGGCACTGAAAACAGGGATATTGTGATGTCGGCGTTCTCCGGCGGGGTGGATTCCTTTTTCACCCTAAAGTCTTATCTGCCGGGAAACGATCTTCCGAAATCCGTACAGATATCGCACCTTCTCTTCATACACGGCTTCGACATAAAGATGGAATACCCTGAATCATTTCCGATTCTGAGAGACTCCTATTCGGCTATGTCAGGCAGGCTCGGAATAAAACTGATAAGCTGCCGAACGAACTGCCAGCATTTCGGGACGCGGGGGAACTGGGGTCTTTACCACGGATCGGCCCTGATCGGGGCCGCGCACGTGGTGGGACGGCGGACAGCCCTGTTCCACGTTCCCTCGTCTCACAGCTTCCCGAATCTCATGCCCTGGGGCTCCGATCCCGGGATCGACTACCTCCTTTCGACGGAAGGGACACAGGTTATGCACCACGGAAGCGGCTTCACCAGGATTGAAAAAACGGAAGCGATAGCCGATTGGGAAGAAGTCTGGGACAAGCTGAGGGTCTGCATCCCGGACCACAGCACCGTCAACTGCTCGAAATGCGAGAAGTGCCTCCGCACGATGATGACCCTCGACATGCTCGGGGTCCTGGAACGCTACTCCACCTTTCATGGTTCTCCGGCGGGCCGCCTCGTACGAAAATGCAGATACTGGAACAGGAGCGATTTTTCGTTCGCACACGAAATTATGATCTACGCCTGGCAAAATAAGAGATGGGATATCCTCGCCAATCTCTCGTATGCATACGTCAGAAGCCGCATACTCCAGGTGCTCAGGTTTACGAGATTAAAACTAACCGGCGCTATAAAAAGATATCAGGCCGGCTAGCCCGCTTTATCGCGCCGGCGTTTCGTCGGCCCTGTAAGAAATCCCCTTTTGGCTTTATTATTTCAGGTATTATTGGACCGAAAGGCCGCGCAATTATGCGCGCAATTATCTAACTGCTAAAGGGAGAAGATATGATACGTAAATTCCGGGCCCCGAGCGCCTCTTTATATGGAACCATCCTGTTGGCATTTTTGATACAGACCGGGCTTGCGTTTGGCGAGGCGGACAACTGCTCTTCGGCCGTAAAGACTGTCAAGATGGAATCGACCCAGGCGACGGCGTCCTTCTTCGCTAACGAGGGGAACAAACCGGGATCGATAAGATACGAATCCGGGGCGATCCTCGATAAGGCCGACAACGGCCTTGCTTCGGCTGAAAAACCTGAAGGCCTATGTCCCGCGGGGTGCGCGCTTCCGGAAAAGCCGGTCATCGTATTCCGGGCCGTGCCGCAAAAATTCCTGACTGATTACTCCGACTATAACATGTGCCAGAAGCTCCTGGAGCAGACAGAAAAAGCGCCCTTCGAATACAATAAGGATTTCGGCTCCATGTCCGAGATAGAAAGCTGGTTCTCCGATTTTTCGCGTGGGAAAGGAACCGACGGTCAGAACATGTACGAAAAGTGCAGCGGCCAGTGCAGCCCTCAGTACGAATTTTTCATCGTTAACGCGAACGGCAAGTTTGCTCTCGACGCCGACGTCGTCTGCGGACACGCGAGGGACAAAGACAACAATATGTACGACATTTCCTACAGCTATAAATGGCAATGTCAGGCGCAGTAAAAAATTCGCTAAAGGCTTTGAAAAATCCCCAGGTTCGTATATTATACTTTCCCTCGATTGAAGCCGACGTAGCTCAGTGGTAGAGCAGCTCACTCGTAATGAGCAGGTCGGAGGTTCAAATCCTCTCGTCGGCTCCAGAATCCCATTCAGTCCCCTGCTCCGCTAGAATCCCGTAGTAAAAACCTTGTCCTTATTGCCTCTCCGTTGCGCCCGCACGCCTGAGAACCCGGCACATGGCATGACTTTATAGCCGCCTATTATCAAATCCGAACTAAGCAGAAATCAAACGAGAATTTTTTCTGCTGCTCCGATACTCCAGCGCTAAGAATTTCGATAATAATTATCTCTTGTAATTAAAGTATGAATCATTGTATCATCGGAGTGAAAAGCAATAACAATCCGTTACTAGCATTTAAATACGGGGTTACATTATTAATAAAAAATCGAGGGTATAGTATTCTCAAATGGGGAGGGGTAAATGAACGTATCCAGACATCTATTTATAGTTCTGGCTTTTAGTTTTATTGCAGCTTTTCCATTCAAAGCGTTTGCTGATAAACACATACCCTTTTACGCTACATATCCAAATGAGGAAGGTGCCGCCACGGTTTACGTATACTGCCAAGGCCCCTGGTGCAGAGAAACGGGCGACGGGAACTGGTGCATAGGGGGTCCCAACCAAACCTGCACTCCAATTCCGCCGGGATCCTCCATGGTCGAGTTTTATTCCGCCGAGGTCACTATATTCTCCCCTTACGGGAGGTGGCAATGCGGCGCCTGGAGAGGAACTGGGATATGCGGCTCCCCCGGCGGGAGTTCATCATATTGCTGCATGAACCCTATTGACGGTGCCGGGTTGGAGTTTGAGTTACAGAAAGACGATAACGCAGTTATTTTGAACCTGACCAACGATTCTATGTCCGTAGATCTGTCTGATGACAGCGATACTATTACCGCCGCGGCAACCCTCGGCGACGACAACACCAAACCCAGACGCGACCACGATACATTCACTTTCCATTTCGGGCCTAATCCGGGTGACAGGCTCGCGACGGTTACCCTCGAAGAAGACCCCTCGGCGGGACACACCGGGGAGCAGGCCACTCTTATCCTTCAGAACGGGAATTCCACAATAGAATCAAAAACGGATGCTCTGCCCATTGAAATCACGGCGACTTTGCCGTCAGATGGAGAATACCAGCTCGTGGTCGAGCAAAACGGCATCCCCGAAGACGTCAGGTTCAGGGGGGATTATTACCTCAGCGTGAAATCCGATTCGGGGAACATAGAGGTTATAAAGCCAACTGAAGATGTCGAGCAGTAACAGTGTGCTAGCCTTATAGCATGACTTGCAGGAGGGGGATTCATGAACTTATCCGTATACCTGATTACCGCACTGGCTGTTTGTTCCGTTATAGCTTTTCCGCACAAAGCATTCTCCCATAAACACATACCTTTCAATGTAACGTATCCGGAAGCAGAGGGCGCTCCGAGCTTGTATATAAATTGCCATGGCAATTCACGAAATACCAACGATTTAATCTCTCCCGGGGCTGAGAACGAAACATTTTACAGCGCCGAAGTCGATATTTTCTCCCCATACGGCTCATGGGAATGCGCTACCTATGAATTCTGCAGGATGGACGATTTCGGCGGCGTGGAATGTTCCGACAAAAAGGCCGAGGTCAAATTCAAATTGAAAAAAGAGGATAATGAAGTTGTTCTCACAATGACCGAGGATAGCTTGTCGGTAAACCTTTCGGATGAGAGCGATACGATTACCGCCGCTGCAACCCTTGGCGACGACAACACCAAGCCCAGGCGTGACCGCGACACGTTCACTTTCAACTTCGGGCCCAATCCGGGCGACAGGCTCGTGACAGTCACGCTAGAGCCCGACCCCTCGGCTGGACATAGCGGGGAGCAGGCGACTCTCATCCTTCGCGACGGGAACTCCGCCATAGAATCCGGCACGGATGCCCTGCCCGTTGAACTCTCGGCCTCGCTGCCGTCGGGCGGAGAATACCGGCTCGTGGTGGAGCAGAACGGCATCCCGGATGATCTCAGGTACAGGGGAAGATACTACCTCAGAGTAAAATCCGATTCGGGAGACGTACAGGAGATAAAACCGACTGAAGACGTCGAGCAGTAAG
Organism: Candidatus Dadabacteria bacterium; assembly: GCA_050247635.1. Lineage (GTDB taxonomy): Bacteria > Desulfobacterota_D > UBA1144 > Nemesobacterales > UBA2774 > JADLGH01. Next base: position 2,914 of record JBFWTW010000071.1, on the reverse strand, counting down.
GGCAGGCGATCTGTATAACATGACTTACAGGAGGGGAAATTCATGAACGTATCCAGGTATCTGTTTATAGCTCTGGCTTTTAGCTTTACTTTAACTTGTACATACAAATCATATTCACTTGAGCACATACCGTTTTACGGCACTAATGAAAGCGGCGAAGATGTGACTATCTGCTGCATCGGTCCATGGTTCAGACAAATCTGCGGCGACGAGGGCCAATGCACCATATCCGGCAACGCCGTTGACGACAATTTTTATTCGGCGGATGTAGATATATTCTCTCCCTACGGGAGCTGGTTTTGTTGTCTGGTGTCAAACACGCCTTTTTCCAATTGCTCCGGGGGCCCGAGGTCGGGCTGCAACGGGACAGGTTCTTTTACCCTATCTAAAGAAGATACCTCTGTATATTTCACAATGGATACCGATTCCCTTCGTGTAAAGCTGGATAGCGGCTCCTCCGCATCGACCACACAAGTCCTGCCCTCCGAAGAGTCCGACACATCCTCAACGCAGGCAAACCTCGGGGACGACAACGCCAAGCCCCGCCGCGACCGCGACACCTGGAGCATCCAGGGCACCGAGGGGGAAAATGTAGTCATCACCCTTGAGGTAAACCCCTCTGCGGGGCACGACGGAGAGGAGGCTACTCTAACCCTTCAAAACGGGAATAGCACTATAGAATCCATAACTGATGCCCTGCCCATAGAAATCTCGACGCCCTTGCCGTCAACCGGTGAATACAGGCTCATTGTCAGCCAGAACGACATCCCCGAGGGAGTCAGGTACAGGGGAAGATATACCCTCAGCGTCAAATCCTCTTTGAGGATCGTGCAGGACATAAAACCGTCCGAAGATGTCGAGCAATTCTGAAGAAGCTGAACAACATTGGCGCATGAGCATTAAACCCATTTTATAGAGCGTATTCGCCCGAACACATACCTTTCTGCTTATATTAAAAAAGGGAGCCGAAGCTCCCTTTTTATTTGCGCTGTTATGACTTTATATATCAGATAGCACCTTGCTTACTACCGCGAAGCACAAAATAATCCCCCTGCACTAAAATTTCCGGCCATGCTGTAGTGACCGCCCTTCCTGTTTCTAATCCAGCCCTGCCACCTGAAAAATCAGTGGCGTCCAAAAATTTTGACCGCTTCATATTCCGTATGGCAGCTGTCGGGATCGAGCGTATACGCATCCTCGTCTCCGGAGTAAACATCGACGCTGCACGTTCCCACGGGCACCTTACTGCCGAGATATAAGAGCCGCGTCCACAGATTTATCGGATGCCGCCTCGGACCCGGGACAAAAACGAGTGTCTTTTCATCGGCTTTTGCACCGCACGATACCATCGCAACCGGGTTGCTTATCGTCCCGTCCGCGCTCTCGGGCAGGTCCTGATTGCCCACGACATTGCCGTCGGGATCGGTAAGTCCTACTACGACGAGCACTGGGAGCTTCACAAGCCATTTGTCGCCTGGTGATTCGAAGATGCATGTTATCTCCCCGCAGCCGGGCGTATCTTCTATTCCGCACCCGCATTCTCCGGGATCTATTTTAAATTGATCGCTCGGGCAGCCGTCGCATGCGTCTCCTACGGCATCGCCGTCGGTATCCGCCTGGTCGGGGTTTGAAACGTCGGGACAATTATCCGAGGTATCCGGAACCCCGTCCCCGTCGGCGTCGAGAGCCGCGCAGTAATCTTCCAGTTCCTGGATACAAATCCCTTCAGGATCGGCAGCGGCTGAACTGAAACTTGCACAAGCCGTTCCCGGCGCCGTCGGCGTACCATTGGTACTTATACCACAGGTACCAGCATTAGCCTGAAGAGTTTTAGTTGTATCACAACCACCCACAACTCCTATATGTATATTAAGAGATATTGAAGTTGCTGAAATGTTGCACGTCTGGCTGATTGATTCGCTAAACTGGCTTTCTATGCCGTTAGGCCAGCAGCCGCATGTTTGCGAATATGCCTTACCGGAAGATAAAAGGATCATCGAGAACAGCAACAGCAGGATGAAATGCATAGAGATATACCTCATGATAAGTATCCCCCTTTAATTAGTGTTTACATTTCCCCGACTTGTTAAAATATTGTCTTCTATTCCCTGTTACACATCATCGGTAATACGATTGTATTACTTGCTCCTATTATCATCATATTGGCCATCAGCAATCCTTCTCCTACGATCCTAGCAAACGTGATAAATTAATACAAGTACTAATATATATCTATGCAAATGCAAATATTACTATATTGATTAGGTCTTTAGTCTTAAGCCGGAAGTACTACCCCGAATCATAAGGCATTGATATTTGATTTGTTAATCCTGGGCTATTCCTCACTCCGGGCTGGAGTATGGTGTCTATATGTCGATTCAGATGGGCCGCTCCCTCTTGGCCGGGCACGGCTTGGAAGCCCAAGACGCGGCAATCTCGCTATTCCAATCAATCACCCGAATTCCATTCAGGGTCTCGGCTTTATTCCCATCCCCCTCACCACTTGCCTTCCCTCCCTAACCCCTCTATCCTATTCAGCAATATCGTGGACGACGACGTTCTTTTTGAACGTGGGTATAGTATAGTAATAGACAGCGATACCTGGAGCATCCAGGGTACGGATGGGGAAAATGTAGTCATTACCCTCAAAGAAAGCCCCTTCGCGGGCCACGACGGTGAGCAGGCAACCCTGATCCTTCAAAACGGGAATAACACGTTAGAATCCACAACAAGATTGCACACGAGCTTTAAAGACATTACGGATTGTTAGGCGGTCTTCGCTACTTAAAGCTGTGAGGAGATATTAATATGCGTACAATACCGTATTCACTCCTGGCATCGTTTTTCTTAATCACCATAATTAACAGCGCCTATGCTTATGACGGACAAAGTAACATAATATTTAACACGGACC
>JBFWTW010000070.1:0-13727 GCA_050247635.1 Candidatus Dadabacteria bacterium | reverse complement strand
TCCCATCCCTCTGGCATTTCCCTGTCCTGTAGTCTCCTGAACTCCTTCGCGAGGTCAGGATATACCTTCTCGTAGGCGCTGAACTTCTTGTTCCACTCTTCTTCAGCGACGGCGCCTTTCCTTATGACGGTTTTCCTGTACTCTTTTACTTCCTCCGGGACGTAGAACTTCTTGTCCGGGTCCCAGCCGTAATTTATCTTGGTCTTTCTTATCTCTTCCTCGCCGAGCGGCTCGCCGTGGGCGGCAGAGGTGTCCTGCTTGTTCGGGCTGCCGTATCCTATGTGGCTGTCGACGATGATCAGCGAGGGCTGCTCGTCCTCGTGAAGCGCCCGCTCTATGGCTTCGGCCAGCATTTCGAGGTCGTTCGCGTCCCCCACCCTCTGAACGTGCCAGTTGTATCCCATGAACCTTGCGGCCACGTCTTCGCTGAACGCAAGAGCCGTGTGCCCCTCGATCGTGATGTGGTTGTTGTCGTAAAACCATATGAGGTTACTGAGGCCGAGGTGCCCCGCGAGCGACGCGGCCTCGCCCGAAATGCCTTCCATCATGCATCCGTCTCCGCAGACGGCGAATATGTTGTAATTGAGAATCTCGTGCCCGGGCTTGTTGAAATAAGCGGCGAGCCACCTCTCGGCTATCGCCATGCCGACGGACGTCGCAACCCCCTGGCCGAGGGGTCCGGTGGTCGTTTCGACACCGGGAGTGAGCCCGTATTCGGGGTGCCCGGCGCATTTACTGTGGAGCTGTCTGAATGTTTTTATGTCGTCCAGCGAAACGTCGTAACCCGTCAGATGAAGGAGGCTGTAAAGGAGCATCGAAGCATGGCCGTTCGAAAGGACGAAGCGGTCGCGGCCGGGCCAGTCTGGGTTCTTAGGATTAAACTTCATGAACTTGTCCCATATGGTAAACGCCACCGGCGCCAGCGCCATGGGGGTGCCCGGATGGCCGGAGTTGGCCTTCTGGACGGCGTCCATGGAAAGCGTCCTTATAGTGTTTATGATAAGCTGCTCGAGCTTGTCTCTGCTGCCTTTGGGTATTGCATCCATTACGCTTCTCCTTTAAATAAACATTCAACCAACATTATATGCATTATTTTAATTTCGTATTAAGACGGAAAAACCACAAAAACTTTAAACACTATGCTCATTATCTTTTTTTATGAACTGCATTGAATACGACAGATCGGCATCGGTCTTTTTATGCGGGTTGAAGATCCTTTCCGGATCGAAAATGTCTTTCACCTTTTTGAATAACCCGAATACCTCGTCGCCGTACATCTGCCTTAAGTAAGCGCCCCTGATGAGCCCGTCGTTGTGCTCGGCGCTGAGTGACCCCTTGTACGAAAGCACCAGGTCGAACACCTTCTCCGTAAGCTCGGGGATAATCTTCCGCGTCCTCTCGTCGGTCATGTCCATAAGGGGAATTATGTGGAAATTCCCGTCGCCCGGATGGCCCGCAACCGGGAAGCTTACGTCCGGGTACTGGTCGAATATCTTCTGGAGGTCTTTCAGGAACGCCGGCATTACGGCAGGCTTGACTATAAAGTCGTCTATGAACGGCACCGTCTGCTTTCCCTTTACCCTCTTTCTAAGGAGATTAAAGCTCTCTCTTCTTATCGTCCAGTATTTCTCGGACTCTTCCCTGCTTTTCGTCCTGTGAACGCCGACATTATATTCCCCCAAAGCCGCTTCGAGGCCTTTCATGCTCTCGTCTATCTTTTCCTCGGAATCGCCCGTGAATTCGGCCATGATAACCATCTTGGGGAATCCGCGGCGGGCCACTATCCAGAGGTCGGGAAGAAGCTCGTAGCCGAGCTTGAATACGCTTTCGGTCTTACTGATTATCATCACGAGCTCGGGGAAGTAGCGTATGGCGAGATCGACCGTCTTGTCGTCATAGGACTCGATCGAGGTCGGGCCGTACTTGAGCATAGTGTTTATTATCTCGCCGAGCCTGTCGAGGGTATGCATGTAGACTACAAGCATCTTCGAATATTTCTCGACCGGCACGAGGCCAAACTTGATCTCGCTCACGACGCCGAGCGTTCCCTGCGATCCTACTATGAGCTGGGTGAGGTCGAACGTGCCCTCCTCCCTGTCCCATACGTTCCAAAGCAAATATCCGGTCGAATTCTTGGACACGTCAGGCTTGGCCTTTTTGATAGCGTCGTAGTTGTCGTCGAGGAGCTTGAAGACCTGCCTGTAAATCTCACCTTCCAGGTCTTTCTGCGCGAGCTTGGAATCGAGCTCCTGCCTATTCAGTTTTTTGAAAACGTATTCATTGCCGTCTCTCAGTATGACCTTCAGCTCCTCCACATACTTCTCGGTCTTCCCGTAGCGGAGCGACTTCTCGCCGCCGGAATTATTGGCCACCATCCCGCCTACCGACGCGATGGATTTCGAGGCGGGGTAGCTCGGGAGCATAGAGCCCACCTTGAAGGTCTCCTTCTCGAACACCCTGTATGGAAGGCCGGGCTGAACCCTCGCATGACGGGGCTCTAGTTCGAGGATGTTGTTCATGTGCGCGTTTACGTCCATGATTACCGAATCGTTGAGATCGCCGCCGGCCATATCCGTCCCGCAGGAGCGCGGGGTCAGCGAGAGCGATCCGTCTCCGGATTCCTTCTGCTCTCTTACGTAATTCACCAGCGATTTCAGGTCTTCCGTGCTCTTAGGCAGAACGACTACTTCGGGCACGATACGGAATGCGCTTGCGTCGCCGCTGTAATGGTGAAGGGTCTCGGGGTCGTCTTTAACTTCGCCTTGCATAATTTTAAGGAGAGCTTGTTTGTGAGACAAGATTGAACCTCTATACCGAATGTGCCGGCACGGCGTGTGAGAAACATACCCTCACCCATTATCACACACTGACCGGTTATTTTCAAGAAAACCCGCCGCTCAAATTCCGTGTCCGAGCGCGGCGCCGACTATGCCCGCGTCGTTAAGCATCTCGGCGTGCACCACGTCGGCCCTTACCTTAAAATAGTGGAAGAACTTCTCAGACTTCGCGCTCACTCCCCCGCCGATTATGAACAGCTCGGGGGATAAATAACGCTCCATCATCGAGAGATACTTATTCACTCTTTTTCCCCACTTTTTCCAGCTCAGTTTGTGGACCTCCCTCTGAAGGGCCGAGGCTCTCGTCTCGGCGTCCACGCCGTCCATTTCTATGTGGCCGAATTCGGTGTTGCGCACAAGAAGCCCGTCTATGAAGAGCGCGGTGCCGATCCCGGTCCCGAGCGTTACCATCAGAACCACTCCCCCCCCGGGGTTATTGCGATCCTTTCCCGCGCCGAATTTCATCTCGGCGAGCCCGGCGGCGTCCGCATCGTTTATAACTACGGCCTTACAGTTGTGAAGCTTTTCTATCTCGTCCCTTATGTTAACCCCTATCCACTTCTTGGAGAGGTTGGACGCCGTGTAAACCTCGCCGTCCTTCATCACGCCGGGGAACCCGCACCCTATGCTTCCCTCCCACTTCCAGTGGTCGATCACGCCATGGATAGCCGCCAGCATCTTCTTTGGCGTCGCGGGATGAGGGGTCTCGATCCTGTATCTCTCCTCGAGCAGAACTCCCTTTTCCGTATCGACGGGGGCGGCCTTTATTCCTGTCCCGCCGATGTCTATTCCAAGAACGGTCGAATTTTTAGAGGAAGGTTTTTTCCCTGGCGGCATCGGCTTTTCCTTTGATGAGTAGGTTTTTTTAATTCTACACCAACTATTACGAAGATTTAAAGCCCCCCGTGGCTTAGCAGGGAGCGGAAGCAGTCTCTGAAATTACGCCGAGTCTTTACAAAGCCCGGGGAATCACAATAATATCAGGTCCGTCGGTTTAAAGACCGTGCGGGTTAAAGATGAAACTTACCGAGCAGGAGGAACAGGAATGGCGTGGATTTATTTGCTGCTGGCCGGCATGATAGAAATGGGCTGGCCGCTCGGGCTGAAATATGCCTGGACGGACAAAGGAATACAGATCATTCCGGCGGTCATAGCCATAGTATGCATACTCATAAGCGGGTTCCTTCTCTTCCTGGCGCAAAGGGAAATACCGGTCGGCACGGCGTATGCCATCTGGACCGGCCTCGGCACGGTCGGGACTTTCGCGCTCGGCATCGTGCTCTTCGGTGAGCCGGCCCAGGCGCTAAGGTTCGTCTTCGTCGGGTTCATACTCGCGGGCATCGTGGGGCTCAAGCTCGTATCGGCCTGACCCCGGGCGCATCGATCTCCATATTAATACGCCGCAACTGGCTGTTTCTAACTCCGCTCGCCCTCTTCGGATTTCATCCGTTCTTCTATGAGGGCCAGGTATGACTCCTCTTCCTGTGCGAAATGGAGGGTGAGTATGGCGTAGAGACCGTAGAGGATCCTCCTTATCTCGCGTATATCTTCCGGTCCCGGGCCGGTTGCGGGCATCTCCTCGAGCACCTTGCCGAACACCTTTATAAGGTGGCTTATCTCGATATGGGCCCTGCTCATCGTCGCGGTAGGGTCTTCGCCGCCTATAATATCCGCAACTAGCGGATAGACCACGGCGTCCTCGGCTTTTTCGTGCGGCAGCAGCCGTTCGGACAGGAATTCGTATATACCCTTCAGCTCCCTTGCGGCCTCCTCGGGCGGCATCGTGTCGAGCCTGTCGGTCACGTATCTTATATGCCTTACCTTCGGCATAAGCTCCTCGTGCTCGTCCCTGAACTTGAGCCCTATCCTTGCGGCTTCGGCATCCAGATGGTTCCCGTGCGCACCGTTCCCTAGCGCCCTGAGCGCGTTAAGGATGACGAGCACGTCAATGGCCTCCTGAAGAAGAGCGCCGGCTACCGGGGCGAGGAAGCCCGCGGCAGCTACTCCCATGGCCACTATCGACAGTCCCATGCCGACCGCCACGCTCTGAAACGCGATCGATTTCGACCTCCTGGCAATGTTCACAGCCTCGATGAGACGGTCGAGCTTATCGACTATAAGCACCACGTCCGCCGCTTCCGACGACGCAGTCGCGCCGCGGGCGCCCATGGCCACGCCGACGTCGGCGGACGCGAGGGCGGCGGCGTCGTTTATGCCGTCCCCCACCATTACAGTCACGCCCTCGGAGCGCTCCGTCACTACGGCGGCAGCCTTCTCCTGGGGCGTCCGCTCCGCGAGCACTATGTCGATTCCTATCGCCGCGCCCACAGAGAGGGCAACGTCCTTGTTGTCTCCCGTGAGCATTATTATCTTCCGGAACCCTGCGCGCTTGAGCGCGCGTATCGTCAGCGGGGCGTCGGGCCTTACAGGGTCATCGAGTATCAGCGCTCCCGCCGCTATCCCATCGACGGAGACAAAAACGCAGGAGGAACCGTCGAGGAGAGAGCGTCTATAGAGCCTGAGCGCCCCGGGATCGGGCTTGAGTCCGCTGAGCACCCAGCTCATTCTGCCTAATTTCACTTCCCTCCCGCCGACGGTGCCGCTTATCCCGGAGCCGAACTCCTCCGACACGTCTTCGGGGAACGCGAGCTCGAATCCCCGATCAATGGCCGCCTTGACGATCGGACGCGAAAGCACGTGAGGAGAGACCTGGTCCAGTGAAGCCGAGAGCCTGAGCAGCTCGTCGGGATCGAAATCCCCGAGGCTCTCCACGCCGCTCAGTATGGGCTCTCCCTTCGTTACTGTGCCGGTTTTATCGAGCAGCAGTATCCGCCCCTGGGCAAGGGTTTCGAGCGCCCCGCCGCCCTTGATTATGATGCCGCGCCTGGCGCTCCGCGAGAGGCCGGACACCATGGCCACAGGCACCGCCAGGATAAGCGGGCAGGGGGTGGCGACAACGAGAACCGCGAGGGCGCGAACCGGGTCGCCCGATATAAACCACGCTATCCCGGCTATGGCGAGCGTTAACGGAAGAAAGAATATGGCATACCTGTCGGCCATCCGCACGATCGGGGCTTTGGACGCCTGCGCCTGCTCCACGAGCCTGATTATCCCAGCATAAACGCTCTCTGTAGCGTTAACGCTGGCGCGCATCTTGAAAGGCGTTTGGGAAGCGTTCACGGTGCCGCTGAATACCTGATCCCTGTCTCTCCGCTCGACCGGTTTCGATTCCCCGGTAAGGGCCGATTCGTCGAGCACCGCCGAGCCCCCTATCACGACCCCGTCAACCGGAACTATTTCTCCGGGCTTCACCATCAGGAAATCGCCCGGCCTCACCTCCTCGATCGGAGCTGTCTCGATACCGCTGCCGACGAGTCTGTTGACAGTCTGCGGCGTGCGGCCAAGGAGAGAAGAAAGCTCCTTCCGCGCCCGCGATTCCGCGTATTCTTCCAGCACCTGGCCGCCCGAGAGCATAAGCGCTATAACAGCCCCGGCCAGGTACTGCCCGAGATATAGTGAGCCGGCCATCGCGATTAGAGCGATTATGTCCACCCCGAGCTTGCCCGAATAGAGACTGCGGGCAACTACGAATGTAAGCGGGATAAGTGCGATAACGGTCGCGGCTGCCCAGGCTCCGTCGGCAATATCGGACCTCCCGAGGAGATAAGCCGCGAAGCCGGCTATTATGCCGGAGAGTGTCAGAGCGAGCACCAGCCGGTTTATGAAACGGGTATCAGTCATTATCCGTCATGAGTCTCCGGTTTTGTGATCCTGCGAATCCCCGGTTCACGCCGCGCAAGGGACAGTTTGGACCGTCCAATCAGAATAATACACCAGAGCGTAAGCGGGGCAAGCAAGCGGGCCCATATCCGCCCCGCACAGCGGCTCAGGCCGGAGAAAAGAGTTCCACGGTCCTGTGTTATACTCTCCGATTACAGCGGCAAATTAAGTCAAAACACACCCGTGGACGCGGAGATGAGATGAGTAAGGCAGCGTTGATTACAGGCGGCGGAGTGAGGCTTGGAAAGGCCATGGCGCTCACACTGGCCGAAATGGGCTACGACATAGCACTTCATTACAACAGGTCCGGGGACGAGTCCGAAAAGACTGCAGGCGAAATAAGGGCTCTCGGCCGTGAGTGCGAAATATTCCAGGCCGACCTCCTAAACATGGAGGAGACTCATACCCTCGTCCCACGCGTCTTCGAAGTATTTCCCGAATGCAGCGTCCTCATAAACAGCGCGTCTGTTTTCGAGAACGTCTCCTTTCAGGACGTGACCGAAGAAAGCTACGACAGGGATATGACGGTAAATTTTAAGGCCCCGTTTTTTTTGTCTCAGGCCTTTTCGAAAGAGGCTGCCTCGGAGCTTATCGTGAACATACTCGACTCCCGCATATCGAAGCACGAAACCGAGCATTTCGTTTATAACATAAGCAAAAAAGCGCTACGGGACCTGACGCTAATGGCTGCCAGGGCGCTCGGCCCGAAGGTGAGGGTGAACGGAATCTGTCCAGGCCCGGTCCTCCCGCCCCCGGGGAAAAACGACGACTACCTCATGCGCATCTCCGGGGATACACCCATCGGCAAGCCCGGAAACCCGGGTTACATTACCGCCGCGCTGAAGTATATTATCGAGAACACCTACATCACCGGGGAGTGCCTCTTCGTTGACGGAGGGCAGCACCTCGTATAGGCGGATAAAAGGATGATAATACATATAGAGAACCTCAGGCTGAGGACAGTGGTTGGCATTTTCGAGTGGGAGAAGAACGTAAAGCAGGACGTCATAATCAACATCGAGATAGAATTCGACGGCACGAAGGCCATCGAAAGCGACGACATCGCTCACACGATAGACTACAAATCCATCACGAAAAAAATCATCTCCGAGGTCGAGGAGAAGGAATATAACCTCATCGAGAGAATAGCCGGCGACGTCGTCCGCATAATCCTCGAAGACGAAAGGGTTGAATCAGCGTCGGTCAGGATAGACAAGCCGGGCGCGCTCAGGTTCGCCGACTCGGTTTCCGTAATCCACACGGAGTCGAGATAAAGGCCTTATCAAAATGAAAACCAACAGGGCAGTTCTGGGGCTGGGCTCGAACATCGATCCCGAAGAGAACATCCGAAAGGCGATAGAGATCATAAGCGGCGAGGTCAGTCTGATAAAAACCTCGTCCTTCGTCGAAACGGAACCCGTCGGATTCAAAGAGCAGCGGAGCTTCATAAACGGTGCGCTGCTGATAGAAACCCCGCTCGGCGCTTTCGAGTTGAAGAGGCGCCTCCGGGAAATTGAGAGCGAGCTCGGCAGGATCAGGGCCGCCAATAAAAACGGGCCCCGTACCATTGACCTCGACATACTCGTGTGGAACGGCGAGGTTGTTGACGCCGATGTCTACGAGCGGGAGTTCTTAAAATCCTCAATAAGAGAGCTTCTTCCCGGGTTTACCTTTTAACGGACATGCTTTTTATGAGGGTGTTCGAAGGCAGCGAAGGGTCGAGCACCTTCCGTGCCGTCTCCACCCCCGCGACGGGGAGGCTACCGGGATCGAGCAGCCCCACCTGTACGAGGACGGACGCCTGGTCCCAGTAAATGTGCTCGCTCGCGATCTTCCCGTCTTTAAATCCGACTACCACGACGAGAGGAATCTCTACCCTCTTTCCTGTTGGCGGTATCCCGGGGAGCATCCACGGCATGTCCACCGTATGTGTGAACTTGAAAATAAGCTCGTCGACGACGGTGTACTTGCCGACTGTGCGCGAGACCATTTCGGTCTCGACGTCCGGCGGCTGACACGGAATGAAGCAGGTCGAGTAGAAGTCGATCACGTTCTCGGTCCCGTATCCACCGGTCATCACCGGGACGTGGTTCACGTGCGGGTTACCGCTCATTGTCTTCATGGTGTCGTGAACATTCTTGGTTGTGAACTCACAGTCCGTATGTTCCGTCCATAGATCGACCATCCTCTGTTGCTCGGCTGATAGATTGCTCATAAGTCCCCCTCCTCATCGAACTTAACCAAAAGAGATTGTATTTGCATATGCATGAGTCTTTTCCAGTGGGAAAATAAACCGTCTGTCCGCCGAAACAGCGCGTCAAACGAAAATTCCCGGGAGATACTCATCCAGGTCTTCGAGGCTTGCGGGCTGGTTCCTGAATCCTACGTACCCGTCGGGCCGGACGAGATATAGCGAGGCCCGCGCCGCGCCGAAGTCCTTGTGCATACGCAGGTCCCCGTCCGTCCATACCGAGCTCATGTGCTTAAAATCATCCGGAACGCCCCTCGGCCCGGCTATGACGTGCACAGCCATGACGCCCTCGTACTTCACGGCGATAGAGTCGTGGATATTCCTCAACTCGTCGAGCTCCATGTCCTCGGGGTCTCCGCCGGTGAAGAGCAGGAGGTTGTGAAGCCCGTTCTTGAGGAGTCCGTAGAGTGTGCCGATCCCGCCGTCCCGGCCCTTGAGACTATAGTCTCTCACCCTTTCGCCCGCCGTAAGGTCATCCCTGTAGCCGTGGTAACCCTCTACGGTATCGGGCTGGTACCATCTCTCCGACACAATGGGGCTTTCCTTGTAATGTATCTCTATCTGCGCAAGCGTCGCGAGGAGACGGTCCTGTACAGCGTTTATACGGGACGCAACCCCTATGACTTTGTTCCTTATCGCCCCGAGTATCGGGTTGTGCGTTCCGGCCATCCGCGTGGCCTTGTCCGTAAGGCTGACGACCTCCTTCCCCACTGGGAGCCTCTCGGCCTGGTAGCTTTCGAGCAGCGTGTACGCGCCCCGCCCTTCGAGAACAAGCGCCAGCTTCCACGCGAGGTTATACGCATCCTGTATACCCGTGTTCATGCCCTGCCCGCCCATCGGGCTGTGTATGTGCGCCGCATCCCCCGAAAGGAAAATCCTCCCGTCAGCGTACCTGTCAACCATCCTGTGGTGGAGCTTGAAATAGGCGAGCCAGTTGGGGTCGGTCAGGCTTTTATATTTTATCTCCCTCTCGGCCATCAGCCTCTTCACGTCGTCGAGCGTGGGCTCGGGCATCTCTTCCGTTACCGGGGCATCCTGCAATTCGAACATGAGCCGCCCCCTGTCTTTATAAAGCGGGAAGTAGGCCGTTATGCCGTTCGGATGAATGAACGCCGAAAGGTGATGAAAGGGATATTCCCAATCGAGATTGCAGTCTGCGAGGAGCCAGTAATTGGGATACGGGGCGCCCTTGAACTCAAAGCCGAGTATGTGCCTGACAGAGCTGTGCGCCCCGTCGCACCCGGAAACATAAGAGCTCCGGATAGTCTCCTCCGATCCGTCCGAGTGCCTTATGTGCGAGACGAGCGTTTCGCCGCCCCTGTCTATATGTGTGAGCTCCTTTTCCCTTTCGACCTTTGCGCCGTACGATTCCAGGCGCTCGTTAAGGACCCTTTCGGTATCGCTCTGTGCAAGAATGAGAAGGTATGGATATTTGCTTTCTATCGAGCTGAACGAAAGGCTCGCCAGCGCCCGGCCCCGGTCGTATATATCGAACCCGTTACAGATATTGCCCTCGTCGAGGACTGAGTCGATGAGGCCCATGTTCTCGAAGACCTCCATCGTCCGGGCGTGTATGCCGAAGGCCTTCGACTTGTCCGAAGGGCCTGCAGCCTTGTCTATTATCCTGAACGGAACGCCCCTCCGGGCGAGCTCGCAGGCCATCGTGAGACCAGTCGGGCCAGCCCCGACGATTAAAACCCCTGTACCGGTACCAGACATTCGAGCCTCCATTGCCGGCGGGGTTGGGGCATGAACCGGAAGACCCCTTTTCGCGGCGCGGTGAAATTTATTCCGGCGGTTAAATTATACAAACCGCCGCCCCCGAGGCCAAATTTGACTTGGGATTCGATTTCATATATCAATTGCATATGGCTAAAAGTATGCTCATCGTATACGAGCCGGTAGACAAATTCGGCAGAATGAGCGAATACTGGAAGCGCTATATAAATTTCTACGAAGAGTACTGGGGCGGGCCTACCTCGCCCTACGGAGTCTGGTTCGGAAACGAATACAACGACTTCAGGGAAAGGCTTTCATGCGCACTCCAGGTCCCTGACGAAGGGATTCAGGACTGCCTCTTCATGAAGTCCAAAGACGGCGGCTATCTCATTTCTCCCCTCCGTTCGTTCAAGAACGCATATATACTCGATTCGGACAATTACATTCCGCTGCCCTGGTTTATCCTCTTCGGCGACAGCGAAAGGGAATTTTTCTACACGCACATGGGATTCGGCAGGGTGCACTACGGCACCGGACTCAAGAACGGAGCCGGGAGAATCGACGATGCAGACCGCATCATAGAGGATTCTTTAAGAAAATACGGCGGCGAAGAAAATGCACATCCACTATTCATGAAGCTGAAAAAGATTCAATCCGGTCTCTTCGAGTTAAGGAACTGGCTTTCCGATTTCGACCTATCCAGCTATCTGGTTCTCGATTACGGTGAGCTATGTTCTTACCTGAGTCCCTATACCTTGAACAGCGACAGGTCCTCCAAAGAAATATGGGATGCGCTCTCGAACCTCGAAAAGAACGACATTGAGCAGTGCCGTCTCCTGCTCGGCTCCTTACTCCAGAAGTGGCAAACGGTCAGACAAAAAGTATCCGAAGACATAACGGGGAAAGGCGCGCAGTAACTTTCCATCCACAGATTCCGAGAGTATTTATACACCTTTCCGGCAACATCCGACTGTCTTATAATCCACTGGTATAAAAAAGCAAGAAACGGATTGTAATGAAAACGGCGGAATCATAATATAGATACATTGCCGGAACCGAGGAGGTTTTCAGCCTTGCGCGACGATTTCGAGGGTTTGTGGAAAGATTATCTCAGAATAGAACAGGCGATACTCTACCTCGAAAGGAATTTCCGCGAGCAGCCGACGCTAGGTGAAATCGCCAGAAGCGTCAACCTCAGCGAGTATCACTTTCACCGGCTCTTCAGGAGATGGGCCGGCATAACACCGAAGCAGTTTCTGCAGCTCCTCACGATCGAGTATGCGAAGAACATGCTCGACGAATCGCGGAGCCTTCTCGAAATAACGTACAACTCGGGGCTCTCAAGCACCAGCCGGCTCCACGACCTCTTCGTCACTATAGACGCCGTCACGCCCGGGGAATTCAGGAGGAAGGGCGTCGGGCTTGCGATTCTTTACGGCGTACATCCGACGCCCTTCGGCAAATGCCTCCTGTCGGTGACGGAAAGGGGAATCTGCGGTCTCTCGTTCCTCACGGGCGAGAACACGGAAGAGGCTGTTACCGCCCTCAAAAAGGAGTGGGCCGGAGCAAGGTTCGTCGAGGACGCGGACATCACGCGAGGCTACATAGACAACATCTTCGTCCCCTCACCGTCGGGCGAAAAACCGAGGCTTAATCTCTACCTCAAAGGGACGAACTTTCAGATAAAGGTCTGGCAGGCGCTCCTCAGCATACCGCCAGAGCACGTTCTCTCCTACGACGACGTTGCAGAGTCGGTAAGCATGGCGGACGGGCTCAAGAATGTGGGCGAGGTGGTGATGACCAACCCGGTCGCATACGTCATCCCGTGCCACAGGGTGATTCACAGGATAGGAATCGTCGGCCCGTATAAATGGGGGACCGCCAGGAAGAGGGCGATACTCGGCTGGGAGGCGGCGCGAGGCGAGGCTGCGCACGACACGCTGGAAAGCCCGATAATCCTTCCGGACGGGCACAGGCAAACGAAAGACGCCTGAGACTAAAACGAAAATTCACAAAGGAGGCTTTTAATATGAAGCTGAAGGACAAGGTAGCTATAATCACGGGCGGGAGCCTCGGGCTCGGAAAAGAGACGGCGCTTCTCTTCTACCGCGAGGGAGCTAAGGTCGTGATCACCGGGCGCACCGAAGACAGGCTCAAGGCAGCCGTCGAGGAAGCGAGAGCGCAGGGCGCGGGCGGGGAGATCGAATATTTCGTCGCCGACGTCTCAAGCGAGGAAGACTGCCGGGGCACAGTCGATTACGTGATAAACAAATACGGGAGGATAGACATCCTCTTTAACAACGCGGGCGTCCTCTGGGTTTATAACACACACGAAACCCCACTCGAAATCTGGGACAAGACATTCGACATTAATGTGAGGGGTACATACCTCATGTCGAAGTTCTCCATCCCCCACATGCTGGAGCAAGGCAAAGGATGTATTGTCAACAACTCCTCCATACTCGGGTCGAGAGCCGCGCCCGGCTGCGCGGCTTACGTGGCGACCAAGGGAGCCATAACGCAGCTTACGAGAGCGATGGCAGTGGAATACGCCCCTCACGGCATAAGGGTGAACGCGATATGCCCCGGGACGACTGTCACTCCGCTCGTCGAAGACCTCTTCGAGCAGACCGACGACCCGGCCGGCGCGAGGAAGCTCTGGGAATCCTATAACCCCATGGGGAGGCTCGGAAAGCCGTCCGAAATAGCACGCGGCGTCCTATTCCTCTGCGACGACGAGGTCGAATTCATGACCGGCAGCATGCTCAACATAGACGGCGGCTGGATAGCACGGTAGGGATTTTAGACTGAAAATATCCGGGTGGGAGGCGTCTCGCTTCCCGCCCGATTCTGAAGACGCGGTTTATTGCCGCTCAGCCAGGACGCTCCGGAAGCGAATCATTTCCCGCCCAGCTTTCCGAGCGGCCCCGCCGGGTCGATAACTTCCTTCAATGCGGAATACGGAACGGTGACGAAGTATGGGCCCTCGGCGTAGGACCCTACGGCGTAGGGAGCGAAGGCTATTGATATACCCATCGGCGAGATAGCGAATGCGCTCATATCGTCTGAGCCGAGCTCCTTAAGCTGGCCGTCGACGACCCATCCGGCTTCCTGCTTCCTGAGGTCGTTCATGCAGTAAT
>JBFWTW010000069.1:0-13896 GCA_050247635.1 Candidatus Dadabacteria bacterium | reverse complement strand
TTTGAACCCGCGACCTCTGGGGCCACAACCCAGTGCTCTAACCGGTCTGAGCTACACCCACCACAGATTTAAGAGAACAGAAATAGTACCACATATATAAAAGGAGACAATACTACCCCCAAGCCGCGCCGACGTAAAAGAATCTCCCGAGCCCGACGGTGAAAATAAGACATCCGTAAAGGGCATGCTCTATGGAAACCAAAGCGAGAGAACGCCCCTTCCGGTAATCCTCGGCGAATAGATATCCGCCGACAAGAGTCATCGCCACGGCGATCCAGTTAAGGAAGATAATATGCATGAATCCGAATGCCAGGGCCGAGGCTATTATATATCCTCTGCCCTCACCAAAGACCGGGGAGTACCTCTTATATATGAGGGCTCTGTATAGGACCTCCTGCGGCCAGACGGAAAGAAGGGGATAGAGCGCCATCACCAAAAGCCACATGCGCGGGTTCTCGCGCGGAAAGGAGAGAAAATCCCCGGGCGAGGCGGCCCACACGAGAATAGCTACCAAGGGGGCGATGAAGGCGAACCTCACGAGAACCCGCTTTATCATTCCGCCGAAAGGAGCCCGCGGGCCGTCGTCCCGGACCGAAGCCCTCCTCAGATAGACGTAAGCGAGCATGCTCCCGCCCCACAGTATGGCGATCATCAGCCAGCGATCCCTCACCAGGAGAATAAGCGACGGCACGCCGGCGAACAGCAGCAAGAACTCGAAAAGTAGAAACGACTTTCCACCCGTTCTCAAATGAAGTACTCCCGAAGGCAGCCGCGCCAGGCCGACTTTGATAACCCATATCTCTCGTACACGAATGCTCCCGGCGTCCGGCGCCTCATATTGAACTCCTTTAGAGAAATAACTTATAGCTTATCCGACCAAATGACCGAACAAACCAGATATATTTCGGGGCTTTTTAACATTCCCGGCTAAGGGCAGCTTATTAAGAGCATAAACCGCCAAAAAACTCGTCATCTCGGGGGAATTCCGGTTGTGTTGCCCCGGTAATTGGAATAGAATTGTTAAAGGGGATGGAGTGAAATAAAAAGAGGGTATGCTCCAAGTGAGGACCAAAAGATTTTTCTACATTCTGCTTATTGTTTTCTCCTTTTTGCTTTCCCTTCCCGGGACAGTACTATGGGCCCAATCCAAGGACGATGAAATAAAGCTCATAAAGCAGCAGATAGAGGTGCTTAGCAGGCGGCTCGAAGAGCTCGAAGGGCAAAAGGCAAAGCAAAAATCCTCTGGGACCGTAACGCGAGATAACGTTGCATTTTATAACACGGCGATAGACAGGAACATGCGGAAGCTGACCAGGCCGGACTCGTCCAGAACAATTCTGAACCTGAGCGGTAACGGTACCGTAAGCCTGATGGGGGACAACGATCCCAACAGGGTAAACGCAGTTTTGGCGCCTATGGTGAATCACAGAATAACCGACAACCTCCGCTTCATCTTCAAGCCCGAAGTGAAGCTACTTAACGAAGAGGTGGGATTCAGAATCGGAATGGGCGAGCTGGATTTTTTCTTGAACGATTACATAACCCTTAGGGGCGGAAAGATACAAAATGCCGCACTCGTTTCCCCGGCTGCCCTCCCCTCGTGGCTCGGCGACGATCCTATAGCCTATTCGCTCTCCAGGCGTGAAGAATCACTTGGCTCCCAAGACCTCATTTCCGAGCTCAAGAATATGGGAGTGGGAATAAGCGGAGGCATTCCGCTTAACCTCTTCGACAGAGCGAGCTTAAACTACGGTGTCTCGTATATGAATAGTGCCAACGGCAGCGGCACCATGAATTTTAGCTTTTCGATTTCGAGACCGTAGCAAATTACGGATAAAATCTTCGAAAGCTATAAACCGGCACTCTAATACATTGGCCTGTCCTTTTTATTCCTTGCCCGCGCATCGGCTGAGCTGCTCGGGAAACTTCCCTTCACAATTTTCTCTTCTGTGTCTCGCGAATTCGTATTCCACTCCGCAGGACTCAACCGCCCTTCTCCAGGAACCGAAATGATAGTCGGCAGCGGAAACAAGCGCCGTCATGCCGTTCTTTCTCAGGACGGACGGCCTCAGGCTCCCGCCCTCGGCGTTCAGCCGCTTTATTTCCCGTACTATCCTCTGCCTGGTCCATTTCTTGTTGTTCCTGGAGCTCTCGTAATCCACCCCGGAAGCCTCCAGCGCATTCTTCCAGGACCCGAACACTTTGCATGCCCTCAAGTAAAGAGCGGAGTGCTCTTTCGCAATATTCGACGGCTTTTCAGCGCCCGGGCTGAATACCTCTTTAATCTCTGTAATGACCCTTTCGGCTCGTCTAGTCATGATACTTATCTTTATTACAATATGTATGCCAAAACATATCCGGCTGTAATTACAGAGAATATTGCCTGACATCGAACCGAAATCGCGTCTTAATATCGTACAGCTTACAACCCACGGATCGGGGTGACTTTTCAGGCAAATTTTTTTGCTTTCCAACGCGTGCATAGAGCTCTCGATCAGAGTCCCGAGAGAGCCCGGGAAATAAGCATTACTGCGTAAAAAAAACCTCAGCTTTCGGCATGAATTTACCAATAAAGCCTGTTTATTTCTTATGACTAAAGTTAACTCTTTAAGCATGCCCTATTCCATGATAAAAATAATAATGGCAAGAGTTTAAAAAGTCGTTCTTAAAGAGAGGGTGCGTATGGACTATAGGGTGAGTTGTATACGTAGGGGTCTTTTCCGCTCTTATTTGTTCCGTGCTTTTGCTTTTTCATTTCTTTTAATATCCATAAGCGGCGGATGCAGTAGCGGAGGCGGAGGAAGCGTGACGCCGACACCTCCACCTCCCTCAGATGAAAACAAGCTCAACATAGAAATACTCGACGCCTTTATAGGCGACGATAACCGCACGGTAGCTACCATAAAGCTCACGGATGAAAACGGGAGCCCCATAACCAGAGACGGGGTTTCAATCAGTTTCATAATAGCGAGGATCGTCGAAAGCGGCGAATACATCGACTACATAACCCGCGTTCAGGAAGGGGCTGTCCAGGCAACTTCCGAAAACGGGGGCGATTACCAGCAAGTCGGACCCGGGCTTTACAACTACACATTCGCCACCGAGCTGCCCGCAGGTTACGACAGAAGCCAGACGCACACTGTTGCTCTCTACGCCGAAAAGGTGATAGGAAGCCAGGCCTTCGTTTCCAATGCGACATTCGACTTCGTTCCGGACGGCGGCACGGTCAGGACCATAAGAGACATAGTCGCGACGCAGTCCTGTAACTCCTGCCACGACCCGCTCGCACTACACGGCGGCGTAAGAAGGGACGTCGGCGTCTGTATCACATGTCACACGAGCAAGATAGTAGACCCGGAAACCGGCGAGACCGTAGACCAGATAGACCCGCAATCCGGAAACAACATTGGCTTTAATATAATGATTCACAAGATCCACATGGGCGAGATGCTTCCAAGCGTCGAAGCCGGTGATCCCTATTATATAGTCGGCTTCAACGATTCCATTCACGATTACTCGACCGTGGTGTTCCCCCAGGACAACAGGAACTGCACGAAGTGCCATGACGAATCGGTCGCAGTACAGGCCAACGACTACAAGCTCAAGCCCACAAGGGCATCGTGCGGATCCTGCCACGACAACGTTGACTTCGCCGCGGCGATCAACCACCCGACCGTTCAGCTAAACGACAACAATTGTTCCGGATGCCACATACCGCAATCGGGAACCGAGTTCGACATTTCGGTCACAGGCTCCCACACCGTTCCCCTTAAAGCATCGAGCCTTCCCGGGCTTAACTTCGCTCTCCTGGACGTAAGGAGCGCAGAGACAGGCGACACAAGGGTCGGCCCCGGGGAGCATGCTGAGGTGACATTCAGCATCAAAACCAACGCAGGCGCGGTTGTCGACATCGCGGAAATGGGCTCCATATCCCTCGTCATAGCCGGCCCGACGACAGATTACAACATACAGGATTACAGCGGCACTGGCGTCGAGATTCCGGGCGTGAACAACGTCCTCCGCGAGGTCCCGTCAAGCGCCGAAGGGCCTGATGAAAACGGGAACTATATCTACACATTCAATGGGATAATCCCGCCGAACGCCACGGGGACTTACGCCGTCGGCATAGAGGGACGTATACCACGCATGGTGGGCGGAGAGAACCTGATACTGTTCGAGGAAGTGGAGGAGGCTGGAAGGAACCAGGTCTATTACTTCGCCGTTACTGATCCCGTGCCAGTCCCGAGAAGGATCGTCGTCGATAACAGCATCGAGGACGAGTACTGTAGCGCCTGCCACGGTGTATTCTCGAAAGACTTCAGCGTACACGGCAATCTCCGTAACGACACCGAATACTGCGTCCTTTGCCACAATCCGTCGAACGACGACATACCTGTAAGGCCTGTCGAGCCGGGACAAACGGCAATCACCGCTTCCATAGATTTCAGGGAAATGATCCACAAGATACACACGGGTGAGAACCTGACCGTGCAGCCTTATATAATCTACGGCTTTGGCGGCAGCGTTCACGACTTCGGCGAGGTCCTCTACCCGGGCAATACGAGCGACTGCAGTGCTTGTCACCTGCCTAACACGAACATACTCGACCCCGGAAACGGCATACTCGGACCGGACATATTGGCCACGGTAAACAGGGAATTCACGAAAGTCGACGGTGTAAACGTAGTCCTCCAGACGTTCTCGACACAGCCGGTGATAACCGTCTGCACCTCGTGCCACGATAACGTAGGCGTAACGGCCGACGGCGCGGCGCTTACGGGCGAGAATCATCTTGGAGGGGCGCAGCCCGAGTCGGCCTGCGTTAACTGCCACGCCGCCGGAGACCCGCTCGGCGCTGCCGAGGTACATCTGCCTCCGCTCCCGCCGGCGCAACGTATAAACAGGCCTATGCCTGAATAAACAAAAAGGATTAAACGTGATATGAAAAGGTTGGTCCTCCCACTTTTGCTGCTGCTTCTCGCCTCATGCGTGAGCGAGGATGACAGGGGACAGGACTGGGGGAACATATTCGATGGGGTCGAAGGGCTCCTGTTGACGGAGGAAGACCACCCCAACGGCTGGGGAAGGGAGGACTGCTTCGTATGCCACCCTCTCGAAGTAATACACCAGGAGGACCGTTCGGGCCTCGGCGTGCTGCTTCTGGAGGATATCCGCGAATACACGAAGCAAGAAGGGCTTGCGAGCTGCCCTGTATGTCACGGAGATAACGGCGTAACAAAACTCATGGAGTAGCTTTTCAGATGCCGAAAAAGATCTTCTGTGCTGCAGCCATGTTACTCATATCGGCAAGCGGGGGCGCTTTATCCTATGCGCAGACGGAGATCATACGCCCCCGAAGCCTCGGCATGTACGGAAACGCCTCGCTGCTCTTCCAGGCCCCGACCCCGTACCGGAACCTGGACGGCGACAAGAAATACGTCTACCCATTCTACCAATATATGGACCTCAGCGCCGCCTACCCGGAGCACAACGTATTCTTCAACACATTCTTCCGGGGACGGGAAGTGCTCGGCGGCGACCAGGAATCGCTCGACGTCTACAACGCCTTCGTACAATTCTCGAACACGCCAGGGACGTACGAAGTGAGGCTGGGCCGGCAGGCCGTGACGGAGGGTGTCAATTTCGTCCTCATGGACGGCGCCCTCGTGAGGCTCAAGCCCGTTCACGGGCTGGAATTAACGGCCTACGGCGGATACCAGGAAAACGACCTCCAGCCAGAGCCCGAAAGGCCCGGGGACAGCTTCGGGCTGTTCGGCGTCAAGCTGAAGACAGACGCCATACTGGGCTCGGTCATAACCGTGGGATACGAGCTATACGCGCCGGACGATTTTTCGTCAAGGCAGTTCGTAAACGCCTCGTTCAAAAGGGCCGTCCCTTTTACCGACTTTGCGGACGTTTACGCGCTCGCCGAGATAGACGTCGGCGAAGGGAACCTCGCGCTCCTTACGACGGGCGTCGGGATCGTGGTGCTGCGGTCCCTGTATCTGAATCTCGAGTACGACAATTACGAAATGGACAAGGACAGGAACGAGTACAAGCTCGATCCGATATTCGACGTATTCTCCGTAGGCAGGCTCCAGCAGGCAAGGGTCGGCCTGACGTTCGTTCCGACTTCATACCTTGAAGTCAAGGGAAGCTACTCGTATTCGCACTATGACCATGTGGAGGACGAAAGCACGAACGGCAACATCGCGAAGCTCGGATTTACCTTCAATTTCTGGAAGGAGATAGGGCTCCGGGCATTTCAGGGCTTTTATTACATAGACGCAGGCGGAGATACAGATTACGCCATAGGCCTCAACACCAGCCTCTATCAGGAGGTGATGACGGGATGGGAGCTGCAGTTTGCGTTCGCCTACGCCTATTACGACAAGATAACGAACCAGAGCGGAAACGCCTTTAGCTACATACTCGGAAGCGACTACGTGATTCTTAAGGACCTCGTCCTCAGAACGGCGGTCGAATTCAACACTAACCCCGATTTTCACAGGGACATAAGGGTGGATCTTGGACTCAGCTATTACTTTTCAACGAGCATGTAATGGATAGAAAAACGATACTCATTATTACGGCGGCGATATTCGCGCTCATTGGATGCGGAGCGCAGAACAAAAAGGACGATTCCTCAGGCTCCAAATCACAGGTGCCGATCGGAGTGAGGATGAATTATTCTCACGAAAAGCACGAAAAGGTGATGAAGAAGGAGGGGTTCGACTGCTACCTCTGTCATCCCATGAACGTCGAATTCAAGGACGAAAAGAGCGCCGAGGAAATGATCAAGGCGTCGGATAAAGCCTTTTACCCGGGGAAGGAAACGTGCCATTTCTGCCATTTCAACCCGGAGGCGGGGAACATCGCGCCGGGAGAGTGCAGCCTTTGCCATTTCGACATGGCGGCAATAACGCCGAAGAACCACAACTTCAACTGGATGGAGAAGCACGCAATATTCGCCAAGTCGGACCAGGAATCGTGCGAGAACTGCCACTCGCCGAGATTCTGCGAGGACTGTCACAAGAGGCGCGATCTCCCGACAATCATGGTACACGACAGGAATTTCAGATTTGTCCACGGCATAGAGGCGCGGGCCAATCCGCGTCAGTGCGGAAGCTGTCACGAAATAACTTTCTGCGAGACTTGCCATACGAAGGGCGCATATGACTACTAGATATTTACTCATCGCCGTTTTGGTAATGGCCCTCGTTCCCACCCTCCTCTTGTCGGATGAGAACGAGGAAGAGGAAGAGAACCCGCATACGGCCATGGTGGACGACGATTTCGTGTGCCTTGACTGCCATACGGAGGTTCCAAAGGAAGGCGAGAAGAGCCCGACCTATTTTCTGGTCGACGCCCCGTCGGAGAACTGCCTCGGGTGTCATGACGATGCTACGCACCCGGGTTCGAAAAAACACGTAGGAAAGGAAATAAAGACCGGGCTCCCGCTTGACGAAAACGGCAAGATCGCCTGCTTTACATGCCACGACCCCCACCCTGCCGGCGTACTAGAGGGCCGTGAGGTTTACGGCGCCGAGCTCGGCGAGAGAACAGCCGAGTTTTTGAGACTCGTCACGCTGCCCGCTCTCAGGAAGGAAATCGGCGGGGAGGTCGAGCTGGATTCGGCCGAAAGCGTATATCTAAGAAAACCGATGAACAATATTTGCAGCACCTGTCACGAAACCATTCAATTCAAGGAGGTCTACACACCATGGTACAGGTATTCAGAAATGTTTACATACTAGCTTTGCTGCTGGCAATTCCCGGGGCAGCCTTCGCCCAGGACGGGAGCGTTCAGGAGAAGGGGATAGCCGTCTTCGTGGAAAAACGCTGCTATACGTGCCACACAGTAAAGGCCGAAGCGGCGCAGATAGATGCAGCCAAGGCCGCCTTCGCCAAGTCGAAAGGGGTGGAGCTTAAAGAAAGCGAGGGCGACAAGGATGCCAAAGGCGGCGACCTCTCGAACATCGGAGCCGAGAAGGACACCGCGTGGCTGACAGCGTTCCTCAAAGACCCGAAGGACTACTTCCTCGATACTCCGGAGTGCAAGAAGCTTGCGAAGCAAAAGGACAGGAAGAAGTTTAAAGGCACAGATGCCGAG
Organism: Candidatus Dadabacteria bacterium; assembly: GCA_050247635.1. Lineage (GTDB taxonomy): Bacteria > Desulfobacterota_D > UBA1144 > Nemesobacterales > UBA2774 > JADLGH01. The sequence goes on along the minus strand of JBFWTW010000069.1, from coordinate 5,783 downwards.
CTGAACGACCTTACGGCCTGGCTTGTCACGCTCAAATACGGCGACATGCAGGAGCCGGGATTCGAGAACTGTCTGAAAGAAGAATAACAAACGAGGTCTTGAGCATATGAACCCCTTTGAAGAAAGCGTACGGGCGGCGAACTCGGGAGGAATCCCCCTAGTCGCCTGGATCGTGATCGTTCTGTCCATCGTTTCTATAGCGCTGATACTGATCATCCTTGCGAAAGATCCGAAGAATATGTCGGTACCCAGCGGGAAGTGGCTCCTTCTCATCGTCTTCTTTATATTGTCCCCGACCGTGTACCTGCTGAATTTCAGCGTAGCGATTGAGGATTCGAAAAAGGTCGATTTTTGTAATTCCTGTCACGTCATGCATGGGTACGTGAACGACCTCAAGAACCCCGACAGCGAATACCTGGCCTCGGCGCATTATCAGTCGCGCTGGATCGCCAATGACCAGTGCTTCACGTGTCATTCGGACTACGGCCTTTTCGGGAATATGAAGGCAAAGATGACGGGGATACGCCACGTATGGGCTTATTACACCGGGTACGAGACGCCGATCAAGCTATACACTACGTACAACAACAAAATCTGCCTCAGGTGTCACGCCCCGACACTCGCGTTTCAGGAAGAGGACACGCATATAGAGTACGCCGAAGACATACTGTCGAGCAAGACGTCGTGCATCGGGCTCGACTGTCATGTAAGGCCGCATCCCGTGGAGGCATGGAAAGAACAATGAACAATCCAGGCTGGACAAGAAAGCTGGTGCTGATAGCCGGGATACTTAACATCATCGCGCTCCTCACCATTCTACTCTCGATATTCAATTTCACACCACTCACTCTCATAATATCGGTATCGGTGGGCGGCGCGTTGATAGGGCTCTCCGTGCTATTGTATATCATCGTAGTTATTACGGATCTGAAGGAGCGAGGGGTGCTTTAGGCCGTCCTGCACCCCGGGCGTTCGAGATAGCACCAGTATGATCCCCCAACGAGAAGACCGTGCCGGCATACCCGGAACGAACAGGTTATAAGTTTCCTTTACCCTGTACGGAAACATTCCGTTAGAAAGATGCCGCTTTCACCCGCGTTTAATAAAGCCTTAATAAATAACGTTTAACATAATCGGCGGCTGTTGGACGTCCGGTGAAATGGAGGTATTTTGTTTTTAGACAATCCACGCCGGGGGTGCTGAAATGAATTTGAGTCCACTTGCAGGAAAGCCCGTCGAACCTTCGATGCTGGTAGACGTGCCGAAACTCGTAACCGTATACTACAGCGAAATTCCGGATTATGCTGTTCCCGGGCAGAGGGTCTCTTTCGGCACGTCCGGCCATCGCGGCTCCCCCTTCGATAAAACGTTCAACGAACATCACATTCTATCGGTCGCCCAGGCCGTCTGCCTTTACCGCGCTCGGCAGGGAATAAACGGGCCGCTCTTTCTGGGAATGGACACCCACGCGGTTTCGACGCCGGCCTTCGTCAGCGTGCTCGAAGTTCTGGCGGCAAACGGGGCCCAAGTCATGATATCGGAGCGCGACGAATACACGCCGACGCCGGTTATCTCGCACGCGATTCTACAGTACAACAAGGGACGGACAACGGGCCTTGCCGACGGCATCGTGATAACGCCGTCACACAACCCGCCCGACGACGGCGGCATAAAGTACAATCCGCCGAGCGGCGGACCGGCCGAGCCCGAAGTCACAGCCTGGATCGAGTCGAAGGCGAACGAGTTTCTGAAAAATAATCTCGAAGGTATAAAGAGAATTCCTTACGAAAAGGCGCTGCGCGCGGACACCACGCACCGCCACGACTATCTCGACGCGTACGTAAGCGACCTCGGAAACGTAATCGACATGGACGCAATACGCGGCTCGGGAATAAGCCTCGGCGTCGATCCACTGGGCGGCGCGGGCGTTCATTACTGGCAGCCGATAGCCGAGCGCTACGGGCTCAATCTCAAGGTCGTAAACGAGACGGTGGATCCGACGTTCAGATTCATGACCGTCGATTGGGACGGAAAGATAAGGATGGACCCCTCCTCACCATATGCGATGCAAAGCCTCATCAGGCTTAAAGACAGCTTCGAGATAGCCTTCGCCTGCGACACTGACCACGACCGTCACGGTATCGTGACGAAGAGCGTCGGCCTCCTCCCTCCCAATCACTACCTTTCCGTCATGATCTCCTATCTATTCCAGCACCGGCCCGAATGGGCGAACGGAACGGCGGTAGGAAAAACGGTCGTTAGCAGCAGCATGATAGACCGCGTCACCGCGAGGCTCGGCAGGAAGCTCTATGAGGTTCCGGTCGGATTCAAATGGTTCGTCGAGGGACTCCTGGACGGCTCGCTCGGCTTCGTCGGCGAGGAGAGCGCCGGCGCTTCGTTCCTCCGCAAGGACGGCGCAGTATGGACGACGGACAAGGACGGGATCGTTCCGGCCCTACTCTCGGCCGAGATAACGGCGCGCATGGGGCGCGACCCGGGCGAGATATACCGCGAGTTCACTCGCGACCTCGGCGAGCCTGTTTACGACAGGATAGAAGCCCCCGCAACCCCGGAGCAAAAGAAAGCGCTTTCAAAACTCTCCCCCGAACAAGTAAGCTCGACGGAGCTCGCGGGCGAAAAAATAACGGACGTCCTCACGAAAGCCCCCGGGAACGGGAGTCCCATCGGAGGGCTAAAAATCGCCACCGAGAACGGGTGGTTCGCCGCCCGTCCGTCCGGGACGGAAAGCATATACAAGATTTACGCCGAAAGCTTTAAGGGCGAGGAGCATCTCCGCCGTATAGAAGAAGAAGCGCAGGCGATCGTCGACGGCGCCCTCGGCGCGGCCGGCAAGAAATAACCATCAGGGAAGACAAATAACCCGGACTCTCCGGGAAAAAGTGAAGGAGGAGCCATGAGCGGACAGTCACTTACCGATAACCTGATCAATTCTTTTCTGCCCACGGATATAGAAGGATTCGATTTTCTGGCCGAGCTCGCGCTCGATCTGCGCTGGTCGTGGAACCACTCGGCTGACGAGATGTGGGAGGAGATCGACCCTCATCTCTGGGAGACCACGCACAACCCCTGGGTCATATTACAAACCGTTTCACGCAGCAGGATAAAGGAAGTGCTCTCGGACGCTCATTTCCGCGAGCATTTAAGAGAGCTTGTGCAGTTAAAGCGCCAGGAGGCGGAACAGCCCGCGTGGTTTCAGCATGTCCATCCCGAGGCCCCGCTCACCTGCGCCGCTTATTTCAGCATGGAATTCATGTTGAGCGAGGCCCTTCCCATATATTCCGGCGGTCTCGGTAACGTAGCGGGCGACCAGCTTAAGGCGGCGAACGACCTCGGCGTGCCCGTGGTCGGCGTCGGGCTCCTCTACCAGCAGGGCTATTTCAGGCAGGTAATCGACATGAACGGGGCCCAGGAGGCCCTCTTCCCGTACAACGACCCCGGCCAGCTCCCCATAACCCCACTTCGTGAGGCTAACGGCGAATGGCTCAGGCTCGAAATCCCGCTCCCTGGATATTCGGTTTGGGTGCGCGCCTTCCAGGTCCAGGTCGGGAGGGTAAAGCTTTACCTCCTCGACACCAACGACGCGGCCAACTTCCCGGCGCACAGGGGTATAACCAGCGAACTATACGGCGGGGGTTCGGAGCTTCGTCTGAAGCAGGAGATCGTGCTCGCGATAGGGGGCTGGCGACTCCTGCGCACGCTCGGCATAAAGCCCGAGGTATGTCATCTTAACGAAGGCCACGCCGCCTTCGCCGTCCTGGAACGGGCGCGATGCTTCATGGAAGAGACCGGGCTATCCTTCGAAGCGGCGCTCGCTGTCACCCGTGCCGGGAACCTCTTCACCACACATACCCCGGTAGCGGCAGGGTTCGACCGTTTCGACCCTCATCTGATTGAGCTCTATCTTGGAGATTATGCGAAAAACAAGCTCGGTATTTCGCTCCACGACCTAATGGCGTTCGGCAGGCAAAACCCGAACGATTCGACCGAGCCTTTCAACATGGCATATCTGGCCATAAAAGGCAGCGGAGCGATAAACGGCGTAAGCCGCCTCCACGGTGTGGTAAGCAGGCGAATTTTCCAGGTCCTTTTCCCGCGCTGGCCGGAAGTGGAAGTGCCGGTCGGACACATTACAAACGGCGTCCACATGCCGACGTGGGATTCCCGGGCGGCGGACGAGCTCTGGACAGGGGCCTGCGGAAAGGACCGTTGGGTGAAGACGACAAAAACACTGGAGCACGACATACGTGCGCTTCCCGACGCGAAGCTGTGGAATCTGCGCTCCGAGGCGCGGAAGGAGCTCGTTGAATACGCGAGGGACCGGCTGTCGCGTCAGCTCGTAGCCTCGGGCATGGCGCCGAAGGCAGAAAAGGTAAGACACATATTCGATCCGAACGTGCTTACGCTGGGCTTTGCCCGCCGCTTCGCTACGTACAAGAGGCCGAACCTTCTCCTTCACGACCCCGAGCGGCTCATAAGAATCCTTTCGAACCCGGACCGCCCGGCCCAGCTCATTCTAGCCGGGAAAAGCCATCCAGCGGACAAGCCCGGGCAGGCGATGATCCAGGAATGGATACATTTCATCAGGCGGCCCGATGTGCGGGACTGCGTGATGTTCCTCGGCGACTACGACATGCTCCTGGGCGAGCGCCTTGTGCAGGGGGTGGACGTCTGGATCAACACACCCAGGCGGCCCTGGGAGGCGAGCGGAACGAGCGGAATGAAGGTTCTCGTAAACGGGGGACTAAACCTGTCGATATTGGACGGATGGTGGGCCGAAGCCTATTCGCCCGAAGTCGGGTGGGCGTTCGGCGACGACAAGGAGCACGGGGACGACCCGGCGTGGGACGCTTCCGATGCCGAGGCTCTATACGACCTTCTCGAATATGAAGTCATTCCAGAATTCTACACACGCGACACGAACGATATACCGACAGCGTGGGTAACGCGTATAAGGGAAAGCATGGTCCAGCTGACCCCGCGCTTTTCCGCCGACAGGACGGTTCGCCAGTATACCGAGGAGCATTACCTGCCGGCCGCTGCCGCCTACCGTGAGCGCTCGGCGGATAACGGCGCTCCGGGAGTGGAAATAGTAGACTGGGAAGAGGCGCTAAACCAGAAGTGGCCGTCGCTCAGGTTCGGGGCAATGAAGATCGAAGAAGACGGAGGACATCACGTCTTCGAAGTGGAGCTCTTCTTAGACGGGCTCGACCCGGACGCTGTGCAGGCGGAGCTCTACGCCGAGGGCGTCGGAGGCGGCGCTCCGGTAAGGCAGCCTATGACGCGTGTGAAGCACCAGGAATCGGCGGAAGCCTGCGTCTACAGCGCCAGGGTGCCCTCCACTCGCCCGGCCTCGGACTATACGCCGCGGCTGATACCGCACCATCCGGGCGTATCTGTACCCTTGGAAGCTTCACAAATCCTGTGGCAGCGGTGACGATCGAAGTGGGAGAAGATATATAGGGATTAGTGGCGCGCCCGGAGGGAACGCCTCTAGCCAAGATCCGACAACCAAACACCAACTAAATATATACCCTTATCAACCATGGTCATTACCACAAATAGGCAGAAAGCCCCGTGGACAATAGCTAAGCTGCATGATAAAATCGGAGATAGCTTAATTATTTAAATGGCTGACATTGTGGCTAGCACAACGAAAAAGAGAATAATCTGGACATCCAGAACCTCCTTGGCTTTACTTGGGTTCTGTTATTCGACGTCGATACTGGTAAAAAAAGAACAGGCATACGTTGCTAGCTTGAATG
>JBFWTW010000068.1:0-13918 GCA_050247635.1 Candidatus Dadabacteria bacterium | reverse complement strand
GAAACTTCTCGGCGGTCTGTCACGAAAGACCCAGGTGCTTTTCTTCACGCACCACGCGCACCTGGTCGAGCTCGCACGTGAAACACTCGGCAAGTCTTTAAACGTCGTTTCGCTCCGGGAATGAGACATCCTCCCCACAATGTCCTGCATGAGGATCGAGGGTATCAGGGCTTCAAAGCCCGGAAAGCCCGGGAATACCCACATTTCCCGCACCACAGACTTAGCGTCCGATAATATATATTATGTTAACTTACAAATTCTGCTACATATACACCGTGTTTAAACCGTAAAGTCCGCGCTTTGATCAGCCCTCTTCGGCAAGGCCTGCGGGTAAACCGACCCGATACACTAGCCATGCTTCACCAAGTTAATAATCGCACTGCAAGAGTAAGCGAAACAATCCGCAAGCTGCTCCTTAGCTTGAAATATCTCGTGAAGGAATTATATTAAATTCAAAAACCGAATATCCTTTCAGAGGTCACTGGCATGCCGATATATGAGTACGAGTGCAAGAAATGCGGTAAGATAACCGAAGCTCTTCAGGGGTTTAACGATCCGCCATTAAAGAAGTGCAAGCATTGTAAAGGCAAGCTCGAAAAGCTGATCTCGCTATCGTCGTTCCAGCTTCAGGGCACCGGATGGTACTCCACGGACTACGCCAAGGGGCCTGGAATTCCGCCCCACGCGAATGACCTGGGCACAGCGCCAAAAGACGTAGCCGAGACCAAGGACGCAAAGCCTGTGGCTGGCCTCCCGTCCGAGGCCGCTGCCGTATCCGGCGCATCCACAGTAGAATCGATAAAGAAAGATACGGAAAAGGCCAAAACGAAGGCAAAGAGCACCTGAAGGCCGAATTAACTTGCCCTACCCCTGTTTTAAAAGTTAAAGCTAAATATTAAAAGTTAAAATATTGACAAATAATTGAGTGATTATATGGACTTGCATCTGAAAGATAAAGTAGCCATTGTGGCGGCATCCAGCAAGGGGCTGGGCCGCGCAATAGCCCTTGGGCTCGCCCGCGAAGGCGCAAGGCTCACAATATGCGCCCGCCGCGAGAGCGAGCTCGAAGAGACGGCCCGGGAAATCAGGGACGAAACCTCCGCCGAGGTGCTTGCCATCCCGGCCGACGTCTCCAAAACCGGCAACATTCATAAGGTAGTCTCCGGCACGCTCGATAAATACTCCACCGTAGACATACTCGTCAACAACGCCGGCGGCCCTCCCGTGGGAGGCTTCCTGGACTTTTCGCTCGAGGATTGGCATAAGGCCGTCGAGCTGAACCTCTTCAGCACAGTAACTTTCTCCCGCGAAGTGCTCCCCCTGATGAAGGAGAAGAACTGGGGCCGCATCATAAACATCACCTCCGTCGCCGTAAAGGAGCCCATAGACGGCCTCATCCTGTCGAACTCCGTCCGCGCAGGCGTCACGGGGCTCGCCAAGTCGCTGTCTAAAGAATTCGCCAGGTACAACATAACGGTCAATAACATCTGCCCGGGGAGGATACTCACGGACAGAATAATTCAGCTCGCAACTATACGCGCCGAGAAGGAAGGCAATACAGTCGAAGAAGCCCTAGAATCGATGGGGAGCGACATCCCCGTCGGAAGGATCGGAAGGCCCGAGGAGCTCGCAAACCTTGCAGTGTTTCTAGCTTCAGAGCGCGCGAGCTACATCACCGGAACGAGCATCCAGGTTGACGGCGGGCTCGTAAAGGGTCTACTCTAACCGCCGCCGGAGACGATATGCCGGGCGAAGCGAATCGCCGCAGCAGTGCACGAAATTCAGTTTTATACCTCGCTCTTCTATGCCTCGTTTATTACCTGGCCTCAGTTTACGGGGGAGACGCCCCCTACCCTGTCCGGGAAGTTAAATCGCCCGCCAACATCTACGTAGAAGTCGAAGACGAAGGTTCCTCCACGGTTCACGTCCTCAAGGCCCCTTCTGAAGTCGATAAGTTCCGCGCCGAATACGGGATCGATAAAGAGATCGGAAACGGCCTCAAATTATTTTTGACCGACGGCTCGGTAGACGGTTACGGCAGGATAAGCGGCCTCAGGAGCATATCCCTCGGCGCCCCCGTGGGCCTCAACTCAGCCGGGCCTTCGGACCTGGCCGCCCTTCCGGGAATAGGCGAAGAGCTCGCCGGGCGCATAATCTCCTACAGGGAGGAAAACGGCGGCTTCACGTCGGTTTCGGAGCTTATAGAAGTAAAGGGCATTGGCGATAAAAAATTCGCCGGTATACTAGGGCTGGTAAGCCTGGACTAATTCCTCATGAGGAAGTCGATTTCCGTTTCGCTCTCGCTCTTCCCCTTCTCGTAATCGGCCGGATAGTAAATGCCCTCCGGGCTCTTTATCATCTCCTGCCCGTTTATCATGACGCTGTCACGTATGGAATCTATAACGCTGTGCCTGAGCGAATCCAGGCTGTAGGGGATGCTCCCGTAAGGTGTGCTTACGACCTTTATGCCCGACGGCTGCTTGAACGAGCCGCCCGGATACTTGGCCAGCGCGTCTTCCATATAATCTATCCATATCGGGAGCGCAGCAGCCGAGCCCGACTCTTTCTTTCCGAGGGGCTTGTGGTCGTCCCTTCCCACCCAAACTGCCGTCGTGATCCTAGGGCTGAACCCGACGAACCAGGCGTCGGTGAAGTCGTTCGTCGTTCCGGTCTTGCCCGCTACCGGCGCGAGCGCCGTGAGCTTGAGCGCTCTCCTGCCGGTCCCCTCGCTGACAACTGCCTGCAGAAGGTCGGTCATTATAAACGCCGTTTCCGGGCTGAGCGTCTGCTTCGCGTTTCCGGGTGATGTGAAGTCCGCGGCCCCGCTCTTTATGAGTTCGAGGAATTCACCCGGCGAAAGGAACGCGTACTTGTCCGGCTCCGGCGCGGTCTTGCTCGTGAGCTCCTCTTCTTTTAGATACTCGGGTGTCTCAATGCTGACGTGCCCGGTCTTCCGGGCGATTTCGTTAAGAACGTCCAGCCGTGCGTTCTCGCGCTCGACCTTAAGCGCTTCTTCCTTCGAGAGGAACTTCCCGCCGGTATTGTCCTCTATTATTATTCCGTTCCTGTCGTATATGCGGAGTATGAACTGAGGCTCGACGAGCTTCCCGCCGCTCGCGAACACGTTAAAGGCCTTGGCCATCTCGACGACCCTGACCTCGGACCCGCCGAGTGCGAGCGAGGGATAGGGATTCAGCTTCGATGTAAACCCGAAGTTCTTCGCGTATTTGACCGCGTACTTCGGATCGATGTCCATTATCAACCTTATGGTGGCGAGGTTCCGCGACTTCGCCAGCGCCTTTCTCAGGAGCATCGGCCCGTCGAACGAGCCGTCGTAGTTTTGCGGGGCCCAGTCCTTCACGACGACCGGCATGTCGTACAATATCGACGTCTCCGTGTATCCCTTGTCGAGCGCCGCAGAATAGATCATGGGCTTAAACGACGAGCCCGGCTGCCTTAGGGCCTGCATGGTGCGGTTGAACTGCGACTGATCGAAATCGTATCCCCCGGCCATGGCCCTTATCTTCCCCGTCGATTCCATGGATATGAGGGCGCCCTGGGCTACTGGCTCTATATCGAGCGCATACTCGAACCCGCCGTCCGAACTTTCTTTCGCTAGGACCTTCACGATGTCCCCGACCTTAAGCTCCACGGGCGAAAGGCTTACGCCGTCGTACCCGCCCGCCGGGGCGTACTTCTTCGAATATGTCGTGTCGAACCCGGGCACGGGCTTTCCATATGGCGAGCTCACTGCGAATATAAGCCTGCCCTCCACATCCCCTATGCCGAGGCGCGCATTGTATACGGGCCTCGCCGTTTCTTCCTTCGCGGATTTATCGTCTTTTTTGGATTTCTTCGCGGGCTCGGGATTGTCGACGTTCACCACCCTGGTGACGACAGCCTCGTACACCTCGCCCGGCTGAACGCTCTTTATGCCCTGCTTGTCCCTGAACTTTCTTATCTCGCCCGCGCTTCCGAGATTCCTCGATACGACCTTCCTCCCGTGGCGCGCCTCGACGTCGAGTATCCCTCTCCTTAAAGCCCACTGCGCTTCGAGGTTAAGGTCGATGTCCAGCGTCGTGAATACCGTGTACCCGCCGTTTATGAAGTCCTTTACGCCGACCTTGTCCTGGAGGTATCTCCTCACGTGCTCGACGAAATAAGGGGCTATGTCGTTATTGATCCTCTGCCTGGGAACTATATTCACCCCCTGGTCGAGCGCGTCGAACCTCTCGTCCCTGGTTATGAATCCCGCCTCTTCCATCTTGCTGAGTACGAGCTTCTGCCTTTCTATCGCCCTGTCGAGGTGCTTCCTAGGGGAGAAGTACTCGGGCTTCTTCGGGAGCCCCGCGAGGAGCGCCGCCTCGCCGAGCGTCATGTCGCGGGCGGGCTTGCCGAAATAAGACCTGCTGGCCGCCTCTATGCCGTAGTTCCCGTCGGCGAGGTATATGTGGTTAAGGTAGAGATAAAGTATTTCCTGCTTCGAAAGATTGTTCTCGATCCTGTGGGCGAGTATCGCCTCTTTAATCTTTCGGGTCATCGTCCTTTCGGGCGTGAGGATGATGTTCTTTATGACCTGCTGGGTTATGGTGCTCGCGCCCCTCACCCAGTCGCCCTCCTGTATGTTCTCGAACACTGCGCCGAGGATGCTCTTGATGTCCACGCCCTCGTGCTCGAAGAAGCGCCTGTCCTCGATAGCTATGAACGCCTCTATGACCTGAGGCGGGATGTCCTCGTAGGCGATGAGCTTCCTACGCTCGGCGGCGAATTCGGCGATGAGCGTGCCGTCGGACGAATAGACCTCTGTTATAAGCTTGGGCTTGTAACCGGTCACCGCCCTGAAGTCAGGCAGGTCGCGCGTGTAGTAGAGGTAGCCCCCGTAGAGAGCCAGCGCCGCTGCCGTGAGCAGTATGAAAAAGGTCAGGAACAGAAACGCCAGGAGCTTGCTTTTTGTGCGCTTTGTTTTAAATTTTACTTTCTTTTTTTTAGCCATTGGGCCAGGCTCATCCCCCTGGAAGCGGCTTACAGATTGACTTTTTAATAATTGAGGATAATTATACCTGAGCCGTAAACATTAATTAAACACGATTTTCAAACTGGACTAATATTCGATAAGCTAATAAAATGGAAGAAGAAACGCTGGATTCATACATAAGGAAGATGGAGGACCAGGAGCTTAAGGGCCTTTTGCTCAAGCTCAAGAACGAGCTCAGGAAGCCCGAAGCCGCCTGGGACCCCATAAAGCAGATATTGACAACAATCCGCCGGAAAAACAGCGCTGCTTTCACCGAGATATCCGACCTGATTTTTTAGACTGTTAGATAATATGGAGCTTGATTACAAGGCAGCGCCGGTAACGGAGCTTCCAGACAAAGACACACCCCGGGGAGACGGAAAAATAGGGAATCTGGTAGTAGATAACATACTATCCCTCATTGGGAGTACGCCCGTCGTAAGGCTGAGGAAAGTCGTGCCCGACGGCTCGGCCGACATATGGGCCAAGCTTGAGAGCTTCAACCCTGCCGGGAGCATGAAGGAGCGTATCTCGCTCGCCATGCTGAACAAAGCCGAGGAAGAAGGGCTCATCGAGCCCGGGCGGAGCGTCATAGTCGAGGCCACGACAGGCAACACCGGCATAGGGCTCGCGCTCGTATGCGCGGTGAAGGGATACAGGCTCGTCCTCACAGGCCCCGACGACATGAGCCTCGAAAGGAGGCAGACGCTTTCGGCCTATGGCGCAGAGGTCGTCCTCGTTCCGGCCGGCCAGATGGAAGACTCCCTCGCGAGGGCCGATGAGGTGGCGGCCGAAATCCCTGGCGCCTTTATTCCCCACCACTTCGCGAACCGCGAGAACCCCGAGACCCACAGGCTCCACACCGGGCCCGAGATACTCGAGCAGGTGCCGGGCGTCATTGACGCGTTCGTCGCCGGTGTAGGCACGGGGGGCACGGTAACCGGCGTCGGAGAGGCGCTCAAAAAAGAAAATCCGGACGTTATAATAGTCGCCGTCGAGCCCGAGGAATCGCCCATACTTTCGGGAGGCGAGCCGGGCGCGCACGATATCGTGGGAATAGGCCACGGCTTTATCCCGGCGACGCTCGACAGGAATATTTACGATGAAATAATAAAGGTCAGCACGGAAGAGGCCCGGAGGCTCACGAGAGAGCTCGCGAAACGCGAGGGCCTTCTGGTCGGAATATCCTCCGGCGCTGCGTGCGCCGGGGCGCTAATCCTCGCCGAGAGACTTGGCAAGGGCAAACAGGTGGTTACAATGTTCTGCGACACGGGGGAAAGATATCTCAGCACGGGGCTTTTCGGGTGACGTGAAAATGAACCCTTTATATAATGTAATCATGCTTCATAATTACGGAATCTTAGTTGAAAACACCGCCTTTGTGTGCTAACATACTAAAGTATATTTCTGCAGTCAATTTCAACTAAACTGAGGTACGAGTGAACAGCCAGCTATTCAAAAATTTGGTGCTATGGTTGGTCATATTTGTAGCGATTATAGCGCTTTACCAATTGGTGCATACACCCAGGACCAACGTTCAGGAAATCCCCTACAGCGATTTTCTCGCGAGCGTTGAAAAAGGAGAGGTAAAAGACCTCGAATTCAAGGGCGAGGAAATAAAGGGGAAATTCACCAACCCTGTGGGCGAGCAAACGGCCGACGGGTTCAAAACCGTGGGCCCGGCGAGCGAAGACCTTATAAAAACGCTCAACGAGAAAGGGATCTCATTCAAGTTCGACGCGAACAACGAAGGCTCTCTCACGCACATGCTCCTCAACTGGGCCCCTCTCGTTCTCCTGATCGTCATAATGGTCATCTTCATGCGCCAGCTCCAGGCGGGCGGGACAAAGGCTATGTCCTTCGGCAAGAACCGCGCGCGCATGCTCACCGAAAACCAGAATAAAATCACGTTCAAGGACGTTGCCGGAATCGACGAGGCCAAGGAAGAAGTCCAGGAAATCGTCGAATTCTTAAAGAGCCCCAAGAAGTTCACCAAGCTCGGCGGCAGGATTCCCAAGGGCATTCTGCTCGTGGGCCCTCCGGGGACGGGTAAAACCCTCCTCGCCAAGGCGATAGCCGGCGAAGCGGGCGTTCCGTTCTTCATCATCAGCGGCAGCGACTTCGTCGAAATGTTCGTCGGCGTCGGCGCCTCCCGGGTAAGGGATCTCTTCGTTCAGGCCAAGCGCCATGCGCCCTGCATCATTTTCGTCGACGAGCTCGACGCCGTAGGGCGTCACCGCGGCGCGGGGCTCGGCGGCGGACACGACGAAAGGGAGCAGACCCTCAACCAGCTCCTCGTCGAAATGGACGGCTTCGAATCCAACGAAGGCATCATAGTAATGGCGGCCACCAACCGCCCAGACGTTTTGGACCCTGCCCTGCTCCGCCCCGGAAGGTTCGACAGGCAGGTAGTAGTGCCGAGGCCCGACGTAAGGGGAAGGGAAGAGATCTTGAAGGTCCATGCGAAGAACACGCCGCTAGACGAATCGGTCAACCTTCCTGTCATAGCGCGCTCGACGCCCGGCTTTTCGGGGGCGGATCTCGAGAACCTCGTAAACGAAGCGGCGCTCCACGCGGCCAGGTTCGGAAGGCCCCGCATTTCCATGGACGACTTCGAGTACGCAAAAGACAAGGTAATAATGGGCGTCGAAAGGAAGAGCCTTATAATCAGCGACGCCGAAAAGAAGATAACGGCCTATCACGAGGCGGGGCACGCCCTCGTGGCCAAGCTCACCCCCAACACCGACCCTATACACAAGGTCACGATCATCCCGAGGGGGATGGCGCTCGGCGTAACGCAGCAGCTCCCTATAGAGGACAAGTACACCCTCTCCCGCACGAGCCTTAACGCGACGATAATGGTCCTTCTCGGGGGACGCGCCGCAGAGGAGATTGTATTCGGCGAAAGGACCAGCGGTGCGGGGAACGACCTCGAAAGGGTAACCGAGATCTCTCGCAGGATGGTATGCGAATGGGGGATGAGCGAAAAGGTCGGCCCGATAACCTTCGGTAAGGGCGAAGAGCAGATATTCCTCGGCAAAGAGATTTCGAAGCCCAAGGACTACAGCGAAGAGACGGCCATCGAAATAGATAGCGAGATAAAGGACATCATTAAAACCAACTATTCGAAGACCAAAGCACTTCTCGAAGACCATATAGAACTCCTCCACAAGCTGGCGGAGCTTCTGCTCGAAAAGGAAGTTATCGACGGGAAGGAGCTTGACGAGCTCGTCAAGAGCCATAAGTCGAAGGATTTTTCGTCCTCCTGGGAAAAGCCGACCGGGTCTGAAGGCTCGGTCGCGCTCAGGAACAGCAACTCGAACGAATCTTGAATTTTACCGGGCGGTAACCGTCCGTTTTATAATAGCGTATAATTTGAATTAAGCGTTCCGGGCGCGGATTTGTTCGGTATTTCAAACACGTGCCACATCGGCCGGAATCCGGATTCTTATGCTGAGGACACATTCAGAAAACAGCACTCCTATAGAACTAATTTCTAATAACGACGAGGCTTTATCCAAAATAGCTCAAGAACTACTTTTGCTCCGCGGGAAGGCCCTGCCGCTCGGCGAACGGGCCCTCATAATGGGCGTGCTCAACGTAACACCCGACTCCTTTCACGACGGCGGAAAATATACTTCGACTGACGCCGCCCTCCGCCGCGCCGAGACTATGGCCGGGGAAGGCGCCGACATCATAGACATAGGCGGGGAATCCACGAGGCCCGGCTCAGAAGGTGTCTCAGTGGAAGAAGAGCTGGCGAGGGTCGTGCCTGTTATACGCGAGATACGTAAACGGCTCGACACCCCCCTTTCCATAGACACTACCAAGGCCCTGGTGGCCCGGGCGGCGCTCGCCGAAGGGGCTTCTATAGTAAACGACATAAGCGGGCTCAAGTTCGGTACGGGTCTGGCCGAGGCCGCCGCCGAGTTCGGGGCGGCCATGATCCTCATGCATACGTCCTCACGCCCGCGCGACATGCAGGAAAAAACGGAATACGAATCCCTAATTGACGACATATTAGAATCCCTCCGCGAGTCGATGCGAAAGGCCTCGGCAGCGGGCGTCCGGGAAGAGAACATCATCATCGACCCCGGGTTCGGGTTCGGCAAAACAGCTGCCCAGAACCTTACGCTTCTTAAGGAGCTGGCAAGGTTCCGCGGGCTCGGAAGGCCTATCCTCATCGGCACGTCGCACAAGTCCTTTATCGGGGCGGTCGCGGAAGGCCCCTCCGGCGGCAGGCTCGAGGGCACGGCCGCCACTGTCGCCATAGGGATAATGAACGGGGCATCCATAGTCAGGGTGCACGACGTAGGCCACATGAAAAAAATTGCACTAATGGCCGACGCTGTGAAGAATGTAAACTAAATCCGCAGAGGCGGCCCGGGCGCGAGGTTCGAGGAGAGGAAACCGCCGCCGGGAATAAAAGATGTTCGACGCAATATTCAATTACAGGTACGTATGGGACACGCTCGACATTCTGCTCGTGGCGTTCATCATCTACTACGTGCTCCGCATGCTCGAAGGGACGAGGGCGCTCCAGGTGCTCTTCGGCTTCGTTCTGCTCGTCGTCCTTTACTACGTCTCACAGCGCGGTCTCTTCACACTCAACTGGATACTCGGCCAGTTCCTGGGCTCGATAATCCTCATCGTCGTTATCATATTCCAGAACGACATTCGCAGGGGGCTGGCTGCCCTCGGCCGACGGCCTTTTTTGCTGAAAATGTCGCCCGGGAAATCTAAAGAGCAATACCTCGAAGAGGTGGTCAAGGCCTCCAGCTACCTCGCCAACAGATACATAGGCGCGCTCATAGCTATCGAGCGCAATCAGACCCTTTCCGACTACATCGAAATAGGAATGAGGGTGGATGCGCTCGTTTCGAGAGAGCTTATAATCAGCTTGTTCAATCCCTCGTCGCCGCTTCACGACGGCGGAATAATAATAGTCGGGAACAGGATAATTTCGGCGGGGTCGTTCTTCCCGCTCACGACCGACCCCGACCTCGAAAGAGAGCTCGGCACAAGGCACAGGGCGGCGCTCGGGCTCTCGTCCGAAACGGACGCCCTCATCATAGTCGTCTCGGAAGAAACGGGAATAATCTCTCTCGCCATGGGCGGCGAGATAACTCGCGGCCTCGACGCCACGTCGCTCCATAACAGGCTCATGGACGCACTCGACATAAAGAGGCCGACGGCGAAAAAGCCCGGCCTCGTAAACAGGCTCATTCGCAAAGAGGAGGACGAGGACAAAATCCTCTAGACGGCTCCATGAAACGCTGGCTTAGAAAAAGAGAGTCGTACGGCGACCGTGAAAGGGAACCCATATACAAAGACTGGGGCAAGAAGGTGCTCGCCCTCCTCATCGCCATATCGTTGTGGCTCGTGGCCAATCTCCAGCACGACGTCGAAAAGAACGTCGCGATAGATATCAACTATTCGAATCTCCCGCCGGGGCTCGTCGTCCTTAACAACCCTTCCGAAAAGCTCAACATACGCGCACGCGGGCCCAGGAGCCAGCTCTCGTCCGTTTCGCCCGACGACATGGTGTTTACCATCGACCTGTCCAACGTGAGCGAGGGGGCTTCCACCTTCGAAATAAGGACCGACATGATAATCCCCCCGAGAGACGTCCAGGTGACAGGCGTAAGCCCATCCGAGATCAGAATAGAGCTCGACAAGCTCGCGCAGAAAGAAGTCCCGGTCGCGCCCAGGATCGGCCCTCCGGACACAGGATACGAAATCGTCGGAGAGCCCGAAGTCTCCCCGGCCAGCGTCAGGATCAGCGGCCCCGCATCCCTACTGGAGAAGATTAAAGATATCGGCGGCGACCAGATATCGCTCGAAGGAGAAAAGTCGAGCTTTACGGTCGAAATTCCCCTGAGGACCCCCTACTCTCTCGTGAATATTCTCGGGCGGAATACCGCGCGCGTCACTGTAGACCTCAAGGAAACGATTCTCGAAAAGGAGTTTAACAACCTCGACATCAACTTCGTCAATTTTGGTAGTCTCGATTATCAAACGGAGGGCAACGTAGAGACGGAAATAGCGTTCGAAGGTCCTTACAGCATTATTAACAAACTTAACAGTAAGGATATAGAATTATACGTGGACGGCTCGGGCATAACGGAGGGCGGGGACAAGAAGACCTTCAAGCTCGACGTGAATGTCGAGTACCCTCACAAGGGAGTGCTCAAAATGACAAAGCAGTCGCCCAAAACGATAAACGTAAGGCTGAATTAGGGAGGAGTCGGGAATTTTGAGCGACAGGATGAAAAGACTTTTTGGAACGGACGGAATAAGAGGCGTAGCGAACCAGGAGCCCATGACGCCCGAGATGAGCCTCAGGCTGGGCAAGGCGCTCGCGTATCTTTTAAAACAGCGGACGAAGAGCCCGCACCCGCTCAAGATAGTAATCGGCAAGGACACGAGGCTCTCGGGATACATATTCGAGCAGGCCCTCTCGGCGGGCATAGCGGCCATGGGGGTCGACGTGCTTCTGGTGGGCCCGCTGCCGACCCCGGCTATAGCCTTCATAACACAGAGCATGCGCGCCGACGCAGGCATAGTGATCTCGGCCTCGCATAACCCATACGAAGACAACGGCATAAAAATATTCGACAGATACGGGTACAAGCTCCCGGACGAGGAAGAAATACGCATCGAAGAGCTCATGCAGAACGGTGAGAGCAACCAGCTCCGTGCCTCGCCCGGCGACATAGGCAAGGCGCACAGGATAGACGACGCCCCCGGCAGATACGTCGTATTCGCCAAGAACTCCTTCCCGCCGAATCTCACGCTCGAGGGAATAAAGATCGTCCTCGACTGCGCCAACGGCGCGGGGTACAAGGTCTCCCCTATTATATTTCAGGAGCTGGGGGCAGACGTTGTAACTATAGGCGTGAACCCCGACGGCAAGAACATCAACACCGACTGCGGCTCGCTCAATCCGGAGCTTTTAAGAAAACGCGTCCTTGAAACCGGGGCAGACCTCGGCATAGCCCTCGACGGCGACGCCGACAGGGTCATTTTCTGCGACGAGGCGGGCGAGATAGTAGACGGCGACAAGGTCATAGCCATATGCGCCGACGAGATGATTCGGAACGGTAGCCTCAAGGGCAACACCGTCGTCACGACGCTCATGAGCAATATGGCCCTTGAGAATTTCATTAAGAACAAGGGGGTCGATTTTGTAAGGACCGAGGTCGGCGACAGGTACGTTTCCGAAGCCATGCGCGCCCGGGGATGTAACCTCGGCGGCGAGCAGTCGGGCCACATCATCTTCCTAGACCACACCACCACAGGCGACGGCACGCTGGCCGCGCTCCAGGTGCTGGCCATAATGAAAAGGGAAGCAAAACCCCTCTCAGGGCTCTCGAGGATTATAGATCTCTACCCGCAGCTTCTCCTTAACGTAAGAATTAGAGAGCGTAAAGATCTCAGCAAGATCAAGAATCTAAACGGCCTCATCCGCTCGAACGAAGACAGGCTTTCGGGCAAGGGGCGTATAAACATCAGGTATTCCGGCACGGAGCCCATATCGAGGGTCATGGTTGAAGGCGAGGACGTTACTCTCATTAAAGAGATAGCCGATGAGCTTGCGGACGCGATAAAAAAAGACATAGGAGCGGAAGCATAATGACACGGCTTAACGTCAACGTCGACCACGTCGCGACGGTCAGGCAGGCGCGTGGAGGCATAGAGCCCGACCCTGTACTGGCTGCATATCTCGCCGAGCTTGCCGGCGCCGAGGGGATAGTAGTTCACCTCCGCGAAGACAGGAGGCACATCCAGGAAAGGGACGTTTGGATGCTTCGGGAAACGGTCAAAACGAAGCTCAACCTCGAAATGGCCCCCACCGACGCCATGGTTAAGATCGCCGCCGACATAAGGCCCGACATGGCCACCCTCGTGCCCGAGAAAAGGCAGGAGCTTACGACCGAGGGCGGTCTCGATACGGCGGGGAACCCGAAAGAAATAAAATCCGTCGTAAAGCGGCTCCAGAAGGAAGGAATATTCGTCAGCCTCTTCATCGACCCCGATCCGGCGCAGATAAAGGCGGCCGCCGCCACCGGGGCCGATATGGTCGAGATACACACCGGGGCCTACGCCGACGCCCCCGACGAAGCCGGCAGGGAGGCCGAGCTTTCCCGCATACAAAAGGCCGTCAAAAAGGCCTACAGCGCAAGGCTCAGGGTATCCGCCGGCCACGGGCTCAATTATTTCAACGTCGTTCAGATTGCCGAGATAGAAGGAATTGAAGAGTTAAATATAGGTCACAGCATAATATCGAGGGCTATCACC
This sequence comes from Candidatus Dadabacteria bacterium, assembly GCA_050247635.1. GTDB lineage: Bacteria > Desulfobacterota_D > UBA1144 > Nemesobacterales > UBA2774 > JADLGH01. The sequence goes on along the minus strand of JBFWTW010000068.1, from coordinate 603 downwards.
GCTGGAATGGACCTTGCGGTCAGGGATATGATAGACCTCATACGGGTAGGAAGCCTCTAGGGCCGGGCAGCCGTCTACCCCACCCTCTGTATAGCCTGTATAGCCCATCCAAAGAACCAACCGTTTCAGGCCGTTTTAGCCGCCCTGCAATCGGAGCAAAGGCCGTAAATCTCCAGCTTGTGGGTCGTAAGCTGGAATTCGTTCAGCTTCGCTATCTGGTTGAGGCAGGACTCGACCTGATTGTTGGCGAACTCGTATATCTTCCCGCACTCGTTACAGATCATGTGGTGATGGTGCTCCCTTTCGGAACGAATCGGCTCGTATCGGGCCTTACCGTCGCCGAAATTCCTTTCGGAAGCTATCCCGCACTCCATGAAGAGCTTCAGGGTTCTGTATACGGTGGCGAAGCCAATGAACGGGTGGCGCTTCTTTATGTCTTCATAAAGCTCTTCAACTGTGACGTGTTTCCCCATGTAATTGCTGAAGAACTCATCGAAGATTATGTCCCTCTGCTTCGTGGACTTGAGCCGCTTCTTGGCTATCGAAGCGTTGAAGGGTTTTCTTCTTTCCATGTTCCTGATGGCCACAGGAGTCATATTTTAG
>JBFWTW010000067.1:0-14010 GCA_050247635.1 Candidatus Dadabacteria bacterium | reverse complement strand
GTACGCCTCTTCCAGTTCGACCCCTTCCGTTCTGAACGAAAAAAACGAATCGAACCTGAAGTACGGGTCGACGACGCTCTGAAATCCGACCTCGATCTCCTGCATGTTGACGCCTGTATTTTCCGGGTCGTTTTCCGCGAAAACGATTGGATCGTTAAGCGAATACCACGTCGGTGTTATCAAGGCCACGACGCTTATTTCCGGGTTCAGCGACTGGACGACCTTGCTCAAAAACCCCTGAGGCCCGCCCTGGGGCGGCGCGGCCGGCAATGTAACTGTCTCTTCTTTTACGACGACGTCCTCGTCCTTTACCGTCACGTCCTCTTCGCGCTCCCTAGCCTGCTGCTCGAGTGCACTGTTCTTTTCTTCGAGGTCGTCGATCCTCTTCTGCATCTTCTCCATCATCTGCTTAAGCTCTTTAAGCTCCTTCTGAATATCCTCATTGCCCTGTGCAAACGCCTCGCCGTGAAGCAGCCCCTGGCAGACAATCAGGGAAATCACGAGCACAGCGATAATCCTTCTTACGCTCATTATTCACCTCCAGATTTTTTTGTGAATGAATTCCGGAGTGCCGTGCCGGCATTGGAACGGGGGCGAGTGCAGGCGCTATGCGCCCGCGCGGTAAGCATATGTACGGAGGGCCGTCCCCGATGGGGCGGAACGGCGCCTTCTGTATAGAGATGTTTACGAGTTTTCGCCCGTTTGATTCCTCAGCCGAAACGGCTCAGGCGAGCGGAGGTGAGCGCGTCGATTTGTAAAGCGTCAGGAATGACGCCGGGACCAAAGGCACGTCTGTGCTGAAAGAAATTAATACTGGTGAATCTATAAGGACGGGAAGGGCGTCCCTTTCGGGAAGCTCAAGGTTTCCGTGGAGCCTGCACGCAGAGCACTGCTCGACGGAATGCCCCAGGTGGTCTGCGGATTTCGTTATGTGTACGCCGCTGTCGGGGTCGAAGCCGTGGTTGTGGACGCTCAGGGATAATACGAAGACTAGGGCGAACGCCGCCGCGAAAAACGCGTTTACCCTCCTTCTGTTTGCTCTGGATGCGTCCATTATCCGTGCCCGGCCTTGTCCTCAGATGATAACATATGATTCGCGATTGTGAGAGCGGCCTCTTCAACCGTAAGCGAAGGGTCGAGATCTACCCCGAGCTTTTTCAGCTCGGCGAAAAGCTCCCCGAGGACCGGCGGCTCGATGTGGCATTCGGCGAGTGCTCCGGTCATCGAAAAGACCTCTTTCGGCATCCCCTTGGCGACAATCCTCCCGCCGACGGCCATCAGGTAAACCGTGTCGGCGATGAGGGGTACGGTGTTCATGTTGTGCGTCGATAATAGTATGGCGGTTCCATTTTCATGGTTGACGGTGTTAAGGAGCCTTATCATCTCGGTCCTGCACATGGGGTCGATGTGCTCGAACGGCTCGTCCAGTATCAAAAGCTCGGGCTTCGTCACGAGAGCGCCAGCGAGGGCGACCTTCGTCTTCTCGCCGCCGCTTAGATAATGCGGCACCTTGTCTTTAAGGTGCTCGATTTCGAGCCGTTTCAGCGCGTCGCCGACTAGCTCGTCGCTCTTTTCCTTTCCGTACCCGTAATTCCTCGGGGAGAACGATACGTCGTCCCACACCTTCGGGGCTATTATCTGGAGGTCCGGGTTCTGGAGCAGCGCGCCGATCCTCTCCCGCACCTTCTCGTAATCCTTTCCGGGGTCTACGCCCATTACATCTATCTCTCCGCCGGAGGCCCCGAGAAGCCCCAGCAAGAGCGAGAGCAGGGTGGACTTCCCGCTCCCGTTCGGGCCGAGCATGACCACGCGCTCGCCCTTACGGACCGCAAAATCCTCACCCTCGAACCTGAGCGAGGTGCCGTCCGGGTACCTGAAGCAAAGGTCTTTTACCCTTACGATTTCTTCCATGCTTCGGCCTCCCGTTTAGGATAAAGGCCCCATGCGGCCGACAGGGCCAGAGCGAGCACGGCGGCGTAGACGAAATATATCCCGAGCGATTCCAGGCCGGGCTCGTAGCGCATCACGAGCGCGAGCGCGAGTATCGCTGCCCCTGTCAAAACCGCCCCTGCGTCGCATGCCGGGCTCCCGGCCCTGTCGTATCCGCCGGATAGTTTTCCGTTATAACCCCTGACCCTCATGACTCCGTAAAATTTCTCCGAAATGTCGAGCCCGCGCACCAGCAGGAGCCCTATGCCGGACGAAAAATTGACGACGTTGCGCGCTATCTTCCCCCGCGAGATTCCTCCCCTCACCCTGAGCGCCTTAAGTAGATTGTCGAGGAGGTCTAAGAGCAGGAAGAGCGATCTATACGTAAGGAAAAGCCCCTCGGCTATTATCTTCGGCAAAAACGGCCGGAGCGAAGCGAACACGTCCGGGTACGGCGTCGTAACGATTACGATTACCGAGGCAAGTGCCGCGGTGAGCGCCTTCAAGATTATCACCCCTGCGCCGATCCAGTTCCCGTTCCACCCGGCTGCGGCGAATATTAGTGAGAATATCGCGGGGTAAGCCGCGATCGTAATGACTTTAAACGCCGGAAGCCCGGTCCTGAAAACGAGGGCCGCGAGGGTTATATACGCCCCGAGGAGGAAATAAAAATTCCCCGTCACGACGACGGACGCTATGACGAGCCCGGCGAAAACCAGCTTCGACGGCGCGGACGCCCTGTGGAGGAAGCTCCCGCCGTGGTTTGCGTAATAATCTATTGCCGAAACGTCCATGCGATTTCCTTAGGTCTTCTCCGGGGCCACGAGGTCCGGCCTCACCCTGTATAGATACGATACGACGAGCCCCGTGACGGCGGCTTCGAGCGCCCATCCGAGCGGCGCAAGCAGAAAAATAGTCTTTACGAACCTTCCGAAGTCGAGACTGCCGTGAGTTTCCATGTGCACGGCGGAGCCTTCGTGCGCATCATGAACCGTCTCCTCCGTGTGAAGCGCCACTGCAGGGTTTACGTGTGAAACGTAGACTATCCCCAACATTATCGAAGTGCTCAGAAAGAGGCTCAAAACCGCTGCGAGCGCCGAAGACCATCCCACTCCACGCCCCGCCATGACCGCCCTCAAAAGCTGGAACAGGTAATAGCCGAGCACCGCCTCAGCGCCGATTACCATCGTATTCAGCCCGACTACCGTAATACCCCCGTGTCCGAACATCGATATTATGAGGTCCACGATAAAAACGGATATGAAAGCGAGCGCCGGGCCGAGAAGTATTCCGGCGATTATGCTCAGATTTATGTGATACGCGATCGGTACTATTTCAAGTGTCATGCCCGCTATCATGAGCGCGGACACTATTCCTATAAGGGGAAGCTTCCTCTTAACGTCCCCGGAGTTCGCCCTTCGGATGGAAAGCGCGAGAAGTAGGGCTGTGACCACCCACCCCGCGGCGACTATCCAGATCGGGAGAACGCCGTCCGGTATGTGTATGTGAGACATATGTCAAAATCCCCTTTTCATGCGCCGCATTCCCTGCACTTGCCGAATAATTGAAGGAAGTGGTTCTGTATCTGTATTCCCGTGTCCTTCGAGAGCTTCTCCGATATCTTGTCGAGCGGGCATTCGGCGAACTCGATGACCTTGTTGCACTCGGTGCAGACGATCGGGTGCCTGTGCCCCTCTGGGGCGACGGCGTAGCTGTGACAGCCGTCTTCAAGGTGCACCTTCACGACGAGGCCGAGGCCTATAAGAGTTTCGAGCGACCTGTAAACGGTCGCGAGCCCCGTCCCCGGCAAGAGCTCCTTCACTTTCGCGTGTATGCTATTGATTGAAAGGTAGGTTTCGCTCTGTTCCAGCACCCTGAACACCGAAAGCCTCTGCGGCGTGCACTTGAGCCTACGGGCGTGGAAAATATCCCTTATGCCGTCCTTACCCTTTGCAGACGTTTTATATTTCATATGTTTATGTAACCCGCCCCCTTATTAGTAAGTAACCGCCCCATATTAAATGAGAAAGATTCTCAATTGTATTCGCCAAATCCCACCCTGTCAAATCCGCTGTATCGCGCCGGGGTTTCTTCGGCCTCGGATTCGAATCTACATTATTAGAAAATTGCCTATTGGCGAAAACCCCTTAATTCAAGTATAATTAAAGTAAGTTTTGTAACTTGAGAGAGAAACACTTAGTCACTATCCATACGATTCCGCATAAATTGTTGGTACTTGATTGAGTTTTTACTGCTTGAGGGGAGAATTGTAAATCGCAGAGGAAGGTTATATGAAATCGTTTGATAATTTCAACTTATCCGAGGGCATGATAAACGCCCTCAAGAAGAAGGGGTTTGAAGCCCCGACTCCAATCCAGGAACTGACAATACCGGAAATACTCGGAACCACGAAAGACCTCGTGGCGCAGGCGCAGACCGGTACGGGAAAGACGGCGGCGTTCGGGGTGCCGCTGATCGAGCTTGTCGCACAAAGAGCGGGCCATGTTCAGGCGATAATACTCGCACCTACAAGGGAGCTCGCGATTCAGGTCGCCGAGGAGATAAACTCGCTCAAGGGCGACAAGGAGCTCTCGATCGTGCCCATATACGGCGGGCAGTCGATGAGCCTTCAATTAAGAAGCCTCCGGAACGGCATCGACATTATCGTCGGGACGCCCGGCAGGGTGCTCGACCACATCTGGAGCGGCGAGCTATCGCTCGGGAAGCTCTCCTATTTCGTCCTCGACGAGGCGGACGAGATGCTAAACATGGGGTTCATAGACGACGTGAAAGAAATACTGAGCCATACTCCGGAAGACAAGAGGACCATGCTGTTCTCGGCAACGATGCCCCGCGAGATCGTAGACATAGCCAAGAACTACATGCGCGAATACAACGAGCTCAAGGTCGAGTCTGAGCAGCTCACTGTGAGCCTGACGGATCAGATCTACTTCGAGGTAAAGCACTCGGATAAATTCGAGGCCCTTTGCCGCCTCATCGACATGGAAGACGATTTCTACGGCCTCGTATTCTGCAGGACCAAGTACGACGCGGATAAAATCGCGAACAAGCTCAGCCGCCGCGGCTACGACGCGGGCGCTCTTCACGGGAATATGTCCCAGGTCCAGCGCGAGCGCATGCTCAACCTGTTCAGAAAGAAACGCGTGAACATCCTCGTTGCAACGGACGTCGCGGCCAGGGGGCTCGACGTGCACGACCTTACTCACGTCATTAACTACGCGCTGCCCCAGGACCCGAAGGCCTACATCCACAGGATAGGAAGGACCGGAAGGGCCGGCAAGGAGGGGAACGCCGTCACGTTCGTAACGCCGGAAGAGTACAGGAAGCTCAAATTCATAACGAAAGAAGCCAAGACGGACATCAGGAAGGCCAAGCTCCCGCTTAAGTCCGACGCAGGTCTCCAGGAGCGTAAGCGCACGAAGAAAGAAATCGACAAGATTGTAAGCACCCAGGCGCGTAACGGCGATTACCTCGAATTGTCGAAAGAGCTCCTCAAAAAGAAGAACCCCGAAGAGGTCGTGGCTTCGCTTCTGCAGCACACGTTTGGCCGGGACAACAAGAAAAACGGCGGCGGCGACACCGCCGAGATAGACGACAAGGGTACGACCCGCCTCTATGTCGCTCACGGAAAGCGCGACGGCCTTACCAAGAAAAAACTGCTCGGCTACATAAAAGAGAAGAGCGGAATATCGCCTGACAACATAACGGATATCCAGATACTCCAGAAATTCTCGTTCCTGACGATGCCGTTCCACGAGGCCGAGGTCTTGCTGGCGCTTTTCAAGGACAAGAAAGAGGGCTCGGGGCCGTTTATCACGATGGCGAAGAAGGAAAAGTCCCGCGGCCTGGCGTAACGTCTTTTACCATCAAGAGGGCCATGCCGGAATACTTTATCAGCGGGTGCGGCACTACCGGCTCACGCATGATCTCGTAAAATCCATGACGCTTGTATAGTTTCAAGGCGCCTTCGTTTTCTTCGAAGACTATGAGGCTTATCTTGGGGAGATTGCACTCGGCTGCTTTCTCCTCCGCGATTTCGAGAAACTTCGTCCCTATGCCCATCCCCCTGTGCTCGGGAAAAAGCGCCATTCCGGAAATATAATAGCTGCCGTGCTGCTCTAGTTTGCTGTAGGGAAGGAGCACCGGGTCGGTCTCCCGGTTGGTTGCGGGATCGTACGGGCGGTCCATGGGGAAGGCGACCATCATCCCGGCGATCTTTCCGTCCGATTCCGCTACGGTGCAATTCCTGTAGCTAAATAGAGAGCTTTCGTCGGAGTAGCGTCTCTCCCCCGCGTCAACCATATCTTCGCCGGGCTTCATTGACTTCGTCCATACGTAATCGGCCACACCGTCGGACGCTACACTGAAAAGCCTGGCTATGGCCCTGCTCTCGTCCCTTCTCGCCGGGCGGAATATTATTCTCTCTAAAATATCCCCGCTCATTATGCACTTTTCCCGGACATCCTCTTTACCTCCTCATACCTGAAGCAATCGACGACGTGGTCGTTCACCATGCCGGCTGCCTGCATGAAGGCGTAGCATATGGTCGAGCCGACGAAGCTGAAGCCCCGTTTCTTCATGTCCTTACTCATCGCGTCGGACTCCCCGGACTTCGGGGGGATCTCTTTAAGACTTTTCCGCGAGTTCTGTATGGGTCTGTGCCCCACGAACTGCCAGATGTATTTATCGAACGTACCGAATTCCTCGCTCACCTCTAAAAACGCCTTAGCGTTCTGGACTGCGGAATTCACCTTGAGCCTGTTCCTTATAATGCCGGGGTTTTCCAGAAGCTCCGCTATCTTTCTTTGGTCGTATGCAGCCACTTTCCGCGCGTCGAAGTTGTTGAACGCATCGCGGTAGGAATTCCGTCTCTTCAGTATCGTGATCCAGCTCAGCCCCGCCTGCGCCCCGTCGAGGATTATCATCTCGAATAATGTCCTGTCGTCGTGGACCGGAACGCCCCATTCGGTGTCGTGGTAATCGACGTAAAGCGGGTCTTCCCCGTGCCATCCGCATCTTTTCTTCAAGGTCTCTCTCCCTCCGGGTTATTCCGGGTCCCTGTGTACTGTTTCGGGTGAAAACGCCGGTAGGCACACGGCGATGTACTTGGCGCCATTGGGCGTACTGTACCTCACCCATTCCCCGGGATGTGTTATCACCGCCTGCCCAGGCCCGACCTCTATCGCGCCGCCTTCGTGCTCGACCCTGAGCGCGCCTTCGAGGACGACGGTAATCTCCTGGAACTCCGGCCTCTGCCCCGGCTCCACCCATCCTGCGGGGGACGTCATTCTGGCGACGCTCGCCCCATCGTGCCCGGAATTTACCCTCCCCGCGAATTCCTCGATTATCTTCGGCTTGTTTCCTGCCGCCTCGATTATGGACGGCCCTTCGATAAGTGTAGGCATAGTCTCTCCATGCGTCTTGGTCGAATCCTCGAACTCAGTACTGAATATAAATAAGCCGAATCTTCATGGCAAGGACGAAATCCGCCGTCCGAAAAATTTCCGATTGTGTTTGGGCGCGGGGAATTTTACACTTAGAATCTGTAGGCGCTCGAAACTCTGGTACTGCGGGGTCAGCGTAAACGGAGGGGAAGCTTCATGAGAAAAATCATAGTCTTCGCTATCATTCTGGGGCTGGCGTTTCTGGCGGCAGGGGCACATTCCCGCGCGAACGGATCTCCCCAGTGGGTGACGGGCAAGGTCGTATCCATAGTTGTGGGGACTGACGGAAGCCTGCTCAGCATGGAGCTTCCCGGTGGCGAGCTGTTCAGCGTCCCTTCAGCGCCGGGGCTTCTCGAGGGAATTCAGGCCGGCGACGTCGTCACGGTGCAGGTTGTCGAAGGACAGGCAATGCTCCTCCGGATTGCGGAGAAGGCGGCTCCTTCCACCCCCGCGCCCGAAAAAAAGGATGCCGGCATCCAGTGGGTCCCGGGCGAGGTTGTCTCGATGGAGAAGGGCCCGACGGATAGCCTCCTCAGCGTAAGGATGTCCGACGGCACTGTTTTCAACGTCGCGACGTCGAACGACAAGATCAAGGGGATAAAGGTAGGCGATCACGTAATAGCCAAGGTCTTTCAGGGCTGGGCCCAGTCGGTTACAAAAAAATAGGGGGCTCCGCTCTTGAATTCCTCTCTCCGGTTTTAGATACTAAATCCAGCCTGTTGAAGCGGCAGGCGACGTTGTGATAAAATCGATGATGCCGGAGAGAGGGGATGATCGTAAAAACAGGTTCCAAAGAGTTAAAGCTGCCTGACTTCCTGATCGTCGGTGCCGCCAGGAGCGCGACGACGTCGCTTTTTTACTATCTTAAAAACTACGACGAAATCTATATGCCGGCCCGGAAGGAGCCCTGGTTTTTCAGTTACGCCGATAATCCCCCCAACTATTCGAGCCCGGGGGCTTACGATGTCGTTTATAAATTCGAGGAGTATGAGGCCCTCTTCAAGGCTGCCCGCCCCGATCAGATAATTGGCGAGGCCTCGCCTTCCTACCTCTTCACATACGCCGCGGCGATAAGGAATATAAAGAACGTATACGGCGAGCTCTATGGCAAGCTCAGGATAATAATCATCCTCCGGAACCCGGCCGAAAGGGCCTATTCCCATTTTATGCTGCACAAGAGAGGATATAAGGAGCCCCTCGATTTCAGGAAGGCGATAGAGCCGGACACCATAGCCGCGAGACGGCGCGATAACTGGGATATCTTCTACGACTACACGGGATGCAGCTTGTATTACGAGCAGGTAAAGGCCTACATCGAGGAGTTCCCTCATGTTAAGGTGCTACTTTACGAAGACCTTGCACGAAACCCCGGAAAGACGCTCCGGGAAATCTGTGAATTTTTATCCGTCGATTACAGGGAGGACGTCAAGCTAGAGAGATTGAACAAGTCGGGCGTTCCGAAGTTCGAGCTCCTAAACGAGATTATCAACAAATCGTCTTTTCTGAAGGATTTTCTTATGGCGGTAATTCCAATGACCGTCAGAAAACGGATGAAACATAAAGCGTATACGCTGAATATGAAACCCACCGGAATGAGCAGGGAGCAAATGGATTCTCTCGGCCCGTTCTACGCCCGGGATATCGAGAACCTCTCAGCGCTCCTCGGGAGAGACCTCTCCTTATGGCTCAAACCTGAGAGCACCGACAATTCGCCCCTGTAAGAGCGTAATTCAATTCTCTATTTATTATGTGAATCCTTTTTCCCACGCGCGGTATCTAACCTTATAGAAAGCGATAGATGAGTAGTTAAAAAGCACATCCTATACCACCATCCTCCAGAGGGAAAAGAAGCCCTTTCAGTATAAGGGCTTCTTTTCTTCTAAACGATTTCCCTTAGTATTTCTCTTGCAATAACAACCCTTTGTATCTCGGATGTCCCCTCGTATATCTCCGTGATCTTGGCGTCCCTGAAATGCCTCTCCACGGGATAATCGACCGTATAACCGTAACCGCCGTGTATCTGGATGGCCTTGGTCGTCACCCACATCGCGGTCTCCGCCGCGTAGAGCTTGGCCATCGCGGATTCCTTGGAATAGTTCATATGCTTGTCTTTCATCACGGCCGCCTGAAGGGTAAGAAGACGCGACGCCTCAAGGCGCGTGGCCATGTCGGCCATCATGAACTGAAGCCCCTGGAACGACGATATGGTCCTGCCGAAAGCCTGGCGCTCCTTCGAATATCTCACCGCCTCTTCGAACGCCGCCCGCCCTATGCCGACGGCCTGGGTCGCGACGCCTATCCTCCCCCCGTCGAGGGTCGTCATGGCGACCTTGAAGCCGTCCCCCTCCTGGCCGATCATTGCCGAATTCGGCACCTTGCAATCCTCAAAGTACACCTGCGCCGTGCTCGTCGCCTTTATGCCGAGCTTGTGCTCCAGCTTCGCAATCTTCACGCCCGGATTGTCCATGTCGATGATGAACGCCGAAATACCGTGGTGCCCCTTTGACGGATCGGTGGCCGCTATCAGTACCATCACATCTGCCTCGGCTCCGTTCGTAACCCACGCCTTCGCTCCGTTTATCACGTACGAGTCGCTCTTCCTGAGCGCAATGGTCCTCATGCTCGCCGGGTCCGAGCCCGCGTCCGGCTCGCTCAGGGAAAAGCATCCGAGCTTCTTCCCGCTCGCGAGATCGGGAAGGTACTCCTGCTTTTGCTTCTCCGAGCCGAAGGCCAGTATTGGGGCGCAGACGAGGGAGTTGTTAACGGACATGATTATCCCTGTCGAGGCGCAGGCCGCGCACAGCTCTTCGAGCGCGATTACATACGAGACGCAGTCGAGCCCGCTGCCGCCGTACTCCTCGGGCACCATCATCCCCATGAACCCGAGCTCGCCCATCTTGTCCACGAGCCTTTTCGGGAACTTTCCCTCCCTGTCGTTCTCTGCGGCCTTCGGCCTGACTTCTCTGGCGGCGAAATCCTTCGCCGTCATCTTTATAAGGTCCTGCTCTTCCGTAAGCGTGATAATAGACATGCCTGACACCTCCGTTTTGTGTGGCAACCGAGCGCTCGCTCGGTAATACATTCTAAAATCATTCTTACTTCATGTCAACGGCTTTTTTTCAGCGGAGGGCTTTCATAATGAGGTCGGTCTGCAGCTTGATGTACTGTTTGAGCGTGAAATTCTTTCTGATGGCCCAGCGTCTGAAGGCCCACATCTGGCCCTCTACCATAATATTATGCGCTAAAAGCCGGGCCGTTTCCTTGTTTATATGAAAAATCTTTTCCTTGATTCCCTGAAGCATAATGCCTTCGAAGATATCGACGAGGTCTATCTCAGCGTCAAGGACGTATTTCCTCTCGTCCCTGTTAAGAGACTTGGTCTCCTGGTAAAGAAGGAGCGTATAATCTTCTATCTCGTCGATGATGGTGAAATAGTCGCGTATCGCGTTTCTTAGGTTCTCGCCCGGGTCCTTCTTTCCCGTGAGCGTGCTCTGGAGCTTGTCGCTCACGCTCTTCGATATGTGATCGCAGACGAGAAAGAGTATGTCCTCCTTCGTCCTTATGTAATCGTAGAGCGTGCCCATGCTCATGCCGAATTCGCGGGCTATTTCACGGACGGTCGTTTTGTGGAAACCCTTCCGGACGAAGAGCTCGACGGCGGCGTTCACGAGTTCCTGGCGCCTTACGTTGATGAGTTCCTTGTCCTTGATGTTGGACGCTATTAGGTTTTTCGGGTCGGGCATACGGCATAATTCCCGGTTTCTCTTTGATTATTGATACGCGCCTTACGAAATGAATGAATATAGTAACACAAAGAGAGGGATTATATTACATCTCCAAGCCCCGATTTTTACACCCTGGGCGCAGCCGCTGCTGCGCCGTCTCGCTCCGGCGATTTTATATCACTGACCGCTGTTGAATGTGCAATCGTCCAGCCCTTCCCCGAGTGCCTCGCAGCTACTCTGGTCCGAGGTTAAGCCGCATACGGTGGAATAGTAATTGCACGAGCTGTGGTTTATCGCAATCTGGTGAAAATCCGTCGGGCCCGTGATCGGCGCCCCAAAGGTTATTGGGTATCCAGTGTCTACGTGCACGTATGAAAGCTCCGTCGGCGGCAGCGTCGGGACGATGTCGTTCGTGTTGTAGACTCTCCAGCTGTCTATGCCGTACCCTTCGTAGACGCTCTTAAAGGCGGCGTCCCCGGCCCTCGGCCCGGCGAAGTTATACATAACCGGGTTTTTAAAATCTGTGTTTTCTATTATGTCGGCAACCGCCAGGACTGCGAGCGCCGCGCCAAGGCTGTGGCCCGTTATGTAGACGTTGTTGTAATTACCCGACTCCGCCGCGCTGGCAACCGCGCTCGTAACTGCCAGCGTATTGTATATGTCTGTAAATCCCTGCTCCGTCTGTCCGCCGTATGCGTAGTTCACGAGCGGGAAATCGGCGTCGCTTATCCATTCGTCTATTGTCTTGGTTCCCCTGAATACGACGTAAATATTGGAGCCGCTGGTGGCGATAAAGGCTATCGGAACAGCCTCGGGCAAAGATTCCCCGAAAAACCCTTCGGGTGTAAGCAGTATCTCTTGCAGGTCGTACGGCGAAGGAAGGGTGAATTCCTTGCCGTTGTCGTTGTCTATAAGCATCTGGTACGACTGAAGGCAGAGGTACATAAGCTCGGCCGCGGTCTCGGCGTTAAATTCGCTGCCGCCCGGCTCCTCCGGACCCGGCTCTTCGGGGCCTGGTTCTTCGGGCCCGGCTGTCAGAACGTTCTCTCCGTCGCACGAGATAGCGAATCCGCACGCGAAGATCAATAGAAGAATCATATACGGGAATTTCGAAATTCCTTTCTTGGTCATGTGTAAGGCTCCTCCGAACCCATTGGTGATAAAAGAATTGTATTGATTAATTATAACCGCGGTTTTGTGCCGTGCCGCCCGTATTTTTTCATGACAATCCGGGCGTTTTTGCTTTATCGGCGCGTCTGCATTGCGCGCGCAGCATCGTGGCGGGGCGGGATCCGGGAATCCCGCGCTCCGGGTTATTTAAAAGGATTCAAAGTGTTCAGCTCGGTCAGGGTTTCGACGAGCTTCGGCTTTTCGACGAAGAGCCTGTACTGCATCAGCTTCAGCACGGACGAGAAATCCTTCCACTCCGACATGAACGATTCGTGCCCGGTTACTATCTCCTTGGCTTCTTCCACACTCTCTTTGAAATAATCGGCGAGGGTCTTCCGGGATATCTCGTCTTCGAGCGATTCGATTATCTTCGGCAGCTCGTCCTTGTCGAGCCAGATGCCCTGGCAGGTGCCGCAGTAATTTATCTCGACCCCCGTGTCCCCGTATTCGAGGCTGGCGGTCGTGGTGCCGCACACTGGGCAATCGACGCCGGTCGAGCTCGATTTAAATTTTTCCGGGTGCTTCCATATCTCGAAATCGAGCCAGTCGAGGTTGGGGTCCGTCTCGTCCTTCACCTCTTCGAGCTCCCCCTTTTCGAGCCAGACTCCCTTACACGACTCGCACTCGTCTACCTCTATCGACCCAAGCACCTTTGTCTTGAGCTCCACACGACACTTCGGGCACTTCTTCATTTCTCGTTTCTCCTCGATATCAAAGTACTTCGACGTTTATTACGCGGCCGCCCATAAAGTAAAGATAGACGCAGTCGTACGTGAGTCCGTCCTTAGCCTCGCAGCTGTATATCCACTTCTCGTCGTAGCGGGCCTTCACTGGAGTCGAGTCTTTACTCCACGGCTCCCCTATCTCGGCGACGACCTCTTCCTTCGTCATCCCCTTAAAATCCTTCCCTGCTTCTACCGCCTTCATGACCTCGTTCCCGCTCGACTTCGACCCTTGTGCGACTACAATAGGGTCGTCTTCGGCAAAGGAGTCATGCGAAAATATCGTTATCGTGATTCCGAGCGCCAGGGAAAGGAACAGAGACCTCTTAAGCAAATAATCTAATCGCAGCATATGTGTGAACCTCCCGGATGTCTTCAGGTTATTGGGATCTTATCCGACCTGCTTAATTATATTGCAGAAATTCCCTGTCTCCGAGGGGTTTTCTTTTAATCGAACTCGAATCCGAGCCCGCCGTCCCTGACTACCACCTTGACGTCCCCGCCAGACGCAAGATTCCCGAAGAGGATCTCCTGCGTAAGCTTCTGCGTGATCTCGTTGTCGATGAACCTCTGTATGGGCCTCGCACCGAGGAGCTTGTCGTAGCCCTTCTCGGCTATGTAAGACCTGGCCTCGGGCGCAAGCTCTACGGACACCTTCTTCACCCTGAGCCTGTCGGCGAGCTGCCCGAACATCTTGTCTACTATCTTCTCGACGACTTCCCTGCTCAGCGAGCCGAAATGGAGCACGGCATTAAGCCTGTTCCTGAACTCGGGGCTGAAATACTTCTCTATGGACTGGACGCTCTTGTCCTCGAACTCCTCCTTCTCGAAGCCGAGGGTCCTCTGGCTGCTCTCGCGGGATCCGGTGTTGGTCGTCAATATCAGCACTATCTGCCTGAAATCGACCTTCCTTCCGTTGGAATCAGTAAGCGTCGCGTGGTCCATCACCTGGAGCAGCACATTGTAGATGTCCTCGTGTGCCTTCTCTATCTCGTCCAG
>JBFWTW010000066.1:0-14057 GCA_050247635.1 Candidatus Dadabacteria bacterium | reverse complement strand
CGCCAGGATGGTCGTACTCGACAAGATGTCCGAAATACTCGATCAGCCGAGGGGCGATATATCGCCGTTCGCGCCGAGGATAATCTCCATTCAGATAAACCCTGAGAAGATAAAGGACGTCATCGGCTCCGGCGGGAAGACCATAAAGAAGATAGTCGAGGTTACCGGTGCACAGATAGACATCGACGACAGCGGCAGGGTCAACATCGCATCGCCCGACAGGGATGCTTGCGACAGGGCCGTTAAGATCATTCAGGGCATAGTCGAGGAGATAGAGGTCGGAAAGATATACAGGGGAACCGTAAAGCGGATACTCGACTTCGGCGCTATCGTCGAGCTCGGCTTCGGCAAGGACGGCCTCGTTCATATATCCGAGCTTGCCCCGAACAGGGTCAATAGCGTAACCGACGTCATTCAGGAAAATGACGAGATACTCGTCAAATGTATCAGCAGAGAGAATGACGGCAGAATAAGGCTCAGCCGTAAACAGGCCCTTGGCGAAAACATAGAGAATTACACCAACAATGCAATCTAGAATTGTCTCGGGACCGGCGGGCCTAACGGTTCTCCGGTCTTACGTTCCATTCCCCGAAGAAAAACGGTGAAAGAAAACAAACCGAGACTGCTCGTCATCCTTGGCCCCACGGCATCCGGCAAGAGCCGGCTCGCGATGGAAATCGCGGGGGCCCTGGACGGTGAGATCGTAAGCTCGGACTCCCTTCAGGTTTATAAGCATCTCGACATAGGAACGGCGAAACCCTCCCTCGAAGAGAGGGCAAGGGCGGCGCATCACCTTATAGACATCCTAGAACCAGACGAAGAGTTTAACGCAGGGACTTTCAGGCGCGAGGCGTCTTCGGTCATAGGGTCACTCTCGGCGGCCGGTAAGAACATCATCGTTGCAGGCGGGACTTATTTATACGTGAAGGCGCTCCTTTCCGGTCTTATCGAGGGCCTCCCTGCAGACGGCGGGCTCAGGGCAGCGCTCAGGAGGGAGAGGGCGGAGCACGGGCCGGAGTATCTCTACAGGAGGCTCGCCTCTACAGACCCGGAATCGGCTTCGAAGATCCATCCGAACGATTACATCAGGACCGAGAGGGCTCTCGAAGTGTACGAGCTTACGGGCCAGAAGATGTCGCTTCTCCAATCCCTCCACGAATTCGGCGTTCACGATTACGACTACGTGAAAATCGGCATAAACGTCCAAAGAGAAGAGCTTAGGCGCAGGATCGACGCCAGGGTGGACGGCATGATTTCCGCCGGGCTCGTGGACGAGGTGCGCGGCCTCCGCGCCATGGGATACGGACCCGGGCTTAAGCCCATGCAGTCCATCGGCTATAAGGAGATAAATGCCTATATCGACGGAGAGATCGGCCTCGAAAAGGCCGTCGAGCTGATAAAACGCGACACGAAACGCTTCGCCAAGCGCCAGATGACGTGGCTAAGGGCGGATGAGGAAATTCACTGGCTGGATGTTCCGGGGGATATGGAAAAGGTTCTGGAAATTGCGGAGATATTATTCCGCGGTGAATGAGCCGCGCACTGCCGGTAATACGTCACTCGTACTTCTTTAGCTCTTCGTCCACTTTCTTTAAATACTCGCTTTCTGATTCTTCCCCTGGCGCAGCAGGGATGAATTCGACTTCGTCCTCGGGCCGTTTGGATTTATGTAGAAAGAGCGCGATTCCAACCGCACCCAGGACTACCGCCACACCGGGCATCACCCAGAGGAGCCAGTTTATCCCCTTTTTCGGGGGCGATGCGAGTATGGAGTCGCCGTAACTGCTTACGAAGTAGTCGATAACTTCCTGATTGGTCTTCCCTTCTTCGAGCTGCTTTCTGATTATCTGGCGCATGTCGTTCGCGAGGTTAGAGTTCGACTCGGCGACGCTCTGCCCCTGACACACCGGGCACATCAGGAGATATGCGATTTCGTTTACCCTGTCGTCGAGGCTCTTCTCAGTCGCAATGGCGGCTGCGGAAAAGAGGAACAGCACGGTCAGCGCCAGAGTTGTGATACCCGTATATTTCTTCGTGCTCGTTAACGTCATGATATTGCTCCGCCTGGCGGTTATGAAGTCTCCTCCTCGCCGGGCTTCATGGCCCTGTCGAGGTAATAGTCGATTATCTCGCCCGTGAGCGGGCCGTTGTACTTGTCCCGTATCTTGCCTGTTTTGTCGATAAAGTATGTCTCGGGGACCCCGCCGATCCCGAAATTAACCTGTATCTCCTCTTCGGGGTCTATGCCGTGGGGATATTGGCCGCCGAACTTTTCCATGTAAGACATGGCGTTCTCGTTGTCGTCCCAGACGTTGACGCCGAGGAATACGACGTCCCTGTCCTTATATTTCTGCCACGCCTCTTCGAGAGCCGGCGCCTCCTGACGGCAGGGAATGCACCAGGACGCCCAAAAATTGAGGAGCACTGTTTTGCCCTTGAGCTCTTCCGAAGAAATTCTCTTTCCGTCGTAGAGCTTTATCGTAAAACTCGGGGCTTCCTTTCCGACAAGCGGAGAGGTCTTCGTAATGTCTCTGTCGCCAAAGAGCGCGTATCCGAGAACGGCCAATATAAATATAATTACCGCTAGAACGGTGTATTTGATGATAGAATTAACTATTCTCATCTTGCCTGCTTTTCAGGGGAATGTGAGATATTATAGCCAATCCTGCGAAATTTTCATATTATACAGGATATTAAGGCCATTTCGGGCTCGGGGCCCGTTTCTTTCACGCCCCGGGCGAAATAAAGGGGGGCTTGTGCTATAATAAAAGCTCAAGGGTTATGGGTTTTCCCCAGCAGTAGTATATATAAATGAATAGCGACTACGATAATGTCAGGAACGGCAGCATGAGGTTTCATGACGAAGAGGTAGAGCGTTACAGGGCCCTCCTCGATTACGGGGTACTCGATACTGCGCCTGAAGAGGCCTTCGACGAGATAGCCCGCCTGGCTGCTTATATCTGCAGGACCCCTATCGCGCTCATCACGTTCGTCGATGAGGGGCGGGAGTGGTTTAAGTCCGTGACCGGCCTCGACACGGATATGGTCGAAGTTCCCCGGGACAAGTCTTTCGGTGCGTATGTGATCAATAACCAGGGCGACTTTCTGTCGATATCCAACCCGCTCGAAGACGACAGGACCAAGCGTAATCCGCTTTTGAACCGGCTGAGAGACATAAATTTTATTGCGGGGGTTCCTCTAACGGACGACGCCGGTTACAAGCTCGGGTCGCTCTGCGTAATGGGATTCACGCCCAAGGAATTGAGCTCCGAGCAGATATCCTTGCTGCATACCATAGCGAGGAAGGTCGTGCTCCAGCTCGAAAAGAGTCGGTATGCCGCCGAAGCTGAGGAGAGTAAACAGGACTCCGGGCTCAGGGTCGCGCCGCACTCCGTCCAGCAGAATAACGGCTCTATGAAGGAAAAAGGCCATGAGTTTTTGGCCCCGGGCACGGATGACCCCGCACTGGAAACCGAAGCCGAGACGGTAGATACTGAAACGGAAACGGACGAAGAGGGGCCCGAAGCTATACGAAACGAGATAAGGGACAGGCTGGGGGATCTCGAGAAACAGAACAAAAAACTCCTTCTTTTGTGCGAGATGGACGAGCTTTTGCAGGCTTCGAGAACGGAGGAAGAGGTTTATACGATCATCGCCCACTATTCGAAGCTGCTTTTTCCCGAGGGCTCGGGCGGGCTTTTCGTTTTCAACGATATCCTCACGCTGCTCGAATGCGTAACAAGCTGGGGCGAGATCAAAAGCCAGCGCGAGTTCCTGCCCGACAAATGCTGGGCACTCAGGCTCGCCCGGGTACACATGTCGAACAGCCTCAGCCGTGAGCTTTACTGCCAACACCTGGACCATACCGAACCAGTTAACTACTTCTGCGCTCCGCTCGTCGCCAGGGGGAGGACGCTCGGCCTGTTATACATCGAGCAGGGGAATTATTCGGGAAGTAAGGCCCATGCTCAAGTGGAAAATAAATACGACCAGCACATTGCCGCGACGGCTGCCAAGCTTTCGGCGCTTAGCCTGGCCAACATCAAGCATCACGAGGCGCTCAAGAACTACGCGATTTACGATTCGCTTACCGGGCTTTTCAACAGGCGCTACATGGAAGAAACCCTGAAGCGAGAGATAAGCAGGGTGACCCGAAACAAGGAGCCGCTCGGGCTTATAATGATAGACATCGACCACTTCAAGCAGTTTAACGACAACTACGGACACACCGCCGGGGACATGCTGCTGAAGAGCATAGGCGAATTCTTCAAGGAAGGCATCAGGCGCGAGGACATAGCGTGCCGTTACGGTGGAGAGGAGTTCGTTCTTATCCTCCCGGGCTCATCTCTCGAAAATACCTTCAGGAGGGCGGAGCAGCTCCACGAGGATATTAAACGCGTCCGCGTGAGGCACAGGGGCGGATTCATAAGCTCTGTTCAGGTATCGATGGGCGTCGTGGTCTTTTCCGAGCACGGCCATTCCGCCGAGCTTCTCCTTGAATCGGCGGACAAGGCGCTTTACAAGGCAAAATCCATGGGCAGGAACAGAATAGTAGTAGCCTGACGGCGACGCCCGGAGAACGGGCGCCGCGCCATTTTCATATCCGGTTTCTCAGTCAGCCGAAGCCGGCGCTTCCTTAAAGCTCTTCAGGTTTTCGACGCTCTCGAAATAATAGACTCCGCCATCCGGGGCAGCGCCTATTACCGCAACTGCCTTATCCACCTGCTGCCCGCTCACCGGGTCTACCGCGACCCTGCTTTCGGCGCTCGATTTCAGGCGCGCCTCGCACATCTCGCAGCAGCCGTAGTATGTCTTGTCTTCGACGACGACGGGAATCTGCTCTTTGGGGAAAACGTGATCCGTCATCATGCATACGTATTTGGAATCGACCTGGGTCACGGCGGGCGATCCGTCGTCGGCCCTCGATTCCGCGAGCTGAAATCCGAATACGGCTACAAGACAAAGGCCCGCGAAGGCGAGCACCTTTAGGGTTGATGATCCAGCATTCATATCTGTTTCCTCCTTTAGGTAAAATCCGGAATTAAAATTATAAATGACGTTTCCTTTCTTAAAAACGAATTCTTCTTCAGTGTCCGTTTTCGTGCGTGTGCCCGTCCGATTTTTCTTTCATAAGGTCGTAGTCATCGACCGTCATGTCGGGCAGCTTGTCTACGAACGCCGCTATTGCCCATATCTCGTCGTCCGTGTGGGTCGAGCCGAACTCTAGCATGGCGGTCATCTTGATGCCGTGCTTCACAACCCAGAACGTCTCGCGCGGCTCGAGCCCTCCGGCGATTTCGGCAAGAGCCGGGGGAGGCGGGTTGAATCCCTTCGCCGGCTCCGCGCCCGGAGCGCCGTGACAGCCGGAGCACATATTATCATAGAGGCCGAAGCCCTTCTCTACGAGCGAAGGGTCGTCGAGCGCCGGCGTGCTTATCTCCCTCGAATGATACTCGATGGACTTTTCCTTCATCTCCGTTAGCATCCACTCCACCGGCTCTGAATGAGGCACGGTGGCCGCGACGTTATAACGGCCCGAATAGAGATAATAAAAAGCACCGCCTATAATAATTATCAGGAGAAATATGGTTTTCATGTTACCTCCCTCCTTTATTGTTTGGCTTCATCCGGAAGCTCCTTACCTTTCCAGAATGAATAGACCACAGGGATAATTATAAGCGTAAGTACGGTAGAAGTAACGAGCCCGCCGACCATAGGCGCGGCGATTCTCTTTACCATGTCCGCCCCGGCGCCCATGCTCCACATGAGCGGCATCAGGCCCAGTATAGTCGTTGCCACCGTCATCATCTTGGGCCTCACCCTCTGCACGGCGCCTTCCATGATCGCTTCGTCGAGGTCTTTCTCCGTTTTCATGGAGCCGTTCCTGACCCTTCTCTCGTAAGACTCGTCGAGGTACATGATCATGACTATGCCCGTCCCGGCCGCTAGCCCCGCGAGCGCTATTATCCCCACCCACACCGCTATGCTCATGTTGTATCCGAGGAGATAAAGTATCCATACGCTCCCTATGAGGGAAAAGGGGACCGTGAAAAGCACGATGAGGGATTCCGTCACAGAGCTGAAATTTATATAAAGGAGAAGGAATATTATGAAAATCGTGAGCGGAAGGATATAGGACAGCCTCTCCTTAACCCGCTGGAGGTACTCGTACTGCCCCGCCCATTCGAGGTAGTAGCCCGGAGGGAGATCGACATTGCTTCGTATAATCTCCTTCGCATTGTTTACGTACCCCTCATAGTCCTTTCCCTCGACGTCGATGAAGACGTAGCCCACCTTCTGCCCGTCCTCG
Organism: Candidatus Dadabacteria bacterium; assembly: GCA_050247635.1. Classification (GTDB taxonomy): domain Bacteria; phylum Desulfobacterota_D; class UBA1144; order Nemesobacterales; family UBA2774; genus JADLGH01. The sequence goes on along the minus strand of JBFWTW010000066.1, from coordinate 7,747 downwards.
TTCCTTATCTCGGAAGGGCCTGTGCTGAAGTTTATGTCGGCAAGGAGAGTGATGGGCACCTGCGCCCCGGTCGGGGTACCGACGAGGACCCTTTCCAGCCTTTCTGGGTCGGTCCTGAAATCCCTCAGATACCTGACGTTCACGGGGTATCTCTCCTGCCCCTCGACCGTCTGTGATATGTTCTTTCCGCCGATTGCTGTCTCGATCACTTCGCCGACGTCGCCGACCGTGAGGCCGTACCGGGCAGCCTTTTCCCGGTTAATGTCGAAGTCGAGGAAATACCCGCCCGTGATCCGCTCGGCGAAGACGCTCCTCGTCCCGGGCGTACCGGAGAGGGCGTTTTCAATATCGATGCCGATCTTCTCTATGGTTTCGAGGTCGGAGCCGAAGACTTTAATCCCGAGGTTGCTCCTGAATCCTGACGTGAGCATCTCGGTCCTGGTCTGAATCGGCATCCAGAATATATTCGCCATGCCGGGGAACTTCACGGATTCATTCATCTCGGCAATGAGCTTGTCCCACGTCATGCCATCGCGCCATTCGGATTCGGGCTTCAAGGTGACGACAGTCTCCACCATGCTGAGCGGCGCCGGGTCGGTCGGGGATTCCGAGCGGCCGATCTTCCCGAAGACCCTTTCGACCTCTGGGAACTGCTTCAACATGCGGTCCTGTATCTGGAGCACGCGCGTCGCCTCCGTTATAGACATGCCCGGCACGGCGGTCGGCATGTAGAGGATCGAGCCTTCGTTGAGCGGCGGCATGAATTCAGAGCCGAGCTTTAAGAACGGGACTATTGTCAGGAGCAAGAGCACCACCGACGTTACGAGGACAGTCGGCTTGAATCTGAGGGCGAATCTCATGACCGGGTTGTATAGCTTGATGAAGAACCTGCTTATCGGATTCGTCTCCTCGGGTTTTATCCTGCCCGTCACGAGCAGCGCTATGAGCGCGGGGGTTATCGTTATCGCGAGCAGGGACGAGAAGAACATGATAAACGTCTTCGTGAAAGCGAGAGGCCTGAAGAGCCTCCCCTCCTGGTACTCGAGGGTGAAGACGGGAAGGAACGAGACCGTTATTATAAGGAGCGAAAAGAAGACGGGCCTTCCGACCTCTTTCATCCCCTCCATCACGGCCCGGAACCTGTCGCCTTTTTCGCCTTCCTCCTGCCATTTCTCCAATTTTTTGTGGACGTTCTCTATGAGCACTATAGAGGCGTCCACCATCTCGCCTATCGCTATCGCGATACCCCCGAGCGACATGATGTTGGCGTTTAGCCCCATGTAGTACATCGGTATGAACGCCATCAGGACGCCGATCGGTATCGAGATTATGGGGATTATGGCGCTCCTCCAGTGAAGGAGGAAGACGATAATGACGAGGCTCACGATTATCATCTCCTCGACGAGCGTTGTCCGAAGCGTGCCTATCGCCCTCTCGATAAGACTGGATCTGTCATACGTCGTTACGATTTCGACCCCCTCGGGGAGAGAAGGCTTCACGTCTTCGAGCTTTTGTTTAACCCTGTTTATGACGTCGAGCGCGTTCTCGCCGTAGCGCATGACGACGATACCGCCGACCGTCTCGCCCTTGCCGTCGAGCTCGGCGGCGCCCCTTCTCATGTCGGGCCCGAGGTTAACGGATGCGACATCCCTTACCAGAACGGGCGTCCCGTTGCCGTTGGTTCCGATGGAGATGTTCTCTATGTCTTCCGTCGATTCTATGTATCCCCGGCCCCTGACGAAGTACTCTGTGGAGGCGAGCTCGACGACCCTGCCGCCGACGTCGTTGTTGCTCTTTCTCACAGCATCGATGACCTCGTTTACGGGTATGCCGTACGCAAGGAGCTTGTTCGGGTCTATTTCTATCTGGTACTGCTTCACGAATCCGCCGACGCTCGCCACCTCGGCGACGCCCGGGACGGCCTCGAGCCAGTACCGAAGGTACCAGTCCTGGAGGGTTCTGAGCTCCGAAAGATCACTCTTGCCCGTCTCGTCCGTAAGCGCATACTGGAAAACCCAGCCCACGCCCGTAGCGTCAGGGCCGAGGGTAGGGGTCACGCCCTCCGGGAGCTTTCCGGCGACCTCGTTCAGATATTCGAGCACCCTGCTCCTCGCCCAGTAAATGTCCGTACCGTCGTCGAAGATTATGTAGACGAGGGACGTCCCGAACATAGACTGCCCCCTCACTGCGCTCACGCCGGGCGCGGCTATCATGCTCGTCACTATCGGATACGTAATCTGGTCCTCGATTATGTCGGGGCTTCGCCCGTCCCAGTCGGTGTAGACGATAACCTGCACGTCCGAGAGGTCGGGTATGGCGTCGAGCGGCGTATTCTTCATCGCCCAGTAGCCCCAGACGGCCATGAAGGCGACGATCGTAATCGTGATGAACCTGTTCCTTGCGGAGTATTCAATAATCTTGTCTATCATCTCTGTCTCCGTTGGGGATACCGCGCCTCTTAGTGGCTGTGTCCGCCGCCTTCCTCCTGCCACGATGCAACCGCATTCTGTATCTTGCTCTCGGAATCTATCAGGAAACGCGCGCCGCTGACGACGAGCTCTCCGTCGGAAATGCCATCCAGCACTTCGTAGTATCCGCCCGCCTTGGCGCCGAGCTTGACGGCCCTTATCTCCATCCTGCCGCCGCCCTTGCTGACGAAGACGATGTCGCTCGTCCCCGTGCGCAGGACGGCCGAGTCGGGGACCGCCAGCATTTCGCCGGCGGGGACATCTATCACGACGTCTGCGTACATCTCGGGAAGGAGACTCAAATCGGGGTTCGGAAATTCGAGCCGCGCCTTGGCCGTCCGGGTCTTCATGTCGAGGTGTGGGGATATGAACGTCACCTTCCCCGTGAATTCACGGCCGGGCAGGGAGGCGAGCGTCATGGTGGCCTCGTCGCCGATCTTGACCAGCGGCACCTCGTTCTCATATACGTCGGCTTCGACCCAGACGCTCGAATGGTCGGCTATCGTATACAGGACGGTCCCGGGCTCGACGTACGAGTTGGGGAAGACGCTCTTTTCGAGGACGTGGCCTGAGACGGGTGAATAGACGACGAGATTCTCTTTCACCTTGCCCGTCCTCGCCAGCTCGTCTATCTGACCCTGCGAGACATCCCAGAGCCTGAGCCTTCTCTCGGCGGCCTCAAGGAGCGCATCCGAGCCGCCGGATATTTCCGGATATCCGCTGCCCGAGAGCGCCTCTTTCGAGCGTAGGGCTACGAGGTATTCCTCCTGCGTCGAGACGAGCTCGGGGCTGTATATCGAAAAGAGGGGCTGCCCCTTGTGGACGTGCTCGAACGTGTAATTGACGTAGAGCTTGTCTACCCAGCCGCTGAACCTCGTGTGCACGCGCTCGACCTTCGTTTCGTCGAGGACGACTATGCCGACTGTTCTTACCGTCCTGTCGAGGGAGCGTATCGTTACGGGCGTAGTCTTCACACCTATGAGCTGCTGCCTCTCGGGGCTTACGGTAAATTCCGTCTTCGGCTTGCCGCCTGCCGCGTCGGGGGAGGCCCCCTCCATTACGTGGCCGCTGTGGTCCTCTCCGTCGGGCATGCCGGTTTCGTGCGGCGCTCCCTGGGATTCATGGCCGGTATCTTTCATCACGGGGGTAAGCTCCATGCCGCATATCGGGCATGTACCGGGGTCTTTCATCCTCACGGACGGGTGCATCGGGCATGTCCAGTAATCTATCTCTCCCTCCGCAGTCAGCACGGGCTTTAAAGTGTGCTCGTGGGTCTTTTGAAGGAAGGGAATGTCTCTCAGGCCCGGAACCGTGTGCCCGTATCGGTATAATCCGTAGGCTATTACTGCGAGGGCTATTAGAACTGCGATGAAGGTAACGCTGCTTCGCTTCTTCATTTTCCTTCTCCTCCTCTGCCGGCGATCTCGACCCCTGTGTATTCCTCTATCCTCGCTATTGCCTTTAAGTACTCGGCGAGGTTCCTTTCGTATTCGAGCTCGAAGCTGAATACGGTGACGAGGCTGTCGAGAAGGGTCGAAAAATCGACGGCCCCCGTCTGGTATTCCGAAACGGCCGATTCGAGGGCCAGTCTCGATTGCGGGATTATTCCCTTCTCATAAAGGTCCATCAGCCTCGCGGCGGTCCTCGCGCTTAGGTAGCTTTCCTTTACGGAGAACCGGACTTCGCGGTTCGTGTTCTTGTATTCCTCTTCGGCGCCTCTAAGGTTGAGCGCCGCCTCCTCGACGCCGAGGCTCTGCTTTCGCCAGAAGTAGAGCGGCACCTTGACCCCGAGCGACACCTCCCAGATGCCGTCCATGCCCTTTCCTTCCTTTCCCATCACTCCGGGCGAGAGGCCGACGACAAAGTCGGGATAGAGCTCCTTTTTGGCGAGGGCGAGCGATTCCTGCCCGGACGCGACCTGGCTTTCCATGACGGCAAGGGCAGGGGAGTTCTCCTCGGCCAGCGTTTCCGCTTCCTCGGGCGAATAGGGGAGGGGCACCCTTACGGGCTCCTCGGGCCTACCGAGTGGGGAGTCCGACGGCCGGTCGAGGAGGGTATTGATCCGGGCCTCGATTACCTCCCTTCTCAATTCCAGCACCTCGAGCTGCTCCAGGAACTTCGACGTCTCGACGCCGGCCGTGATCATGTCCTGCTGGGCCGCCTTTCCGACCTCGTACCTGATCTTCGCAATCTGGGTGAATTTTTCGATAAGCGTTTTGTTCTTGCGCGTAATCTCGATCGCCTTCAGTGTGAGCTGCCAATCGTAGTAGGCCGACTTGAGATCGGCGACTATTTTCCTGGCGCTCGCCTGGTATGACTTGCCCTCGGCGTCGGCGTATATCGAGGCTATCTTTTCCCTGAGCGACAGCTTGCCGGGGAACGGTATCTCCTGTGAGACCGAGAACCTCAGCATGCTGTTCGGGGCTTCGTCGAGCGTGATGCTGTCGAACGTGACGTTCTGCCAATCGACCCCTATCATCGGGTCGGGCAGCGTGCCCTCTTGCTTCGGGCGTTTCTGCGACGCCTCCCACTTCACCCGGGCGGCCCTTAACTCAGGGTTACTTTCGAGCGCTTCGAGAACGAGCGAGTCGAGCGTCACGACGTCGTCCGCATGCGCGATGCCCGCACACGCAACTGCGAGCGCAAAGACGCATAGTACTTTTTTCATTTTTCTACCTCCTTCGAGGTCGACAAATCATCTGAAACTTACTGGTTCTAAGGATTCGAAAAGACGGAGGTATCCGTAGCCGCGGGAAATGCGCGGAACGGCCCCGGCTCATGGGGTGGTTCTATAGCAATAGGGATGAGTTGGTGATTTCGAGCTCCGGAGGAGAGTGCTCCTTCGAGGCGACGTCCCTTGCCTTAAGGGCATAGCCCGGAGTGAAATCGAGCATAACTATGGGTACGGTAAAAACGACTGTTCTTGCCGTCAAATTATTGTCTATAGAAGCGTTAACGAGACTCTCGAAACAGCACGGCGAGGACGAGTCTCCCGACTCCCGGGAAAGGGCCTCCGTGTCGGTCGCGGCTTCGTCCATTTCCTGGGCCATACCGTGGCATCCGGGGTGCTGCGACTGCACCTCTCCCCGGGCGGCTTCGGGCGATGCGAACGCATCAGGCCTGAATCCGCTATAGCAGGCAAGGACTATCAATATAAGAGAGAGGCTGATGTATCTCGTCATAGCTTCTGATTATAAAATACAACTTAAAAGTCCGAAGTCAACGGCCTCGAAATTTGCCGGGATCAGGGAAGACCCGGCTTCGGGGCTTTCGTCAGGGCATTTATGAGACAATGGCCGAAGCTTCGGTTAATCTAGATTATTGATGCATCAAGGAGGCTCGAAATGGAATTTACCAAGATCAGCGGAACCGACATCGAATCTTCGAGGATAGGGCTCGGATGCTGGGCCATAGGCGGCTGGCTATGGGGAGGGAGCGAGGAGAGGGAATCCATAGATACAATAATCTCGGCTCTCGAAAGGGGCATAACCCTGATCGACACTGCGGCAATATACGGCTTCGGGAGATCCGAGGAGATCGTGGGAAAGGCGATCACGGAGTACGGGAACCGCGAGAATATAGTTCTCGCCACGAAGGCCGGGCTCGACTGGACCTCGGGAAAGGTGTATAGGAACTCGACCCGTGATCGCATAATGAAGGAGATCGAGGATTCGCTTACTCGCCTCCAGACTGATTACATAGACATCTACCAGATACACTGGCCGGACTACGACACGCCGACCGAAGAGACGGCCAGGGCGATGAACGAGCTTTTCGAGAAGGGGACGATAAAGGCTATCGGCGTAAGCAACTATTCTCCCGAGCAGATGGACGTTTTCAGGAAGAACTCGCCGCTTCACACGTCTCAGCCCCCGTACAACCTTTTCGAGCGCGGTATCGAGGAAGACATCGCGCCGTACTGCGACGACAATAAAATCACGATGCTCCTTTACGGCGCCATATGCAGGGGGCTCCTCAGCGGGAGGATGAAGCCCGACACGAAATTCGAGGGCGACGATATACGTAAGGCTGATCCGAAATTTGGCGAGCCGAGATTCGCGCAGTACCTAAAGGCAGTGGATCTTCTAGACAAATATGCGCAGGAGCACTACGGAAAGCGCATAATACATCTGGCCGTGAGATGGGTGCTCGACAAGGCGCCTTTTCACATAGCCCTTTGGGGGGCTAGGCGTCCGTCCCAGCTCGACCCGGTCGGCGACATCATGGGCTGGTCGCTCGGCAAAGAGGATTTCGAAGCGATAGACAAGATTCTCGAAGAGACCGTAAAAGACCCTGTGGGGCCGGAGTTCATGGCGCCTCCCGAGCACAGGGCCGCGTAGGCCGGGTCAATTGTTGCCGAGCGATTTTATCGTTTCGGGCGTGAGCTCACGCAGGCTGTCCAATATGACGTCTGCGCTTTTGAACTGGTCCGGGGTCAGTCTCTTGTCAGGGATGGCGATGCAGTACATTCCCGCGCCCTTTGCCGACCTGAGACCGTTTATCGAATCCTCGATCGCAACGCACTCGGCGGGCGCCACTCCCAGCATCTCGGCGGTGTGGAGGTAAATGTCGGGGTGGGGTTTGCCGTTTCCGACTGAGTCGCCCGAGACAACGGTGAGGAAGTGATTATGGAGCGAGAACATATCCAGAACGAAGGTTACAACCCTTAACGGAGAGCTCGACGCTACGGCGAGCCTGTAGCCATCGCGGGCAAGCTGCTCCAGGAGCGGCACGAGCGCCGGTATCAATTCGAGCTCCTTTTCGTATATGGATGTGAGTATGGAGATGCGCTCGTTTATTATATCGTCGACGGTCTCGTCGAGGTCGAACGTGTCGACGAGGAGCCTTCCCGAATCGCGCTGGTTCAGTCCTACGATTTTGTCCCTATAGTCGGGGCTGTAATCTATGCTTCTCCTCGCCAGCAGTATCCTCTCCGTTTTTTCCCAGAGCGGCTCGCTGTCGATCATGACGCCGTCCATGTCGAATATCACTGCGTTTATCATCTGATGTCTGTATTGACCTCTGCTTGAGAATGCCCTGTGCCGGGTTTTGCAATGAGCCTACCCGGGGAATCGCACGCTAGAAAGTGTGGGCACAGGCCAAAGGGCGTTCGCAAGAAGCGAACGCCCTTAAAAGAAGGTTAGAGAATTGATATGGCTAAAATCCTTGAGATGCGGGGCAGCAAGTGATTTAGATAGCTGCCCGAGCAGTCCGTATACATCGGCTCTTAATCGAACACTATGCCGAAATTGAGATATCCGCCGCTCGAAGGCCCGTAA
>JBFWTW010000065.1:0-14212 GCA_050247635.1 Candidatus Dadabacteria bacterium | reverse complement strand
GCCTTTTCGAGCCTCGCCTTGACCTGGGAGAGCTGCTTTTCGAGGAACTTTCGCGCGGACTTCGTCGCGTCGAGCCTCCTGTCGAGGAGCCATTCGATGTATTGGTCGCCGAGGGCATTGGCCGCCGTTGCGGCGAACTCGGAGTCGCGGCTCGTGAAGCTCACCTTCACAAGCCGGGATTTCCTGTCGGGATTTATGTTCACGCGGGAGAGGAATTCGTCCACGAGCTTCTGGTGCTCTTTTTTCTTCTCGGCTGCGGCCCTGGCCGGGCTCTTCTTCCCGGGCTTTTCGAACATGCCGCTGAATGCGCGCGACAGGAGGGATTTCTTCTCGCTTTTTTCCTGCGAAAATTCGGGGTTCTCGGAGAGGCTCAGCTTCTTTATGACGTCCTCGGCGAGGGATTTGCTCTTAATGAGCTTGTACTGCGTTTCGTAGAATTCCGCCTGCGGCGCGTCGAGCTCGACTACCTCCTCGAACGTCGTGATGCGCGGGTTGTCGGGGGCTATTTCGAGCGTGATGTCGGCCCTGTACATCGGGGTCATGATTAGCGACGCGACTAGCACCGTCACAACAGTAACGACGACGGCGCATATCACTATCCACTTCCGCCTGAGTATGACGCCCAGGTACTCGTGCATACCCATCTCGTCGTCGGGCCTCGCGCTTGTGTAGGATATAGGCTGCGGCTCGGCGGGGAGCCCGGGCTCGGGCCTTTCCCTGAGCTCTCTGCCCTTTCCGTTCGGCAGCTCGTAATTTCTATCGTCTTCCATTCCGCACCTTGTCCAGTTCCGGCGTTTTTCCTTACCTGGCCGGAGGGTTGTAACCCACTCCTCCGAATCCGAATACGTTGAAATTGAGCCCGTAGAAAAAGCTCTTTATGCCGCTTGCGCCGACCACTATCGCGTCCTTTTCGCCGAGTATCGGGTCCTGGGCGCTGCCCTGGTTGATGTCGTCCATGTCGAGCTTTACGACCTCTTTCCTGCCGTCGCCGAGGTCGCGGACGAGACTTATGTCGCCCGAGTTGGCGTAGCTCACGAGCCCGCCGGCCATGATTATGGCCTGGCTCACGGTCGTCTCGCCTTCGTTTATCGGGTAGGAGCCGGGCGTCTTCACAGCGCCGTCCACGTATACGTTAGACGCCTCGGGGACGTAGACCTTGTCGCCCGGGGCGAGCGCGAAGTTGATCTCGTCGGCAGTCCCCTCGCGCTTGAGCATGTCGTCGAGATCGACTATCACCTTGTCCTCTTTGCCGGCGTTTCTGCGCGTTATATACACGAGCGTGCCGGCGTCGGCGTCGAGGCCCTTGGCCATCGCGAGCGCGTCGAGGAGCGTCATTTCGCCTATTATTTCGTAGTTGCCCGGCTCGTTGACGAAGCCGAGAACGGAGACCCTTTTACTCTGGTGCTCGGATATGTAGACGTTTACGTGCGGGTCTCTTATGTAGCCCTTTTCCTTGAGGAGGGTTTCTATCCTGACCTCGGCCTCGACGGGCGTGAGGCCGCCGACGGCGACTTCGTTAAGCAGCGGCAGTTTGATATTCCCCTCGGCGTCCACCCTTTCGGTGGTCCCGAATTTCTCCGACTCCATCGCCTTTATTTCGAGGAGGTCGGAGGGGCCAATTGTGTAGTTGGAATGGTCCACGCTTCCCGTGGACGAGGCCTGGTCAGAGGCGGCCTGGCTGAACAGTTTTTTGTTCAGGCTCCCGGATGCGCCCCCGCCGTCGGCCTGACGGGCCGAGCCGTATACCCCGGCCTCGGGGGTTTGCCTCATTCCGCAAGAGGCGGTGAGGACCAGAAGGATCGCTAAAGCGGCATATTTCGGCATACCTGTCTCCATAGCTTTCGAACACCAGCACGTGAGCGACGATTGTTAACCTGATATCCCCTTGCAACTTTTCCAGATCCCCTTATGGCCGCTTGTGAGGCAGGCCGTTTTTTTTGCGGTGCCCGGCCGTTCCCGGCCGGGCACGCGGTTAAAACTGGTTTCGACTCTGATGATTTCGCTTTAGCCCTTACTTATTCGAAGGGGCTGCCGACGCCGTCGCCGCCGCCGCCACCGCCGTTATCGCCGGTGGATGCAGCGATCGCCGCACCGGCTATCGCGCCAGCCGCTACCGTACCGAATATGATCGGCCCGGCCATCGAGGAAGAACCCTCTACAGGCGGGGTTTGGGCCTCGGCCTCGGCTTCGTATCCCTCGGTGGAATATTCCACGTCGGAAGCGGGCGGCTGCGGATCGGACTGGGCGACCACGTTCTCGTCCACAACGGACTGGGCGACAACGTGAATCCTTTCGCCGGGCTCGACCTTTACGGGCCCTTCGGCCGTCGCAAGAGCGAGCTCGCCGTCGGAGAGCTCGACGACAGTGCCGTCGGGCGTCACCATGACGGTGCCTTCGATGAATGATTGTGAGGCTTTCAGGACCTCGGGCGTGGCCAGCGTGCCGTCCTTCGTCACGAAGGAGATGACGGCCTTTTCAGGCTGAATCCTGAAATGGACCGTCCCGCTGTCGATTCTGAGATTGAGAAGACGCCCGTCCTCGGCGACGCTCAGCTTCGAGCCCTTTTCGGCGACGAATGTGCCGCCGGTGATTCTTATGAGGGCTCTATCGGCGTAGGATATCTCGTCCCCGGATACTACAGGAAAGACTTCCTTCTTGCCGTTTGCGCCGACGATCGTGACGTTCCCCAGCAGGGCGTCCGCCGAAACGGGCCCGGCCGTGAAAACGCACAGGACAATAGCGAAATAAAAACAGGCAGATACTCTTAAAGCTCGACTCTTCATGATAAAACACCTCCATGCGAGCCTGAGACGAGTAGGCGCCCCCTCTCCCCGTAAGGAATGCCGGATAATCAAGCATGACTAACCTAACTTCGGCAACCTTTGACCATGAGTGTTCACTTTTAGGTCTCGGGCATTGATCCGCACCCTTTCGGATGTTTCACCCTTTCGTCTTAGGTGTAGTTTTATTTCAATCGTAATCAAAATAACATTCGAGTCAAGCGAAATTTTTTTCGCTCCGAAATGCGGCCCGTCAGGAGCGGGTAATTTTTTGGTATGAAAATATTGCGCAATCATTATAATTGGTGAATAGAGAAGGGGCACGGAGGCTAATGCCAAAATGCTCGATTACACCACTGTTTTCAGGGTAATTCTCACGGCCGGGGGCCGCGCGTCATGAGCGTCGCGGGGGCCCGGAGGAGCGGCGGGGAGGCAAGGGCGGTCTCGCTTTCGGGGGCCGCGGATATTTTTATTCTGACCGTCGTGGCGGCCGTGCTCGTACTTTCGCCGCTGCCGATCGGGAGCGTCCGGCCCTTGCCGGTGATGGCTATCGAGCTCCTGTCTTATTCGGCGTTCATCGTCCTGCTTTTAAAATACGGATTCGAATCCGAGGCGCCTTTCGCCGACGTAAGGCCTTACGTTCCGTTCCTCGTCTTCGTCGGGGTATGCGTTATCCAGATTATCCCGCTCCCGGAATCGCTGCTAGGCGTTCTGTCGCCCGCTGCGGCGAATATCTGGGACAGGGCGGGGGAGACGCTAGCGGGGTTCGGCTTTTCGGGGGGATGGGACTACCACACCCTCAGCCTCTACCCGTGGGCGACCGTGAAGAGGATACTGTTCCTGCTCGCGTGTCTCGCGTTCGGGATAGCGGTGTCGAGGACGGTAGTCACGAAGAGGCGGCTCACGTTCGTGCTCGTGCCGCTTTTCGCGCTTCTATTCTTCGAGGCTTCGCTCGGCATCTACCAGTACCTGGCCTCCGCGGGTAGGGAGGACGCGAGCGGGACTTTCGTAAACAGGAATCACTTTGCAGGGTATCTCGAAATGACGTTTCCGCTCGCGCTCGGGTGCGTGCTGGCGATAGGAGGGGGCAGGGTGTCGGGGCGCGGGAGCCTCGTCAAAAGGCTCGTTTCGTCGGGGAGCTTCCAGAAGCAGGCGCTTCTTTTGTTCGTGCTGGGCGTTATCTTCCTCGCGGTGCTCTTTTCGCGGTCGAGGATGGGGATACTATGCGCGGTGGCTGCGCTGGCGTTCTTCTCGGCGGCCTCGGCCAGGCTCGCGGGAAAGGGGCTAAACGTGAAGTGGACGCTCTACACCGTGCTGGCGGTGGCCCTCGTGTTCGCGCTCTTCGCCGGGCTTTATCCCGTGGCGGAGAGGTATGCGCGTCTCGACGAGAGCCTTCCGTCGCGGACTCTCCTTTGGTGGGACGTGCTCGGGATGGTGAAGGATTTCCCCGTATTCGGGACGGGGCTCGGAACGTTCGGCTATGCGTTCCCGCTCTATAAGCACGCTATAGACGCGCCGCTCGTTTACCTGTACTCGCACAACGATTATCTCCAGATCCTGGCCGAGACGGGGATCGCGGGGTTCGCGGCGATAATGACGGCGCTCGCGCTGTTCGCGCTATGGTCGCTAAGGACGCTCGTCAGGCTATCGGAGGGCGGGGACTTCGGGAGGTTCTTTATATTCCTCGGGGCGGCGGCCGGGGTGTTTTCGATACTCGTACACAGCCTGGCGGATTTTAACCTCCACATACCGTCGAATGCGGTTTACTTCGCGTTTTTGATAGGGCTTATGAGCGCGCTGGGGAGTGGTTGGAGGGAAGACGCCGAACACACGTAGTGTGTCGGCGTAGCATTGTGGTTGCCAAAATTACCGGAAGCGCGGCTGTTGGTTGTGGTGATGCGTCGCTACTTCGAATTCCTGCACGCGTGGCGTGCAAAATTCGCTAAATCTTTGAAATATAACCCCCACCCTGACCCTCCCCCTATAAACAGGGGGAGGGGGGAGTAAGAGGACGTAGATATTTAACGCTCAACCACTCGATTTTCTTAACGCGAATTTTGACGGCTCGGTGGGTTATTGCTTCGCTGCTTACACAGTATGCAATATGATGGATTTGAGGGAGCCCCCAGTATGTCATTCCCAACGATTTCGAGCAAGCGAGGAATCGGACGCCGTCATTTTGAAACACAGATGTTTATCCGGTAATGCTCAGAACCTGCCTATACATCGGGAATCCAGTATTGAAAAAGCAAAAGCTTAACTGAATGGATTCCTGCCTGCGCAGGAATGACAAGAATAAGGTAGATTCCTCGCTTGCTCGAAATCGTTGCAGGAATGACACATCTGGTGTCTGCTTAGACGCAGCTGGTTCGCCGCCTCACCATCACCCCCGCTCCTGTTTAGTTGTTGTTTACTTTGGAGCGGTACCGGATGAACTCTTGTAGAGTCTATCAGGGACAACCGAATGCTCACTCGCTCGGAAAAGATAAATCCCCCCTCGCTCCCCCCTTTTTCTAAGGGGGGATAATAGGTATCAGATTTTCCAGACGAAGAGCGTATAAAGTGTGCTTTACGGTTTTAGCCGCTATTCGGCTGTTCTGCAGGCGTTTAGGTTCCTCGCCTGCGAGTAGAGGTGGCAGATGGCTTTTATGTTGCATAGGGCCGAGAGATCGCCCGGGTCGCCGTCGCTCGTGTCGCCGAAAAGCATGTAGTTCATCCAATGACCCATTTCGTGCCCGAGGGCGTTTAGCGCAGGGGTGACGTTTATCGATCCGCCGATGTCGTAGCTCCCGCTGCATCCCGTTTCGTAGTACTTGCATGGAAATCCTTCCTTGCCCTTCTCGGGGTCGTATAGCGTCGGCTCGAGGACGACTATGCTGATGTCCGAGGGCTCGAGCGACAGCACTTCATCTTCGAGGTCGGGATAATTGTCGATGACGCAGTTGACCACCAGCCCGTAGTAGTCGTCCACGGTGCGGATGGCGTCCGTGAGCTCGTCGGGAGTGTAGTAGTTCATGTGACGGAATTCGATGCCGAGCGGCGTTACCGAGGCAGTGGCCTGCCCGCCCCTGGTGCCTGTCTCGCCCTCGCTTCCTCCCCCGCCGCAGGAGGTGATCAAAAGCAGTATGAGGCACGACACCGCCGCTATGATCAGCAGATAGAGCCGGGCCGAGCCGGCGACGTTAAAATGTTTTGTTTTCAATTGCTTCTCCTGTTTTCTCCCTTCCGGACGCAGCCGTGGCGGCCCCCTTATATGCCTCGCTAACCCGGAGCCCATGCGCTTGCGGACGCCTTTTTGCTGCGTCCGCCGCGGCCCGGGCCGTAATGTACTGCCTGAGGAAAGCGGGGCGCGGAGTTACGTGCCGTTGCGCCCCTTTGGGAACCTTCCGGAGCGTGTCCCCCGGGAGGTTTCATATGCAAGAATCGTATATCTCTTCAGGCCGCGGCTCTATTGGACGATAGTTGAAATGATTTCCAATACCGGGGTATTAGGCGGGGGTTTATATATAAGGAAAAAGGCTTAGTCTCTCGCAGGACTTTTAGTGCGCCCGGGCGGGGGAGGGGGCACGGCGGGGAGCAAGTTCTATCCATGCACTCCGGGCTGGTGTAGTTGTAAAAACTACAGATTAATAAAATTATTGTTTACATCAAGATATCCGATGCACTATAATTGGACTGTCGAAAACAATTACCCGGGTGGGTTGTACAAAAAACCTTTTGAAGGAGGCGTTCGATGAATTTAACCAGACTTCTAGCTTTACCGGTCTTGTTTTTGTTCATTGTAGTGGGAAGCATCGGCGGTTGCAGCGATAGCAACAACAATCTTCCGCCGGGGGCTTGCGAGATGCCGCGCCTTACCAGAGATTTCGGCGGCGAATTCTATGACTTCGTTGATGATGACGACGGCATTGTAATGTCTGTAACGTCGGACGGAGTGACCGCGCTTATCGATGTTTCGGACATCGACGATCCCGCATCCGGATTTCTTCTGGTAGCCGACGTCGTGGGCGATAACAGGGCCGAGGTATTCGAGGCCGATACGGAAGTGGACGTTACCGTGGACGCTTCGGGCGAGGCCGTAAGGCACAACAGCGGCCGCAGGCTCGATCTGAACAACCTTATCGTAGGCGATCTCGAGTTTATAGACTTCTCGGGTGAGTGCGAGATAATCGCGCCGTAACCGCGAGGGGGGAATGGCAGTACCCGGATTGTTACGACAATGGGGATAGAGTAATAATTATTTATCGGGGGAAGGCCGGAAGGTCTTCCCTTTTTTATTAGGGGCGGAAGCCGCTCCCTCTCACTGGTGCGAGGAAGCGGCTGCACCGGCTTCCACCTAAAGCGGTACATGCACGTAGTTTGTCTTCAACGTAACTAAACAGCGGATTCGAGACGGTATCGCACGGCGGTTGAGCGTCGCACGGGCGGAGCCATGCCCATTCCCGGCACGCGTGGCATCTTAAACAGAAAGTTTCCCATTCGTTTCTGAATCTTGCATAATGTGAGCAAATGCGAATCTTTTTTAAAAACTTCGCATCGAACTTTGTATGTCGGCATTGAATAGGGTAAAAATTAAAGGAGCGGAAGCCGTCGACAGGGCGCACCCGGCCCGTCGATTCAGCCCCTGGGTCGTCCGGGAGATAAAAAACTTGCCCGCATTGACACCATCAGGCCCGGCGGGTAACGTGTAAGTAAGCACTTACTTTCAAGCCGCCAGGGTTGCCCGGATATGCTGAAAGACAGTCGATAAGTGTCTGCGTCAAATCACGATGCGAGGATAGCCAGATAAAATGAGTACATTTCAAAGGACAGCTGTATTCATAATAGTTCTTGCCGCCACGGGCGTTTTGCTCGCGGCCTGCGAGGGCCAGAAACCCGCGCCGCCTCCTCCTCCCCAGGTCACGGTGAGTAAGCCCCTTGTCAGGGAGGTCATGGAGTGGGACGAATACACGGGACGTCTAGAAGCGGTCGATACGGTCGATGTGAGGGCCCGCGTAAACGGCTATCTCCAGTCGATCCACTTCAAGGACGGCCAGATCGTAAAAGAGGGGGATCTCCTCTTCGTAATCGACCCGAGGCCCTACCAGGCCGAGCTCGACAGGGCCGAGGCCGAGCTCAAACTCGCCGAGGCGAGGCTCTCCCTCGCGCAGAACGATCTCGCGCGTGCGAAGAACCTTCTCACCGCGAAGGCCATCTCCGTAGAGGAGGCCGATACGAGGGCTTCGGACGAGAAAGTAGCCGCGGCCACGGTGCAGCAGGCGGAGGCCGCAGTAGACGCAGCGAAGCTGAACGTCGAGTTCACGCAGGTTAGGGCGCCGATAGCAGGACTCATAAGCAGAAAATACGTAACCGAGGGGAACCTCATCAACGGCGGGACGGGCGGCACGCTCCTTACGACTATAGTCTCGCTCAATCCGATATATTGCTACTTCGAGGCCGACGAGCAGTCGTTCCTCAAGTACAACCGTCTCGAAAAAGAAGGGCTTCGCCCCGACACACGGCAGAGCGACAGCCCGGCCTACCTCGAGCTTGCGGACGAGACCGGATTTCCGCACAAGGGCTACGTCGATTTTCTCGATAACAGGGTCGACACCCAGACGGGAACCATCAGAGGGAGAGGCGTGTTCGAAAACCCGGGCGATATTCTGACGCCGGGGCTCTTCGCGAAGATAAAGATAGTCGGAAGCGCTCCTTACGAGGCTATCCTTCTTCCCGACGAGGCCATAGGCAGCGACCAGTCGCAGAAGTTCGTCCTGGTGGTCAATCCCGAAAACACCGTCGAATACAGGCAGGTCGAGCTCGGGCCCAAGATCAACGGCTTCAGGGTTATAAGGAGCGGAGTGAAGCCCGGAGACAAGGTCATCGTAAAGGGTTTACAGAGGGTCGCCCCAGGGGCGGTCGTAAGCCCGGTCGAGGAAGATCTTGTGGTCAAGAACGATAATTTTCTCACGCCCGGTATCGAGAGTCCCAAAGGAAGCACTGGAGGGTAATTAATGTTCTCCCGGTTTTTTGTAGACAGGCCGATCTTCGCGACGGTTCTATCTGTACTTATTGTAATCGTCGGTCTGATCGCGTATTTCACACTCCCCGTAAGCCAATATCCGGAGGTTACGCCGCCGACTGTGGTCGTGCGCGCGTCGTATCCCGGAGCTAACCCGGAGACTATTGCAGAGACGGTCGCGACGCCGCTCGAGCAGGAGATAAACGGCGTTGAGGACATGCTGTACATGTCGTCGCAGTCGACGAGCGACGGCGCGATGCAGCTGACCATCACATTCGCCCTCGGAACGGACGTCGACAAGGCGCAGGTTCTCGTCGAGAACAGGGTATCCGTGGCCGAGCCCAGGCTCCCCGAAGAGGTGAGGCGAATAGGTGTGACGGTGAGGAAGAGCTCGCCGGACATGCTGCTCGTCGTCCACCTCGTTTCGCCGGACGATACTTACGACCAGCTCTACGTCAGTAACTATGCACTCATAAACGTTTACGACGTTCTCACGCGTATCAAGGGAGTCGGCAACGTCACTGTCTTCGGCGCGAGGGAATATTCGATGAGGATATGGCTCGACCCGGAGAAGCTCTATTCGCTGGGGCTTACGGTGAACGACGTCATACAATCGCTTCGCGAGCAGAACATAGAGGTCGCGGCGGGCGTCGTGGGGCAGCCACCCGTGCCGCAGGGTAACGCATTTCAGCTTTCGGTCAACACGCTCGGAAGGCTGTTCGACGAGGAGCAGTTCGGCGAAATAGTCGTCAGGACCGGCGAAGAGGGGCGTACGACGAAGCTCAAGGACGTCGCCCGCGTGGAGCTGGGCGCGCTCGACTACGCGAGGAACAGCTACCTCGACGGTAAGCCGGCGCAGGCCATCGGTGTATTCCAGCTGCCGGGGTCAAACGCTTTGGCCACGGCCGAGAACATCGAAAAGACGATGGCCGACATCAGCAAGAACTTCCCCAAGGGCCTCGAATACAGGATCGTTTACAACCCGACTGTTTTCGTTCAGCAGTCGATCGACGAAGTTTTCCATACCCTGTACATAGCTTTTATTCTCGTTTTCATAGTCGTCATAGTGTTCCTCCAGGACTGGAGGGCGGCCATTCTGCCGATGATAGACGCAATCGTGTCGCTTGTCGGTACGTTCGCCGTCATGGCGGCCTTCGGGTTTTCGCTTAACAACCTGTCAATGTTCGGCCTCGTTCTGGCCATCGGTATCGTCGTCGACGACTCTATCGTCGTCGTCGAAAACATCAAGCGATGGATGTCGATGGGATACGAGCCGAGGGATGCGACCCTCCGCGCCATGAAGGAGATCACGGGGCCGGTTCTGGCTATTACGCTGGTCTTGAGCTCTGTGTTCATCCCGACTGCGTTCCTGCCCGGAATCAGCGGTCAGTTCTATAAACAGTTCGCGCTGACTATTGCGGTGTCGACGATCCTGTCGGCCGTTAACGCGCTGTCGCTGGCGCCTGCGAGGGCGGTGCAGCTCATACGGCCCGACAGCGATGCGGATCACGTGGAGCCTCTGCCGAGGGTCGGCATAGCGGCGATAGTCGGTTTCCTCGCGTACGCGTTTATCGCGCCGGCGGTGGCGTCGCTCCCGGGGCAGCACGACAACATGGCGGGAGAGGCCGGGGCGACGGTGTGGGCCATAAGGATAGGGCTCTTCCTGGCAGGCGCCGTTGTCGGATGGTTCATCAGCCCGTACGTAAACCTCGTGCTGAAGAAGATATTCAAGGGCTTTAACGCCTTCTTCGACAAGGCGTCCAACTCGTACAGCAGGACGGTCAACAAGCTGCTAAGGTTCACCACCATAGGGCTGATCGTCTACGGAGGGCTCCTGGCTCTGACGTACTTCGGGTTCACGCAGGTGCCGACGGGCTTTATCCCGGCGCAGGACCAGGGCTACCTCATCATCGACGTCGCGCTCCCGGACGGCGCATCGCTCGAAAGGACGGACGCCGTCGTGCAGGAGGCGACGAAGATTATCCTCGACACGCCTGGCATTGCGTACGCCGTCGGGTTCTCGGGATTCTCGGGCGCGACTTTTTCGAACAGCTCGGACGCGGGCGTTATATTCACGCCGCTCGATCCCTTCGACGAGAGGGCGAAGCACGGCCCATCGCTTAACGAAATAATAACGGATCTCAGTATAAGACTCTCGAATATCCAGGAGGCGAGGCTGCTCGTTATCTCGCCGCCGCCCGTAAGGGGGCTCGGCACCGCGGGCGGGTACAAGATGATGGTCCAGGACAGGGGGGCCGTCGGGCTGAGAGAGCTCGCCAACTCTTCCTACGCGCTCATCGGGGCAGCGAATCAGGAGCCCGGGCTTACGAGGGTGTATACGACGTTCAGCTTGAACACACCACAATTGTATGCCGAGGTTGACCGCGAAAAGGCCAAGAAGCTGGACGTGCCGCTTACGAATATTTTCGACGCGCTCCAGGTGTATCTGGGATCGGTTTACGTAAACGACATCAACCTTTTCGGAAGGGTCTACCGTGTTACGGCGCAGGCCGAGGGCGGATACCGCCAGGATGCGGCCGACATACTAAAGCTCAGAACGAGGAGCTCGAACGGGGCGACCGTGCCGCTCGGCTCGGTAGTCACGCTGAAAGACGAGACGGGGCCCGACAGGGTGGTGAGGTATAACCTCTTCCCGGCCGTCGAGGTGAGCGGAGACTCTATCCCCGGGTTCAGCTCGGGGCAGGCTATCGCCGCGATGGAAAAGCTCGCCGGGCAGATACTGCCCGCGGGCATAGGGTACGAATGGACGGACCTTGCGTACCAGGAGGTGACGCAGGGGAGCGCCGCGGTATTCATATTCCCGCTCTGCGTACTGTTCGTGTTCATGATCCTGGCGTCTCTTTACGAGAGCTGGTCGCTCCCGCTGGCGATTATTCTTATCGTGCCGATGTGTCTCTTGTCGGCGCTCGCGGGCCTCTGGATCAGGGGAATGGACAACAACATTCTGACGCAGATCGGGTTCGTCGTTCTCGTGGGTCTTGCGTGTAAGAACGCTATTCTAATCGTCGAGTTCGCAAAGGACTATCAGGAGCAGGGCAAGCATCGCGAGGAGGCGGTCGTCGAGGCGTCCCGCGTAAGGCTGCGCCCGATATTGATGACGTCGTTCGCGTTCATTCTCGGCGTCGTGCCGCTGGTTATAGCGGCGGGCGCGGGAGCCGAAATGCGCCAGGCGCTCGGAACGTCGGTGTTCGCCGGCATGTTCGGGGTAACGTTCTTCGGACTCTTCCTGACGCCTATCTTCTACGTCGTCATAAGGAAGTTCACCGAATCAAGAAAGGATCGGAGTGTCGAAACGAAATGAGATATTTAACGGCAGCCATACTGACAACAGTATTCCTCTCGGGGGTTTTTCTCACGGGCTGCATGGTCGGCCCGGACTATGAAAAGCCGGAGACTCCGCTTCCCGGGTCGTTCCAGGACGCGGGGGCGAAGGACTACAGGACCGACGCCATAGAGATCGAGTGGTGGAGCGAGTTCAAGGACCCGATACTCGACAGGCTCATTCGCGACGCGCTCGCCGGCAACTACGACATCGACATCGCGACGGCCCGGATATTGGAAGCACGGTCGCTTATGCGTGAGACAGAGTTCGAGCTCGCGCCTATAGTGCCGTTCCAGGGGGATTACACCTGGCAGAGGTCGTCTCAGGCACAGACGTTCCCGGGGACGGGCAGGAACACCGAGCTTTTCGACGCAGGGTTCGACGCCGTTTGGGAGATCGACCTCTTCGGGCGCATCAGGCGTACGATAGAGGCCGACACAGCAGAGCTCGAATCGCGTATAGCGACGCGGCAGGACGTGGTCGTGACGCTCCTGGCCGAGGTGGCGAGGAATTACTTCGAGCTCCGCGGCGCGCAGAACGGCCTCGACGTCGCACGGAGAAACGCGGAGAACCAGAAGAACACCCTCGACCTTACGATAACTCTCCTCGAAGGAGGGCGCGGGACGGCGCTCGACGTATCGAGGGCAAGGGCACAGTATAACAACACGCTTGCGCTTATTCCGCCGCTCGAAACGAGGGTCAAGCAGGCCATATACAGGCTCGGCGTCCTCACAGGGCAGCTCCCCGATACTTACCTTACGGAGCTTTTAAAGCCCGAGCCGTTCCCGGCTGTGCCCGACGTGGTAGCGGTCGGTACGCCGGTCGAGCTCCTCGAAAGGAGGCCGGACATAAGGGTGGCCGAAAGGCAGCTCGCGGCGTTTACGGCGGGAATCGGCATCGCGACGGCAGACCTCTTCCCTACCATAAGCATATTCGGGAGCGCGGCGCTCCAGGCGACGTCGTTCTCGGGCCTGTTCGACAGCGGAGCGGGTGCGTTCGGCGTCGGGCCGAGCATATTCTGGCCGGCATTCGACCTCGGAAGGGTGTATCAGAGGGTCGAGGCCGCCGACGCGCGGACGCAGGCTGCGTTCGCGGCGTATCAGCAGACTGTGCTTACCGCGATAGAGGACGTGGACTCGTCGCTCGTGGACCACAACAACCAGATAGAGCGTCACAAGTACCTCGTCGAATCTGTGAAGGAGAGCGAGAACGCGATGAATCTCGCGAGGATGAGGTACGACTATGGAGTCGCCAACTTCCTCGACGTGCTCGACGCGGAGAGGACGCTTCTCTTGACGCAGAGCGAGCTCGCACAGAGCGAGACGGAGCTTCGCACGTCGCTCGTTGCCGTGTACAAGGCGCTCGGCGGCGGTTGGGAGTATCACGAAGAAGAGCTTCGCGTTCAGCAGGCGGCCGGTACGGCGCAGGAAGCGGCCGGAGAGGCGAACCAATAAGCTCCTTCCGAAAGTTCAAACTAAATCATAAATATAAATCCCCCATACCCCCCTTATCTAAGGGGGGTAAAAAGATTAAGGCAAAGGATTAGATCCTGAATCAAGCTTCCGTCTTCGCCAAGGCTTCGCCGGACAGGCAGGATGACAGACGAGGTGGAGTTGCGGCTGAGCGCCGCGACATCGGATTCATGCACGCGAGGCGTGCTGGATTCCCGATTAAGGCTTGATGCTAAAGAAGGCAGGCTTCGAGCGGTACTATATAAACGTTTGCGCAATAAAGTTGGGGTGTCCGATTCCTCTCTCGCTCGAAATCGTTGGGAATGACACGAAGAAGAAGGATTAAATTCCCCATGCCCCACCGGGTACGCCACAACAAGTAAATACATTAGGGAATGACAATCCTTGCCCCCTAATCTTACAGGCGTGGCCTGCCGGATTCTGTCTCCATCTGTTAATATGTAGTGAATAAAAAGGAGGATGGATATGGAAGGGACTTTTTTCGTAGCCGCCATACTGATCGGAATCGCGTCGGGCCTTCGTACCATGACCGGGCTTGCGGTGGCGAGCCTTTCGGCGCGTTACTGGGGACTGGGGCTTTGGGGAACTAGCCTCGGATTCATGAGCGCGCAGATAT
>JBFWTW010000064.1:0-14216 GCA_050247635.1 Candidatus Dadabacteria bacterium | reverse complement strand
GGGGCGATAGTCGCGGCGAAGCTCCGGGCTGCCGGAGGGGGCCGGAAGAGGGTGCTTGTCATCGAGGCGGGCGGGCCGACGTCGGCGCTTATCGGCGGCACGGATTATCCCGTGTGGGTTCCGCCCGGGAGGACCGACCTCACGATATTCGACGTGCCGGGCGAGTATTCGAACCTCGCTTTCATGCCGCAGGGCGAGCCGTACAAGCTGACAAACGCCCCGTTCACGTACCAGGGCATAGGGCTCGGCGGCAACTCGCAGTTTAACGGCATGCTGTTTCAGACGAATCCGCCGCTCCTGTTCGACACGGCGTGGCCGCCGGGGTGGAGCTGGGCTACCATGGAGCCGTTCTACAATCGAGTCAGGGACAGGGTTCCCGTGACGAACACGCCATCGACGAACGGGGTCCCGCAGAATACGGGCCCGGCGGAGATAGTGCACCCGCTTTACGAAGAGGCGGGATTCGTCGAGGGGAATACAAGCCTGCCGTTCGAAGAAAAAGGGGTTTACAGCAGGCCGTATGTCGCGGCCGCCCTAGGCAGGCGCGCGGGGCCGATAACGGGGTATTTCGCCGAGGCCGACCCGGGGGGCGTACCGGCCGAGGGGCTCGAGATACTCGAGTTCGCGAAGGTGGACAGGATAGAGTTCGACGGCTCGGGCAGGGCGGTCGCCGTGCATTACGCGAGCCGTGGCGCGCTCGACCAGAGCATTCCCGGGGCGCCGGGGACGGCCCGGCTCAAGCGGAACGGCTTCGTAGTCATGGCCGCGGGGGCGCTCATCACTCCGAGGATCTTGTACCTTAGCGGCGTCGGGCCGTTCGGGCGCGAGGCCGAGATTTTCCCCGCAGAGGGGCCGCCGATTATGCCGTTCACTATAGACAATCAGCTCATCGGCGTGGGGCTCTTCGACCACGCGATGTCGCTCGTTGCGTACAACTACGACGGGGACATACCGTATCATTCCTACAATTACACGGACTACGCTGCGCATGAGGGCGACCTCGAAGAGTACCTCGCCAACGGGAGCGGGCCGTACGCGCAGTACCGGCCGGTGTCGATACTGAATTACAGCTACGACTCCCCTGTGCCGGACGTCGAGATATTCCTCGACCCGCAGGGCCCCGGGCCGACGAACGGGCCGTATTACGGGCCGAGGACGTTTTCGGCGTACGTTATGCTGCTTAATCCCAAGGCGCGCGGGCTGGTTACGCTCGACGCGAACGGCAACATCCGCTACCCGGATATTTATCTCCCGGACACGCCCGACGGGAACGCCGACGCGGACGTCATGGCCCGGGCGGTGTACGACATGATCCGGCTATTCCAAACAGACCCGGCGCTTTCTATCGCGTTCGGCCCGGGGAGCCCGAGCCATCCGGACCTGAACCCGGACAGCCTCGCGGACGTCAGGACCTACGTCACGAGTCCTTCGCCCGTGGACAACGTTTATTACAGCAGGCTGATAATAAACCACTTCGGCGGGACGGCGCGGCTTACGGACGGGCCGGGGGGTGTGGACCCGGAGACGCTGATAGTGCGCGGGACGGAGAACGTCGCCGTCGCGGACGCGTCGTTGATACCGAGGGTGCCGACTGCGCATCCGGTGGGGACTATCATGGCCGTGGCCGACAGGGCTGCGGACATACTCGCGAAGAGATTCGCGGGTTAGGCGGGCGTGGTAATGTGCGGGCTAAAATATACTCTGAATGAGCACTCACTCATTTTAAGACCGGCTTCGAGCTTGAAAATAATAAAATTTCAGCGCCGAAAAAGTAAAGGCGTAAAATACCCCGAGGCGGCTTATGTGCCTGAGCCACGGGGCTTTCGTGCTGTTGCCATCACTCTCCGACGCCGTCTCTTGTGTCCGTTCTTGCATCCTGCATGCGTTGTCTAAATTGTACGCAAAACAAACTCTGGTATAATCCAATTCGGAGAGATAAGTGGCTGTGTTTTCTTGGCGCGATTAACCCCGGGCGGTGTTCCGGGGACGCATTGCGGAAATATCTTTGCTTCTGTCTCCGCTGCGGAACCGGTCTTTTCGCGACCATAACGTCGCCGTTTATCATTGTGAGATGACAGTTCCTTTTGCAGCGTTTTTGTTGATCGTAGTTCTGCTCATCGCCGCAATCGTAGCAATGGGCGCTTTTATCTGGGCTGTAAGAACCAATCAGTTCAGTAACCTGAATAAAGCCGCATACGTAATCTTCGACGAGGACGAGCCCGTTGGGGTTTTCACCGACGAGGTCTTCGTCGATCCCCCGGGCTGGAACGGCGAGGGGGCGAAGCGATGAGCGTTCAGCCCGAGCTTACTTCCCGAATCGAAAGCGACGACTCCAGCGCAGGGCCCGTTCTGTTCTTCTTCGCCACGGCCGTCGCGTGGCTGCTTATAGGCTCCGTCTTCGGACTCGTCGTCGCATTCAAGTTCAGCTTCCCGGACTGGCTCGGCAATACGCCCGCGCTCACGTTCGGAAGGCTGAGGCCCGCGCACCTGAACACCGTCATTTACGGCTGGGCGTCGCTGGCCCTGTGCGGGGTGTTCGTGTGGCTTGCATCAAGGCTCTGCCGGACGACGATTAAGTGGAGGAATCTGCTGTACCTATCGGCCGTTATCTGGAACCTCGGGGTTCTGTGGGGGACGATACAGCTCCTCCGCGGCAACAGCGCCGGGCAGGAATGGCTCGAATTCCCAACGTGGTCCTGGGTTCTCATCACGGTGGCGGCGGTCCTGTTCTCCCTTTCTATAATAAAGACGTTTCGCGAGAGGGACGTCGATCACATTTACATTTCGCTCTGGTATATGCTGGCCTCGGTGATATGGTTCCCGCTACTTTGGGTGCTCGCGCATTTGCCGATATACACGGGCGTCACGCAGGCGGCGGCCAACTGGTGGTACGCGCACAACGCGCTCACCGTGTGGTTCACGCCCGCCGGGCTGGCGGCGGCGTATTACTTCATCCCGAAGGTCATCGGGCGGCCGATACACAGCTATTACCTTTCGCTGATAGGGTTCTGGACGTTCGCGCTCTTTTACAACTGGAACGGCATACACCACCTGGTCGGCGGGCCGCTTCCGACGTGGCTCATAAGCGTGTCGATCGTGGCGAGCGTGCTGATGTTCATACCCGTCATCGCGGTTGCGATAAACCACCACATGACGATGGTCGGGCACTTCAATAAGCTGAAGTCGAGCCCGACGCTCCGTTTCATCGTGTTCGGCGCGGTAAGCTACACGGCAGTGAGCTTCCAGGGCTCTATAGAGGCGATTCGCGCGCAGAGCGAGGTGACGCACTTTACGCACTACACGATAGGCCACGCGCACCTCGGGCTCTACGCGTTCGTGACGATGATAATGTTCGGCTCGATCTACTACATAATGCCCCGTATCGTCAAATGGGAGTGGCCGTATCCGAGGCTGATCAAAGTCCACTTCTGGCTAGTCGCTTCGGGCGTCATCCTGTACTTCGCTGCGATGACCATAGGCGGCGTATTCCAGGGGCTTTACATGAACGACGCGGCGAGGCCGTTCATGGACTCGGTCGAGGTGACGAGGCCGTACCTCATGGCGCGCTCGATAGGGGGGTCGATGATGCTGCTCGGCCAGATCGTATTCATATATCTATTCTCGCTCATGCTCTTCAGGAAAGGGGCCTACAGGGTCCTGCCGCCGTGGGGCTCGAAGATCGTCGGGGCGTCCCATTCCGTCGCCTCCGGGGCGGAGGTGGCGCCGAGATGATGTACATCAAGATGCCGCTGTTCGTAATGGGGGTTCTGGCGACGCTTCTGATCGCGTGGGTGGGGCTTACGCTCGTGCCCGGCGTGCAGATAAGCGAGGTGAAGACCCCGGCCGGTTTGAAACCCTATACAGACCAGCAGCTTCGCGGGCGGGAGATATACATTCGCGAGGGCTGCATCTATTGCCACAGCCAGCAGACGAGGCCCGTCGGATTCGGCGCGGACCAGAAGCGCAACTGGGGGAGGCCGTCCGTCCCAGGCGATTATCTTTACGACAAGCCGCAGCTCCTCGGCACGATGCGTACGGGGCCCGACCTCTTCAACATAGGCGCGAGACAGCCGAGCGAGGACTGGCACCTGATACACCTCTACAATCCGAGGGCGACGTCGCCCGGGTCGATAATGCCGCCTTACCCGTGGCTCTTCAGGGAGGAGATCGAATACTCGGACGAAGTGCTCGCCGCGAGGGGCGAGCGGGTGGTCCCGGTCCCCGACGAGTACCTGCCGCCGGGCAAGGTGATAATCGCGACGCAGGAAGCGCGCGACCTCGTTGCGTATCTCATAGGGCTCAACCACACCTATCCGGTCGAAGGGGAGGAGTGAGGCATGAGCGACGAAAAGAAGAACGACATACAGGCCCCGTACAGGGCAGAAGACGAAGACGTCGATATTTACGGCCTCCACAGGCAGGCGCTCCGCGAATCGCCCGACCCGAAGGAGGGGCTCGAAAAGCCGCCCTGGTGGCTGTGGGTGATATGCATATCGCTCATCTTCTGGGCGGGATTCTACATTGGGCGCTACGGCGGGAAGTTCGGGCCGGAGGTCCATCTCTTGAACGAGGGCGAGACTGTGAAGCAGGCCTCCGCTTCCAAGCCAGAAGAGGCTCAGCCTGTTGCCGCGGTGGATGGCGCCGAGGTGTATAACCGCGTCTGTGCGGCCTGTCATCAGCAGACGGGGCAGGGGGTCCCGGGGGCGTTTCCGCCGCTCGCCGGGTCCGGCATTCTTACAGGTGAGGATAAACTTCCAGTTAAAATAGTATTACACGGGCTTCAGGGTCCGGTCACAGTCTCGGGGACGACGTATAACGGCGTGATGCCGGCGTGGGGCGGGCAGATGTCCGACGAGGAGATAGCAGCCGCGCTCACGTACGCGAGGTCGAGCTGGGGGAATTCAGCCCCCGAGGTAAGCGCCGGGACGGTGAAGCAGATCCGCGACGAGACGTCCGCAAGGACGACGAACTGGACCATAAAAGAGCTCGAAGGGGAATAAGACAGCGTCTGCGGCTCTCCGGCTCCGCGCGCTGAAAGATATGGTAGACATGACGGCATACGGGCTCGCTTTCATAACCGGCGTTCTCGGCTCATTTCACTGCATAGGGATGTGCGGCGGGTTCCCGATCCTTATATCCGGTGCATCGGGACACAAAAGAAATATATCCGGACAGCTACTTTATAACTTCGGCCGGGTCTTCACGTATTTCTTCCTGGGCGTGCTGGTCGGCGCGCTCGGATTCATGATAAAAGAGATGGAGCCCATGCTCGGTTTCCAGGTGGGGCTCACCGTCGTGCTCGGGCTGGTCATCATCCTCGCCGGGCTCCAGATGACGGGCGTCGTCGGCGAGGGGCGCATACCCGGGTTCTCGTCGTTCTACACCCTCCTTAAAAACACGATGGCCTCGTTCCTCAAACGGAAGGGGAAAACGGCGGCATTTTCTCTCGGGATCATGAACGGCTTTTTGCCGTGTCCGCTCGTTTACGGATTTCTACTCGTGAGTCTTACCGCCGGCTCTCCGCACAAGTCGGGCCTGATGATGCTGGCCATGGGCCTCGGGACGGTGCCCGCGATGTTCCTCGTCGCCGCTGTTCACAGGCACGTATCGCCGTATTTGAGGAGCCGCCTCAGCCGCACAGTTCCGGGAATCCTTATAATTATTTTCGGGGTCATCACCGTCGCCCGCGCCGTTCTGCCGACGGGGTTCGGCGAGAGGATTCACGACATATGCGGATTTTAAAACACCAGACATGACGATTGACCGCGCGGCGTGCGCGCACTGCGGACTTCCGGCCGGAAGATACGGCACGGAATCGAAGGGGCGCGCCTTCTGCTGCTACGGCTGCCTTCTCGCGAGCGAGATAACGGGGCAGGCGGGCGAGGAAGGGCAGGCGTCGTGGCTTTTGATCAGGCTCGGGCTGAGCGCGTTCTTCGCGATGAACGTGATGGTCATCAGCCTGACGGAGTACATATACGGATTCGAGGGGAACGTAGCCGCGATCCTGAATTACGTCCAGCTCATTCTGACTGTCCCCGTCGTCGTCCTCCTCGGCCTGCCGATTCTTTCCGCGTCCCTAGGCGCGCTCAAACGAATGAGGCTCAACATCGACGTGCTGATAATCATCGGTACGGCGGCGGCCTTCGTGATCTCTGCTTACTCGACTTTCACACGCGAGGGGCACGTGTATTTCGACACGATAACGATGCTGCTCGCGCTGCTCACTATAGGGAGATACCTCGAAGCCAATGCCAAGGCGTCGAGCTCGAACGCGATCAAGGGATTCCTCGACCTCGCGCCGAAGTCGGCGATAGTCGTAAGGAACGGTGTGGAGGAGACGGTGGACTCGGACGACATTGAGAGTGGCGACCTCGTGAAAGTGCCGCCCGGGACGGGCTTCCCGGTGGACGGGCGGGTAGTCGAGGGGACCAGCGGCGCGGACGAGTCGAGCCTTACGGGCGAGTCGGTCCCGGTGCCGAAGGAGCCGGGAAGCATGGTGTATTCCGGCACGACGAACCTCGATGGCACGGTCGTTTTCGAGGCGCTGGAGGTGGGGGAGGGGAAGACCGTCTCCCGGCTGGTGAGGCTCCTCGAAGAGGCCCGCCGGTCGCGCGCGCCTATAGAGAGGACTGCGGACAGGGTGACAGCCGTTTTCGTGCCGCTGGTGTCGGCGGCGGCGCTCGCCGTGTTCGCCTTCTGGACGGTGCGGGACGGCGTGGATACCGCGCTCATGCATGCGCTGGCCGTGCTAGTTATCTCGTGCCCGTGCGCGCTCGGGATTGCGACGCCGCTCGCGATATGGGTCGCGCTCGGAAGGGCGGCAGGCTCCGGCGTGCTAGTCCGCTCGGCGGAGCTCCTAGAAAGGCTCGCCGGCGTGAACATGGTCTTCTTCGACAAGACGGGGACGCTTACCGAGAGGGAGCTTGCACTCGGCGCGGTACGCGTAAGCCCCGACTCCCGCGCCGACGAAAGAGAGATTATTACACTCGCGGCGTCGCTGGAATCTGGGTACTCGCACCCCCTGGCGGACAGCCTCGGGCGCGCGGCGTCGGAGATGGGAGCGAGGCTCGTCCCGGCGGCGGAGGTGAAGGCCGCCCCGGGGATGGGCGTTACGGGCCTGGTCGGCGGGAGGCGCGTCGCGGCTGGGAGCGCGCGATACATGGAATCGCTCGGAGTTTCGACAGAGGGCTTCGCACGCGGCGCGGCTTCGGAGCTCGAATCCTCGGGGATGACGGTGATGTTCGTCTCGGTGGACGGCGAGGCTGCAGCCGTGGCTGGGTTCAACGAGTCTCCGAGGCCCGAGAGCGCGGCCGCGCTCGAAGAGCTCCGGAAGGACGGCGTAGGCGCGCTGATACTCACGGGCGACAACGAGTATGCCGCCTGGGCGCTCTCCCAAACCCTCGGCGTCGAGGCCCGGAGCGGGCTATATCCCGGGGAGAAGCTGGAGATAATCGAGGACTACAAGGGGCGGGGGCTCGTGACAGCGATGGTCGGCGACGGGATAAACGACGCGCCGGCGATGAACGCGGCGGACGTGGGGATTGTGCTCGGGTGCGGGGCGGACATCACGCGCGAGGCGGCGGACGTGAGCCTCCTCGGCGACGATCTGACGAAGGTGCCGTGGATACTCCGCCTCGCGCGGGGGAATCACCGCGTCGTGAAGCAGAATCTCTTCTGGGCGTTTTTCTACAATACTCTGGGGATAGGGGTTGCCGCCGTGGGGCTGATGCAGCCCGTCCTCGCTGCTTTGGCGATGATAGTGAGCAGTATGATAGTGCTCGGGAATTCGCTCAGGGTGGGGAGGATGAAGGTGGAGAAGTGAGCGAGTAGTACATACTATTTCTTCTATGCATAACTCAGAATTTAGAATGTGTATACATTCGGGTGTGAGTTGGTTATGAACTCAATATGAGGTACCCAAATAAGAGCACATGGAGCTGCTCACCTGCTCCCAGGTTATTTTATATTTCGTGATAGCTAATTGAACAGAATTCGAAGCATGTTTTTGAATGGACGAAGGGCCAATGATTATTCTTTCAATTTTTAACGGGTCATCATCTTCGATCAAATTAAAGTTGTAATGCGGTATTAATATTCTAGAACCTTGATGAAAATCGATATTTGGGTTTCTGGAGTCCAGTTGCCTTGAAATTAGTCTCCATTCCTTTTCTTCATGAAATGATTCATGTTTCAAAATGGGAGCGATCGACGAGAATCTAATAGCGAAATTAAATGGTAAGTCATTTCCACGAGGCTCATGCAAAAATTCTTTTATAAACTCGTCAACAATCGCATATTTTTCTTCAGTGTGATATATACATTTCACAAATCTAAAGTTCTGTTGCTGTGCTAGTTTCTGCAATCGAGTGGCCGCGAAACCTAAACTCAGGCCATCTACATTTTTGCTGTAACCTCGCCATTGGCTGAGTAAATCACCATTTTCTGAAAATGAACCTATAAAAAAACCTTTTCCAACCCTATCCAAACCTGTAAGTAAACTTTGTAAAAATTTAATTTCATCGTCTGTACGAGAAATATTGTCATATCCATATATTCTAAACTCCAATCGTTCACGTAATAAAGCAACCGCATGTTCATACTCTAATCCATCATTGCAATATGTTACAGCACTGCACCATAAAGTTTTATTTTTGGCAATTCCTAGAAAGCCTGCATGCGTTGTATAGTGATAGATGAATTCAGGTGGCACTTCCTTTAGATGTTTTTCAAGAGTAGTCATTTAGGTTCCTTAAATAAAATATGTGTTATTAGAACTGTTCGATATTTTAATTCCTCATGATGAGTATGTTAAATAGATATAAACGAAGTCTGTAAGTCACATGAGAGTTGCAAATGCATTTTTTTGTCAGGTGTAGCCCTTTACACTGCCATTTTTGTAAAGATGAAAAGATTGTTGATAGATTGCTTGCGGAAGTGGATTCCCGATACAAGCATTCGGGAATGACAAAATAGAGGTGATTCCTCGCTCGCTCGAAATCGTTGGGAATGACAAAATAGAAAGGATGAATCGCCCCCGCCCGTGAAACCTGCATCTGCAAATAAATATGAGAATCCAGATGCGTGCCGTTATACTCTAAAGGCATATATATTAGAGATTGGGGGCAGTCATGAATATCGTGGATCCAGCACTTGCGTTCGTGGAAGGGCTGGCGCTGATTGTTTCGCCGTGCATCCTTCCTGTCCTGCCGCTCGTCCTTTCGGCGTCCGTCGAGGGCGGCAAGAAGAGGCCGTTCGGCATCATCGCCGGATTCGTTTTTTCGTTCACACTTTTCGCGCTGGCGTCGCGGCGCATAGTCGAAGCCTTCGGGATCGACACTGAAATAATAAAGTACGTTTCGCTCGTCCTGCTTTTCCTGTTCGGCCTCGTGCTCCTTTCGTCGAAGCTCTCCGACAGATTCAGCGGGCTCACGTCCCGCATAGCGGGCATCGGCGGGAGCTCCAAAATCGGCAAGGGGGACGACCTCTGGAGCGGCCTTGTAGTGGGCTCGCTCATCGGGCTCGTGTGGACGCCATGCGCGGGGCCTTTGCTCGCGGCCGTCCTCGTACAGGTCGTAAGGCAGGAGACCGACCTCGCCGGGTTCATCGTGACGCTTTCGTTCGCGATAGGGGCGGGCGTGCCGATGCTGGCGATTGCGCTCGCCGGGCGTAAGGTCATGGGAAAGCTCGGCTTCTTCACAGCGCATTCCGAGGGCATACGGAAGGCGTTCGGCGTCGTGATCATACTCTCCGTACTGTTCATAGCGTCGGGGATCAACATCGGCTCTATCGAGACGCCGGGCGGTACTGTAACTGCCGTGAAGCCCGCGGACGTAAAGGGCGAGGAGCTTAAGAACGGGCTTGCCGAGCCGTATCCCGCGCCCGACTTCGAGGGCATCACTGCCTGGATAAATTCGAAGCCGCTTACGATGGAAGAGCTCCGCGGAAAGGTCGTGCTCGTCGATTTCTGGACCTATTCGTGCGTTAACTGCGTCCGTACCTTTCCTTATATAAAGT
This sequence comes from Candidatus Dadabacteria bacterium, assembly GCA_050247635.1. Lineage (GTDB taxonomy): Bacteria > Desulfobacterota_D > UBA1144 > Nemesobacterales > UBA2774 > JADLGH01. Next base: position 4,202 of record JBFWTW010000064.1, on the reverse strand, counting down.
CGTGGGACGAGAAGTACAGGAAGGACGGGCTCGTGATCGTCGGCGTGCATTCGCCGGAGTTCGAGTTCGAGAAGGACCTCGACAACGTCAAAAAGGCGGTGGCGGCGAACGGCCTTAAATATCCCGTCGCGCTCGACAATAACTTCGACACGTGGACCAATTTCAAGAACCGGTACTGGCCGGCGCATTACCTGATCGACCGCGAGGGGAACGTCGTTTACACGCACTTCGGCGAGGGGAAATATGACGTGACGGAGAACAACATTCGTTATCTCCTCGGGCTCGGCGCGATGGAGCCGGGCGAGGCTGTCCCGATACCGTATTCGAAAGAGCAGACCCCGGAGACGTATCTCGGATACGAGCGCGCGAAGGGGTATGAGGGGGCGACGCCCATAGAGAAGAACATGCACGCAGAGTATATGTTTCCCGAAAGCCTCATGCGGAACGGGTGGGCGCTCGACGGCGGATGGACTGTGGGCGGTGAGAAGATAACGTCGGACGAGGCGGGCGCGGCTATCAGGCTAAACTTCGCGGCGAAGAAGGTGTTCCTCGTCCTCGGCACTTCGACGGGCGAGCCCGTAACCGCAGAGATCACGCTCGACGGAATGCCGATAGGCATGGCGCGCGGGGGCAATGTTTCGCCCGACGGGCGCGTGACGGTGGACGCCAACACGCTCTACGAGCTGATCAGCCGGGAGGATTTCGGCTCGGGCGTTATCGAGATCAAGGCCGCCAAGCCGGGACTCGAAGCATACGCCTTTACGTTCGGGAGCTGACGCCCGGTATTCCATATGGCTTATATTCGAGACATGAAAGTTACCCCGGCCCCCGATGTCGAAATCGGGCGAATGTTCTGATAATATATTCGACCGGTATGGAAAGACTAGAAGAAAGGCTCGACCGCGAGGTCGGCACGTATTTGGAAAGGGTCGAGGGAATGGACGAGGTCAGGGCGCTTCTTTCGGGCGAGATCCCGAAGGAAAGCTACGTCAAGTTCCTCAAGACTTTCTACGTTATCGAAGAGATCAGCCGTAAGGCCGTGCTCAAGGCAGCCGACAAGACGAAGTATGACGTGCCCTATCTTAGCAAGAGGTTTCTCCTCTGTGCGAGGGGCGAGGAAGGGCACGCCGAGATCGCGCTCGAAGACCTGGCGGGGATGGGCGTTACGGGCGTGGACGTTTCGGGCGCCCCGGAGGTAGGCGAGTACGACGAGTTCCTCCAGAAGGCGGCGGACGAGTTCCCGCTGGGGGTGCTCGGGCATTCGTACCTGTTCGAGAACGCCTCGGGGATAATGTTCCCGAAGAACGCGGAGCTGCCGTATCCGTCGAAGTTCATCGTCGTTCATGCGAAGGAAGACCCGGGGCATTCGCTCGCGATAAAGAGGACCGTCCGGAATATCGAGGCGGACCTTACCGAAGAGGACGGCGACCGGATAGTCGCGTTCGCGAGGGAGAGCGGAGAGAGGTTGTTGGCGGTGTTCGAGGCGCTGGGCGGGTAAAGGGATTAAATTGAGGTAACCCAGGTAAAAGAAAGATTTCTCGCTGTTTTAATTTGAGGTATTTCCGAGCAGTACCAGATATGCTTTCTTGCAATCGGCTCAGGGCGTCCGATTCCTCGCTCGTTCGGAATCGTTGCTCGAAATGACAAATCCTCTCGATGGATTGTTTGCGGAAGTGGATTCCCGATACATACATTCGGGAATGACAACACAAATAATCTGTCTCCCCACGAAGCGGCGGTCTTGCTATCTTGACGTTCGCGCTATAGTAAATAATTGCTAAACTGCTCCTACGTCGATAGCCGACGGGCGCGGGACACGTTGTGTCGTTTCCGACGTAGCGCCGAAGTTGCTAAAACCACCTGAAGCACGGTGCTTGGCAATAGCAATGCGCCGCTACTTCTATATCATGCACACGTGGTGTGCTCGTTGACACTGACCCGTCGGTTAGTTACTGTATATGTCCTCAATACGAAAGGGAATTTGTCCCTTTCGGACCCAAATCCGGAGAGGTGGCCGAGTGGTCGAAGGCGCTCGCCTGCTAAGCGAGTATGGGGGCTTAAACCTCCATCGAGGGTTCAAATCCCTCCCTCTCCGCCACTGAATCTTGTTGTTTCCTTTGCTATGATTTCCGGCTGTGCTGTGCGCGGGATTTTCTCTTTCGCGTTCCATATAATAAAGAATTCTTGATAGATTACCGGCGGAAAACTGAATGGATTCCTGTCTACACAGGAATGACAGAATAGAAAGGATTAAAGCAACAGAGAGATTTCTCGCGTGCGCTCGAAATGACAGAATTCTTGATTGATTGCAGGCGGGAAACTGAATGGATTCCTGTCTACACAGGAATGACAGAAATAATGACAGAAATGAGGTAATCCGTATTCTGGAGGGGCGGCGTTTACTTCGACGTGTTGTGTGCCACGGCCGCGCGGATGAGGGTTTTGAGCGCCTCTTCGTCGATCTCATCGCCCTCGTGTATGTCGATGGCGCGCCTGGTTTTGCCTTCGAGGCTCGAGTTGAAGAGGCCCGAAGGGTCTTCGAGCGAAGCGCCCCGGGCGAAGGTCATCTTCACGGCCTTCTGGTATGTTTCGCCGGTGCAGATTATCCCTGCGTGCGACCAGACCGGAACCCCCCACTTCCATTCCTCAACGACCTCGGGGTCGGCCTCCTTGATTACTGCGCGGATTCGGGCGAGGGCCTTGCCGCGCCAGTCGCCGAGCTCGTCAATTCGCGCGTCTATCAGTCGCGATGGGGAATCGGCTGTCTTCGTTTTCTTCGTGGTCTTCGTCATTTTTCTCGTCGTCTCTCCCCGGGCACATTGCTTACATTCGTTCGCCCGGCAATTTGGCGGCCTGCTTCACCCAGCCGGCGAACTGCTCTTCGTCGAGTCCGTGCTCGTATATGTCGAGGTACCGAACTTCCGGATGCCTGGACTTGCCGAGGGGGATGGGATCAAGCGAGGCGCCCCGGAAGAACGTCACCTTTATGTACTTCGTGAAGCAGTGGAAGCTGAGGAACCAGCCCTCGTCCTCGAAGCCGTAGAACGGGGAGTTCCACTTCACGGCCTTGAACACGCCGGGGACCGTGCGCGTGATGATCTCGTCGAGGCGGCGTCCGACGGCCTTCTTCCAGCCCGGCATAGCCTCGATATATGCCTGCACGGGGGCGTCGCCGTAGCCCTTGGGTATCTGGGGATTACCGCCCGAGAGGAGCTTAGGCTTCGCTGCGGCCTTCCCGGCCGTCTGCTCCTTTGGCGATTTTTGTGATGTCTTGCCGGCCATTGTGTGCACCCGGGCTTTTTGGCCCGTATAAACCGATGATACTCGATTTTGGTAATCATGCACAGGAAAAGTCGGAACGAGCCCCGGAAATTCCGGCTATTTCAGGCGCCCTGGGCCTGAAAAAAGCGCGCGGGAGGGGCCTTTCTCGCAGTCCCCGTGATCACGTCTCAATCTTTCATTAATTAACGGTGCGTCCAATCAAATTTTTGCATATTTTGGCCATCTCGTAACCCACCGTAACCATACAATATTATGCCCGTCCCGGACGATTTTTTACTCTTAATAAAATACCTGGTTGACATCATTACGTAATGATGCTATAACTAGATACAGATGACAGCAGGAACGATACAGCAGAGAGCGAATCCGAATAGAATGCACCGAGGGTCACTTTACATACCGGCCCTCCTCTATGAGAGACTGAGGCTCTATTCGTTCATGTCGCGGACGAGTCAGTCGAAGATAATCGAAGAGGCAATTTCGGACTATCTCGACAAAAATATGACGGGGAGCGAATTCGATAATGTCCTGATGTACCGCAAGGACGAAGAGTAAAGAGAAAAAAACAATAATATCCTGGAGAGGATGGAGCGATGAAGGTAAGAGAGGTAATTAAGTTCCTTGTTGAGAACAACGGCTGGTATCTCGTAAGAATCTGCGGGAGCCACAGACAGTTCAAGCTGCGCAGCAAGCGATCCAGGCTTACTATCAACTGCAAGATGGACAAGGAACTCCCGGAAGGGGCTCTTTTCTACTCCCTGAAGCATTGTTTCGATCACGAAGAAGTAACCCAGAAAGATCATTACGAAATTACTATAGAACAGTCGCATAATTGTTTTTCGGCCTATTGCCCGGACCTGCCGGGATGCGTCGCCGTGGGCGACACGCTGGAAGAGACGAAAGAATTAATGCTCGGGTCT
>JBFWTW010000063.1:0-14262 GCA_050247635.1 Candidatus Dadabacteria bacterium | reverse complement strand
GCGGCGGAGCGCCCGGCATGGGGGGCATGGGCCACCCGGGCATGGGCATGATGTAATCAATCAAACACGAACAAACAGAGTAGAAACACAGAGGCGGGCTCCCCAAAAAGGATGCCCGCCTTTTTTTTATTTCTGGGATGTTCCCGATTGATAACGCGAAGTGTCTTTTGAGTTGTAAGGCTTGGAAGATATCCCGTCCGTCCCGTAAATGCCCTAGACGAATATCTCTATGAAGCCGTCGTAATCGGTAAGATCGTCGAATAGAAAATCGGGGCCGTGCTCCTTTAGCTCGGCGGGCTTGTAACGCCCCGTGGCGACGGCCACGGTAAGAGCGCCGGCGGCCCTTCCGTGTATTATGTCGAAGGGCGTATCCCCGATAACGACTATGCTGTCGAATCCCCCGGCTCCCCTTTCGTGAGAGCCCGCCCTCTCTATGGCGGCCCTGACGAGCAGTTCCCTGTTCTCCGAGTCCGAGCCGAACCCGCCGAATGTAAAATGCGCGTCGAGCCCTGCGCGCCTGAGCTTTATCCAGGCCCCTTCCTCTATATTGCCTGTGGCCAGCCCGAGAAGCATGTCCTCCCTCAGCGAAAGGCCCTCCAGAAGAAACGGTATTCCCGGCATTATATCGATCTCTCCCGCGGCGACCTCATCTTCGAGTAATGCGACGTACTCCCTGAAAATCTCGAGCGCCTCGCTCTCCGTAAAATCCCGCGCCAGCTTGTTCATGAACATCTCACGGAGGATAAGGGGGTCGGTCTTCCCGGCGGCATCCACGCCGGCCATCCCGTCACTGTGCCCGAGGAGCTTCTCGAACGCCCTGTTGACTGCCCTCGTGCCCGCTCCGTTCGTGTGGAGTATGGTGCCGTCTATGTCGAATAGTAAGAGCTTCATTTCCCCTCGAGCTTCTCCAGAACGTAATTATAATATTCCGTTTCCATCCCGTAAATTTCGGCCGCTACTGCCGATGCCTTTTTAAGGAGCTCCTTCTCCGGCTTTCCCCTCTCGCTTATCTCCTTCAGCAGGTCGGCCGCTTCGCTCCACCTCTCCCCGATGCGGTCCATCTTCTCCGGGAGCCCGAGCTTCGAGATTCCGGGCGTTATCGCCTCCGCCTCTTTTAAGAAGTCCCTGTATATCCACCTGAAGCCCGCTCCCCCGACGCCCCTCTTCTTTATCACCTGATACCCGAACCGGGCGCACCACTTCCAGTCGTGAACGTCCCTCCACGACGGCATGTCCTCGGCCCAAGTCTTTATGAGCCTGACCGCAGACTCGCCTCTCCCTCCCGTCACTCCATCCGCCATCTTCCGCGCGTTTATGCGTATAGCCTCCGGCGCGAGCTCGGAAAGCGGCCTTAACTCCTGGGGCACAACCATGTCGAGGTAATTATTGTGTAGCGGATTCGGCGGGGCTGACGACCCCATGCTCTCTTCCAGATCATCGTAAGATACTGTCTTAAGGCCCTCGAACTGCGTATCGGCTACGTACACTACCCCTTTTTCGTCGTCATATCCCCAAACCGAAATTATATGCCCGGGGAAATGCGTCGATGATTTATAGTAGTGAAGATAAAAAATATCGGTCTGAATTATAGCCGGGATGCCGCTGTCGATTATCCCCTTTACGGTCTCGACCGCGCGGCCCGCTTCGGCGTGCTTCCACTCGGTCTTCTCCACTACGAGGCTGAAGAAAGAGGTCTCCATGCCGGGGCCGCGCATGAATATCATGTGCGTCGGGCTTATGTCCTCCCCGACCGTGTAATAAAACCCGAGCCCTCCGCCTATGCCGAAGCACATCTCCTCTGTCCATGGATGGCCGAAGAACGTCATCACGTCCCTCAGCGTCACCGAGCCGCAGTGTATGCCGGGTATATGTACCCGGTTTTCTATGAGTTTTTTCACAGGGGTATTAAGCTACCATAAGTTTCAGGTTTGTAAGGATGGAAAGGTAATTTTTGTCACGGGCGAAGTTTCAAGGCCTGCCTGTTTGTGGTTGCGTGCTTAATACTAAAGTATTAAGACGTGGCCAAAATCGGGAAAAAGTATTATACAAAATCAGTACCATCGTCCTCTGTCGAAATATCTTGCATACATTTATATTTTAAGACAGTGATGGATTAGGGGTTGGGTTTGGTTCTGTTGCGACGGTTAGAGAAGGGCAACAGGATATTCAGAAATAAAGCAGTCAGTAAAAAGCCATCATCCTCCATAGGGTGAGCCGGTGAAACCAGTTTTCTCACTGGCTTACCCTTGTTTTTTATCCGCCTGTCACAAAGGAGATACAAAAAGGCGGCCCCTGGGGGGAGCCGCCTTCGCGTAATCTTATTTAGTTCACTTCTACCTTGATTTCCTTGGGCTTCGCCTCTTCCTTTTTCGGCAGGGTGACTTCTAGCACGCCGTCCTTGTAGGACGCCTTTACGTTCTCCGTATCCACCTTGTCCGAAAGGGCAAAGGTCCTCGAAAAGCTTCCATAGCTCCGCTCCACCCGGACGTAGTTTTCCTTCTCGGTCTTTTCCTCGAATTTCTTCTCGCCCTTGAGCGTCAGCGTCTTGTTGTTGATGTCGATATTGATATCTTCCCTGTTCACTCCCGGAAGCTCGGCCTTGAGCACGAAGGCGTTTTCGTTCTCGCTGATATCCACGCTCGGATGCCACGTTCCCTCGGCTTCGTTGGTCAACTTGTCAAAATCGGCATAAAACGGTGCAACGCGTCTAAACGGTTCCCAAACTCTTAATCTCATAGTTAAAACCTCCTTTCCGCGAATTCATTTTCTTTTCCTACATTCCGAAATTAATCATCGTATAACCGTTTTCAAGGGAAAGTTTTTCGCGAAAGGGAAAAATGGTTAAGATAACGGGGACACAAAAAAGAGACTAACGAAGGAGGCCCCATGACGGACGCCGAAAGAATTATAAAGCTTTACAACATGAAGCCCCATCCGGGCGAGGGCGGCTATTACGTCGAGACATACAGATCAAAGGAGATGGTGGATAAAGGCGCTTTTCCCGGAGGGCGCTACGATGAAGACAAGTCGATATCGACTGCTATCTTTTACCTGCTAACTTCCGATACGAAGTCCTATTTTCACCGTTTGAAAAGCGACGAGATATATCACTTCTACATGGGCGACCCCGTGGAGCTCGTGCTGATTCATCCGAACGGGAGCACCAAAGTCCTCTACCTGGGGCACGATCTCAGGGCCGGGCAGTTCGTCCAGGCGGTGGTGCCCGCCGGGATGTGGCAGGGGGCGAGCCTTCTCGATGGAGGGGAGTACGCGCTCATGGGGACGACAGTCGCCCCCGGTTTCGATTTTTCGGATTTCGAGCTGGGCGAGAGAGACGACCTTCTCTCGACATTTCCGCTGCACAAAAACTATATAGAAAAACTTACGCGTTAGAGTCTTACGTCTATGTAGGCGTTACTCTTGATGCTGTCTAGCCAGACCTTGAGCTGCTCCTCGGCCTTCTGCCTGTATAGGATGTCGGTGATTTCCTTCTTGGTCTGATCGTCTATTGCAAGCTGTTCGGTTGCGGAAGGATTCTTTTTTTCTTTCTTCTCGTCGCCGCCCAGAGACTTTCTTTCGACGACCTTTATAACGTGGTATCCCGCCGGGGATTCCACGGGGCCGGCTACGCCTCCCTCGGGCGTGTTCTCGACGGCCGTTTCCAGCGTCGCGATAAGATCGCCCTGCTTGAAATAGCCGAGGTCTCCCCCCTTACCGGCCGAGTTGGAGTCGTCCGAATATTCCTTTGCGAGCTGGGCGAAATCCTGTCCCGACTTCGCCATCTCGGCGACCTTTTCGGCGCGCCCCTCCGCGTCGGGCGAGCTGGACGATATCAATATATGCGCTATCCGTACTTCCTCGACGGGGCCGCCGCTCGAAGGGGCCGAGCTCGCGACCGTCCCGGTTCCGCCGCCGTAATTTGCCTTGTAGTATTCCGCTACTTCGTTGTCCGTGACGACGATCTTGTTCTTGAGCTGGGATTCCAGCAGCTTGTTGCTGAGCGTCTGGAGCCTCCACTGCTCCCGGAAGCTCTCCATAGTAAGATTCTGCTTTTCCAAAACCTCTTCCATCTGCTGGTCGTTCAGATTAAATCTCTGCTTCACCTGCGCTATGCCGGCGTCGAGCTCGGCTTCGCTGACCTTTATCCCCATCTTTTCGGCCTCCTGCTCGAAGAGCTTCTGCTCTATCATCTGCTGGAGGACTTCGTCCTGGTCCATGCTATGGTTGTTGGTAAGGTTGATGCTCGTCACCATATCGTTCATTTCGGAGAGGGTGATTATGTCGTCGTTCACTATCGCCACCACCCTGTCCACGGTCTCCCTCGATTCCGCCGCCTGCCCCGCGATCAAAAAGGCCGCGGCAACCATAAACGCTTTTAAAAATCCCGTTTTCATATTATTCACTGTCCCTTCACTCCTCGAGTCTTTCTTTGTATACCACGACTCCCCATTTATCTCTCAGGCCTTCTACATATTCGAGCACCTTTTCGTTCACTACGGCCGCCTCTATCTTCCGCGAGACCTCGTCGAACGGAACGGGCTCCGGCCCTTTATCAAGTTTAATTATATAGAATTCGTTCCCAACTTCCAGCGGCCCCGAAATCTCGCCCTCTTTTGCGGCGAATATCTCATTCTCGATCTCGGGCGGGAAAAAGCCCCTCTGTATATCCTCGCTCTTGCTGTCGTCGGCCTCGGCGGCAAGGTTTTCCCACGGCTCGCCCGCCTTCGCCCTCCCGGCTAAAGACTCCGCCTTTTTCGAGGCGGCCGCCCCGTCCGCTCCCTTCCTGACAATGAGGCTCGTTACCTTTACCTTCTCGAACTCATTCCCGTTCTTCTCGTAATAATTCCTGAGCTCGTCATCGCTCACCTCTATCCCGCTCAGTATCTCCTGCGCAAGCGCCTGCCCGACGAGCTGGCGCTTGTAGCTCTCGGTCCTCTGCAATATATCTTCCCTTCGGTCTATTCCCATTTTCTCCGCCTCCGAGCTCAGCACCCTCTGGTTTATGAGCGCGTCGAGATACGAGGCCTTTCTGTCGGGCGAAGATTCGTAGAGCTTTTTCTGATTGTAAGGGAGCTTCGCAAGCGCCGCGTCCAGGTCCCCAATTGTTATCTCCTCTTCTCCGACAACCGCCACGACCTCCGGGTTCTTCGGCACGGGCATGGCGCCCTCTTTCCTGCTTTCCTGGAATTTATCCATATCGCCGCATCCGGCGAGAAGAATACAAACTGTCAGAAACATCAGAAATCTCATGGCTCCTATCTCCTTTTAACGCTCCTCTTGCCGGCGCCGTGCGCCGCCTTCTCTTCCCCGCCCAGCGCGTCGAGGGCCGCCCTCGTTTCTTCTATCGGGTTTTCCGTCTCGAAGTGTAGCTCCAGCTTTCCCTGCGGCGGATAGGACGCATAAAAACGCGACCTCGGCGCAAACTGTATCACGGCACGCTTGCCCGTGATGTCCGCCTTCTCGACGCCGAGCTTCCGCATGATAATCCTCAGCTCGATTGCGCCGATGAGCCCCGCTGCCGGCGCGGGTACGTCGCCGAACCTGTCCACTAGCTCGTTCACTATGCCGCCCGCTTCCTCGAGGCTCGCCGCCGAAGAGAGCCTCTTATAAAATAAGAGCCTCTCGGCCTCGTTCTCGATGTAAGTGTCGGGGATGAACGCAGGCGAGCCGAACGAGATCTCGGGCTCCCTCTCGTCCGTATCCTCCTGCCCTTCGAGCCTCCTCACCGCCCCTTCGAGCATGTCGAGATAAAGCTCAAGGCCCACGTCCGCAATGTGCCCCGACTGCTCGGTCCCGAAGAGATGCCCCGCGCCTCTTATCTCGAGGTCCGAGAGCGCGAGCTTATAGCCCGATCCAAGCTCCTTTAACTCCGAAATCGCCTGGAGCCTTCGCCGCGCGTCTTCCGAAAGCCCGCCCGTCGCCGGGATCAGCATATAGGCGTAGGCCTTTTTGTCCGACCTCCCGACCCGTCCGCGCAGCTGATAAAGGTCCGCGAGCCCGAACGTATGCGCGTTGTCGATTATTATCGTGTTCGCCCTTGGTATGTCGAGCCCCGATTCCACTATAGCCGTCGTGACGAGTATATCGACATCGCCCTCCATGAACCTCGAAATCGATCTTTCGAGCTCCCTCTCGCTCATCTTTCCGTGGGTAACCTCTATGCTAGCCTCCGGCATGAGCTTTCTTATCTTGTCCGCCGTCCTGTATATGCTCTCTATGCGGTTATGAATGAAGAACACCGCGCCTCCCCGCGAAAGCTCCCTGGTCAGGGCATCGACGATTATCTCCGGCGACGATTTATATATGTACGTCTCTATCGCCTGCCGTCCCTCGGGCGGGGTATTTATGAGGCTTATGTCCCTTATCTTCGCAAGCGAAAGCTGAAGCGTCCTCGGTATGGGGGTCGCGCTCATCGCTATAGTGTCCACACCTTCCTTTAGCTTTCTCAGCTTCTCCTTCTGCGCGACGCCGAACCTGTGCTCCTCGTCCACAATGACGAGCCCGAGGTCCTTGAACTTCACCTTCTCTCCGAGTAGCGCATGCGTCCCGATCACCATGTCTATCTTCCCCTCTTCGAGCCCGTGGCGTATCCTCGCCGCTTCCTTCCCCGCGCGCCACCTAGAAAGCTGCTCCATGCTCACAGGATGCCCGGCCATTCTCCGCCGCGCGGTGTTGTAGTGCTGCTGCGCCAGAAGCGTGGTGGGCACGAGGAATGCGACCTGCTTCCCGTCCTCGACTGCCTTGAACGCCGCCCTCAGCGCTACCTCCGTCTTCCCGAAGCCGACGTCCCCGCATATGAGCCTGTCCATCGGCATAGTGGCTTCCATGTCCCTAACGACGTCCTCTATGGCGGCCTCCTGGTCGGGGGTCTCCTCGTACTCGAAGGCGAGCTCGAACTCCCTGAACATGTCGTCATTCGGCGAGAAGGCGTATCCCTTCCTCGCTTTCCTCCGCGCGTAAAGCTCGAGCAGCTCCCTCGCCACGCTCTCGACGGCGATCCTTACCTTCTTTACCCTGAGGCTCCAGCTCTGATGCCCGAGCCTGTCCACCTTGTGCGGTTTCCCGTCGCCGATGTATCTCTGAACCAGCCTCAGCTTATCTATTGGGACGTATATCTTGTCCCCGCCGGCGTACTCGCACTGTATGAAGTCGCCTTCGGCGTTCCCTATCTTGAGCCGCTTAAGGCTCCTGAAAATTCCGATTCCGAAATCGACGTGTACTATGTAATCCCCGGGCTTAAGCTCGCTGAACGACGTGATGAACGCCGACGGCGCATCCTTTCCCCTCTTCGCCGCGCGCCTCTCCTTCTTCTCCCCCAGTATGTCCCATTCGGTGACTACCTCGACGCCGGCTTCGGGCAATATAAACCCGTGCGAAAGATCCCCCGTGTGCGCCCTAAGCTTCTTCACTCCCCTTTCCCTGAGAAGGGCCAGGAGCTTTTCGAGTTCGGTCTCCGTCTTGAATACGACGTGAAGCTCGTATCCCTCGTGCTTCGCCTCGTCTATCTCCTCGATGAGCGCGTCGAGCGGTGACTCGTGCTCCTTCCGCGTCTCGATCTCCGGCAGCCGCCCGTCGAACCTTATCGTCTCTCCCCTGGCCTCACCGGCTTCGAGCACGGGCAGCGAGATGTTCTGATATTCCGAAAGCCGCCGGCTCACTTCCTCCCCTGATAAAAAGAGCTCCTCTTCCCCGGGGGCTATCTTGAGATGCCTTCTCGCGGGTGCCGCCTCGTCGCCCGAGGCCTCGGCCCGGAGCCTCAATACATCTCCTGTCTCCTCGGGGAAGTCGTTCACTATCAAGAAGTCATCCGAAAGGTAGTCGAACGCGGTGCCCGGTTCTTCGTAAAACGCCGGCAGGAGCCATTCCATGTTCGGCACCCTCCTCCCGGCCTCGATTTCGTCTATGAGCGAGAACTTGTCCCTCGCCGTGACCTCACTGTCCCCCGCCCGGCGCCTCAGGTATTCGGCGGCCCGCTCGATTCCCGGCCCCGTCATTACCACCTCGCTCGCCGGCGCCGCGCTCACGCCCTGAACCTTCCCCCTGGACCTCTGGTCCTCGGCGCCGAAGTGTCTCAGCGATCCTATTTCGTCCCCGATGAACTCGACCCTCACCGGGTCCTCGGCGCCCGGCGGATATATGTCTACGATAGCCCCCCTCGTGCTTATCTCTCCGGGCCCCTGGACGAAATCCACCGCCCTGTAACCCGACTGCGTGAGCCTCCCCGTAAGCTCTTCCCTCGCGAGAAGGGCCCCGGTCTCGATTTCCATAACGGCGCCCTCGAAGGCTTCCACCGGCATCGTCCTTTCGAAAAGAGCCCCCGCCTCGGCGACAACAACCCGGCCCGAGGCCGCTGCCTCCAGCCACGCCATGCGGTCGAGCGAATTCTCGTCGGCCGACGAAAATATAGCGCTCCTGTCCGTAAGCTCCCTTTTCAGGAGAACGGGGGGTTTTGTCCCCAAAAAGAACGACAGATCGCCCGCGGCCGCCTCGGCCTTTTTCTTATCGGGGTATACGAATAGGGCTGGCCTCCCGAGGGTTTTCAGGAGGGCGTAAAGAAGGAAGAATTTCGACGAGCCCTTAAGCCCGGGCAGGCTCACGGACTTCTTTCCGGATTTAAGCCTTCCGGAAAGGTCCCTGAACCTGCCGCTTTGTTTCAGTACCTTTTCTATGTTGTCGGATTTAAAGCGTGATTCAGCACTCACGCAAAATAGTATATATGGATTTCCGCTCAGCCGTTAAGCTCTTCGGCCACGAGCCTCCCCATCTCGGCGCAGCCGACTCTCTTCGTCCCTTCCTGGAATATGTCGGCGGTCCTGTAGCCCTTTTCGAGCACCCTCGTGACGGCGTCCTCGATCTCCCCGGCGGCAGCGTCGAGGTCCAGCGAATACTTCAGCATCATAGCCGTCGTCAGTAAAGACGCTATGGGGTTCGCTATGTCCTGCCCGGCGATGTCGGGGGCGCTTCCGTGCACCGGCTCGTATATGGCTCCCTTGCCGATGCTGGCCGAGGGCAGCATGCCGAGCGAGCCAGTGAGCTGCGCGGCCTCGTCGCTTATTATGTCGCCGAACAGGTTCCCGGCGAGCATGACGTCGAAGCTCTTCGGCCTCCTTATGAGCTGCATCGCCGCGTTGTCCACGTATAGATGCTCGAGCTCGACGTCCGGGTATTCCTTTTCCCTCACGTTCGTAACGACCGTTCTCCAGAGCTGCATCACATCCAGCACGTTCGCCTTGTCTATGGACGTCACCTTATTCTTTCTCTTCCTTGCTATGTCGAAGGCCACCCTGGCGATCCTCTCTATCTCGTGGGTCGTGTATACCATCGTGTTGTAGCCTTTCTCTTCGGCGTCCGAGATCCTCTCCACTCCCCTCGGCGATCCGAAATATATGCCGCCGGTAAGCTCCCTCACGACCATTATGTCCGTTCCCTCGACGACGTCCCTCTTCAAAGTAGACGCATCGGCGAGGGCGGGGTACACGACCGCGGGCCGGAGGTTTGCGAACGCATCCAGCTCTTTCCTTATGGCCAAAAGCCCGCTTTCCGGTTTTTTCGAATGCTCCAGGTTCTCCCATTTCGGCCCGCCTACGGCGCCCATAAGGACGGCGTCCGACGCCTTTGCCTTTTCCAGCACCTCCGCCGTAGCCGGCACCCCGTTGGCGTCTATCGAGCTCCCCCCGAAAAGCTCGGTCTCGAATTCGAATTCGATTCCGTGTTTCTTCCCGAGTATTTCGAGTATATCGAGACTCACATTCGTAACTTCAACCCCTATTCCGTCCCCCGGAAGCACTAGTATCCTGGGCAATTTCTTTCTCCTTCACAGCGATTTATGACAGCACGGTATTTTACCCACCTCAAAATTATTGCAAAAGTCCGGTTCTCATAATCCCCTCGGCCCGGCCGCCTCGCTCCCTGATATCCGCGATCGAATATTTCTTCTGGAGCTTTTATGTATATTGTTTAGAATTCTCAGTCAAAGCGCTTGGCGCGGATTCGATGCCTGGCGAGGCCGTTCGGGATACCGGCCGGGCAGACATGGCCGGCCCCTTTATCCGCAGAGCCTGATAAATGAAAAGCCGAAAGAAAGATACACACATAGCAGGAAAAACCCGGGAGAACGCAGACTCCGGCTCGGCCCCGGTGGGCGGCTCCTTCGCGTCCGGGCTCTACCCTTATTTTACGAACAGGCTCGTCCTTTGTCTGATTCTATTCGCCGTCTCGTTTGCAATCTTCATTCCGTCCCTCGATAACGAATTTGTCTGGGACGACGTAACCTTCATAGTCGACGCCGAATCCTACCTCGAAACGTTCGACTTCAATCCCGCATTCTTAATCAAGAAACCCAAGTCGTCCATAAAATACTATAGACCGCTCTTCACCCTCTCCTTCGTGACGGACTACAGGATGTGGGGTCTTTCTCCATTCGGGTATCACCTGACCAACATACTCTTGCATTCGGCCTGCACATTGGCCCTTTATTTCATGGTGCTCGTGCTGGGCCGTGAGTTCAGGCTCAAAAGCCCGGACGCGGTCGCATTCCTGTCGTCCCTTCTTTTCGCTGTCTACCCGCTCCATGTCGAAAGCGTAAGCTTCATATCGGCGAGGGCGGACATCATGGCCGGCATACTCCTGTTCCTCTCCGTCGGGTTTTACGCACTGTCCTACAGAAAGCTCCTCTACCTCATCCCGGCTGCGCTCTGTCTCTATCTGTCCCTCTATACGAAGGAAGTCGCCTATTCGTTTCCGATAGTCCTTCTCGGCTTCGACGTCATAAGCCGAAGGCTCTTCAATCGTATAAACATAGTCAAGTACGCCTTTATGGCGCTACTCGTATCCGTTTATATCGTGGTAAGAGTGGGCTCTTTCCTCTCGGGTTCCGATCTTATGAAACAAAGCATAGTCAGAGGCCTCTCGGGGATGGATGCGGTAACGGAATTCCTCGTCGGGTTTCTCGGTTCGTATCTTTATTACGGATGGAGATTCATCTATCCCTACGAGCTCAATCATTTCATCTCCTCGATACCCGGCGGGAGCGCGTTTTACATAGCCCTCTCCGCCGTTTTCGTGCTCGCAGTTGTGGCGGCATGCATAGTCTCGATGAAGAAGAAGGAAAATTACACCGCTTTTTCCCTGCTGCTCCTATTCGCGACGCTCGGGCCCGCGGTAATGATCGCTATATTCCCCACCGCCGTAACACGTTTCGCCGAAAGGTTCATGTACATACCCTCTGCCGGCTTCTGCATGCTCGCGGCATACGCAATCGTCCTCATCGGTTCGCGTTCCGGGATCAAATGGCTCGGCTGGGCGCTCGCCGGCGCTCTTACGGTTTCTTATGCGGTCGTAACCGTAAACGGTCAGGCCGAGTGGCAAAGTAACCTCACCTTCTGGAAAGCCGCCGTCGACAGAACCCCCGAGGCCCTTACCCCGAGGGTGAATTACGGAGAAGCCCTTCGGAACGTGGGCAGGACGGAGGAGGCGCTCGAGCAATTCAGGCTCGCGAGACAGCGCACGAGCAAGGTCGAAGTGCGGGGGAAGACAATCTCCACCGTACCGCTGGCCATGAGCTACATAAACCGCGGCAACTACGACATGGCGGAAAAGGTGCTTGAAGAGGCTTTAAGGGACGACCCCGGCGTGGCCGCCGATTACAATCACCTCATGGGCTACATATACATACAGCGTAAGGATTTATCCGCCGCAAAGAACTATCTTGAGGAGTCGGCAAAAATAAGATGGTGGAACGCCAACGTCCACTATCTGCTCGGGTCGATTTATTACACCGAAGCCGGGGAGAGTAAATCTCCCGAGGATTATAAAAAAGCCGAAGCCGAGCTTAGGGCAGCCGTCAGGATAAACGGCAAACTGGCCGAGGCGCGCGTGGTCCTCGCGAAAACCCTTCTCGCGACGGGAAGGAGGGACGAAGCAATCTCCCAAGCAAAAGAGGCCCTGAAGACGGCGAGGATTCCCACGACGGTCGCCGAGGCTAAGGCCATAATCGGAAAGGAATAACCCACTCAGCCGACGCTGTTCGTCAGCCGTCCTATCCCCTCTATTTCCACTTCGACCATGTCCCCTATCTTCATGGGGCTTATGCCCGAGGGGGTCCCGGTGGATATTATGTCCCCGGGAAGGAGCGTCATCACCCTCGACACGAAGCTCACGAGCTCGGGCACGCCGAATATAAGCTCGGACGTCCTCGAGTGCTGCTTCCTCTCCCCGTTAAGATAGGTCGAGATCTCGAGGTCCGACGGGTCTATCTCCGTCTCTATCACGGGCCCCGCCGGGGCGAACGTATCGAAGCCCTTGGCCCTCGTGAACTGTATGTCCTTTGCCTGTAGGT
This sequence comes from Candidatus Dadabacteria bacterium, assembly GCA_050247635.1. GTDB lineage: Bacteria > Desulfobacterota_D > UBA1144 > Nemesobacterales > UBA2774 > JADLGH01. Next base: position 1,925 of record JBFWTW010000063.1, on the reverse strand, counting down.
CCCTCGCGGTAACGTCGTTAAGGCAGGTGTAGCCCAGTATATATTCGCCGGCGTTTTCGGGATCCACGTTCTTCGCCGCCTTCCTTATAATAAGGGCGAGCTCGCCCTCGTAATCGACGCGGGACGACATATGGGACGGATACTTGATAATGCTTCCGTGCCCGGTGATGGCCGTGGACGGCTTTATGAATAGTCTCGGCTCCTCCGGCAGCTCCTTCCCCATCTCGGCTGCGTGGTCCTTGTAATTGAGCCCGATGCCTATTATCTTCGTCGGGGCAGAAGGCGGCAGGATATTTATCGCATGCGGGTCGTGGGCCCTGGACGAAACGCTGAACTCCTCGTAAACGTCCCCGTCTATCTCGTACACCTCGCCCTTATCGTAAACCCCGTATCTTGCCCTGCCGTCGTTCGTGTCGAACCTGACAATCTTCATATCAGCGTTTCCTCTTTTGTGGTTTTGTGTCCCGTATTCCGCCCCGGAGTACGGAATTATACACGATTCGGATTGAGCGTAAGCATAAACCGGGCGGGGTATTTAATGTGTGAACCCCGGAGCCTAGTACTGAACCTCTTTCAGGTACAGCCCGCGCGCCGGGGCCGCGTGGACGTGCTTCGTTTTCTCGCCCCGGTCGAGGATGTCCGAAAAGTCCCCGGGCGCGATCTTCCCCTTTCCTACCTCTACCAGCGTCCCCACGATCAGCCTCACCATCCTCTTCAAAAACCCGTCGGCCTCGATGGTGAACGTTATAAAATCCCCCTTCTTCGCGACCTCCGCCCCGAAGACGGTCCTGACAGTCGATCTTGCGGTTATTCCCGCGTGTGCGAAGGCCTTAAAGTCATGCTCCCCGACGAGCGCGCCCGCGGCCTCTTTCATCGCCCGGGTGTCGAGCTCGGGATACACATGCCAGGCCCTCTCCCTCAGCATTGCCGACCTCTCCGGGCGGTTCAGTATCTTGTAGACGTACGTCTTTCTCCTGGCGGAGTGCTGCGCGTGAAATGCGGGGTCTGTCTCTTCCGCGCGGAGTATCGCAATGTCCGGGGGCAATAGTGAATTGAGCCCCCGCTCAATCTGCAGCAGGCTGAGCGAGCTTTCGGTCCTGAAGCTCGCCGTCTGCCCGAGGGCGTGTACTCCGGAATCGGTCCTGCCAGATCCGTTCACGACAGTCCTCTCGCCGGTCATGGATTCGAGCGCCCGCTCTATCTCGGCCTGCACCGTCCTCCCAGAGGGCTGGCGCTGCCACCCGACGTATTCCGTGCCGTCGTATTCTATAGTGAGCTTAATATTTCTCAACCCTTCGCGCTCCCCTCGTCGAGCTTTATGCGCGGGTCGAGGCGCGCGTAGCAAATGTCTACGATAAGGTTCGCGAGGACAAGCACTATTGTATATACAATAGTGATTCCCATGACCAGCGGGTAATCCCTGTTCGATACGGCAAGGACGAAGAATCTCCCGATCCCTGGTATGGCGAATATGTATTCGACGACAAAAGAACCCGTCACGAGAAATGCCGTTATCGGCCCCAGCACGGTGACGACGGGGATAAGGGCGTTCCTCAGTATATGTCTCGTCGTTATCGTGAAGCGTCCGAGTCCCTTCGCCCGCGCCGTCCTCACGTACAGTGACCTCGACGTGTCGAGCATGCTTGCCCTCATGAGCCGCGCCAGATAGGCTGCGGGCGCAGCCGCGAGGGTGAGCGCGGGAAGGACATAGTTCTCGGGCTTTCCCCACAATGCGGGCGGGAGCCATCCGAGCTTTATCGAAAATATATATATCAGCACGGCGCCGACTACGAAGCTCGGTACCGACACCAGCGCCGTAGATACGGAAACGGAAGCGAAATCGAAGAATCCTCCCTGCTTCGAGGCGGCCGCGATGCCGGCCGCGCTCCCGATGGCGACGGCGAGCACGAGGCTTATAAGCCCGA
>JBFWTW010000062.1:0-14355 GCA_050247635.1 Candidatus Dadabacteria bacterium | reverse complement strand
CTCGAAATAGCTCGTCGCCGTCTCGCTCAGCCTTATGTGAACGAGGCTCTTCCCGAGCCCGGCCCTGAGCCGCTTCCATATGTATTCCGCTATGTTTTCCCCTGTGGGCTGATTGCCCGAAAAATACTGGACCTCGATGTCGAGGCGCTTGTAGTCGAGCTCTTCTATAACCGGCATGACTGCCTCGTCGAGCACGCTCTCGGGGACGGCAAATCCGCTCACGGCGTCTATGCCGCCGGCGGCCTTCACTTCCAGGTAATAATCGTGCCCGTGTCCCCCGGGGTTCGAGCACGTATCGAAAATCCTGAAATTCTCCTCGTCCGTAAGGCCCTTTATCGCCAGCCTGTGCCCCGCGGAAAAACGGTAGGTCTTCGTTACCGTCACATGCTCCATCAGTCCTCGTCCCTCCAGTAATCGACGTACATGTCCCTGGTCTCGTAGAGCCTTACCCTGTATAGCCGGCACCTCTCGTCCCCGGGGATCTTCTCCTTAAAACCGTCCCAGAGGACGCGGGCGATGTTCTCCGTCGTCGGCACGAGCGTCTTAAAATGCGGATTATCCTCGTTTAAATGCTTGTGGTCGAAGTCTTCGAGCACTTCCTTCATTATCTTCTTCAGGTCGTAAAGGTTAATGATCATTCCCGTTTCCGGGTCCGCCTCCCCCTCCACCGTAAGCTCGAGGGCGTAATTGTGCCCGTGTCCGTGGGGGCTCGCGGATTTCCCGAACACCTCTTTATTCTTTTCTTCGCTCCATTCCGGGTTCCAATACCGGTGAGATGCGGAGAAATCCATTCTCTTCGTCAGAAGTTTCCTGTATCCCATGATTAATTGTATCCGTTTTTTCGGCGACCGATTAGCATAGCATAGTAAATTCCACCTACCAACTTTCTTTGAGGGTATGTGTGGGGTAACCTTTTAAGTTCATGCGGAGTGAAGATTCTCGGGAAAAACTAGGCTCGCTCCTGAAGATACTCGGCAGGAAAAGAAGGAACTTTCTTCTCCTGAAAGGTCTCGCCGGCGCGGCTATTGTGCTTCTGGTTGCGCTCACCGCAGCCGGGCTTCTTTCGCTCCTCTCCGAAAGCCCGGTCTACTACTCGGCGCTCAAGATACTCCTCATAGCCGCGGTAGCCGGGGGGGCCTATCTCCTGGTTTTCCTCCCGTTTCGTAAAAAACGCGGCGGCGACATTCTAGCGAACCTCGACAGCCTCTCTCCCGGTCTCGGGGAAGATACGCTGAGCGCGGTCGAGCTCGGGCAGGACTCTGGAGGCGGCGGTCCCGCGTACGGCTCCCGAGAGCTCGCCTCGGCGCATATAGACTACGCCTCGAAGAGGCTCGAAACCGGGGACCTATCCTCTATATATACCGGCAGGAAGCTCAAGCGATACGCCGCCCCGCTCGCCGCCTCGGCGCTCGTCGCGGCCCTCGTGCTGTTCATCGCCCCTGAAGGTTTCAGATCGTTTCTTTTAAGCTCCGAGCTTTTCCCCGGCGAAAGCACCCGGAGGCTCGGCCTCGCCGATATAGAGCTCACGCTCGACTATCCGGCATACACCAAACTCCCGCAGCAAAAATTCTCCGGCGTAAGCGGCGACGTAAAGGCCCTCAAAGGTACGAAGGTCACGTTCTCCGCGCGCCCCTTGGGGAAATTCTCGGATGGCAGGCTCGCGCTCGAAAACGGCTCGTCCTTCCCGGTGTCGGTAAAGGACGGCAGGATTAGCTCCTCCTTCACTGTCCTCGGCGACGGGAGCTACCGAATCGTCGAATCGTCGAGGGACTACGGCTCCGAGCCCTTTTCCATAACCGCGGAGGAAGACGCCCCGCCGAAGGTTTCCATAACCACCCCCGGCGGCGAGACGGTCGAGGCCGATTCCAGCGGGAGGATCGAAATACTCTACGAGGCCGACGACGACTTCGGCCTCTCCGAATTCAGGCTCACATGGGAAGGCCGCGAAGGCAAGTCCGACAGGCTCATAGGCAAGGCCCCGGCTGGCCGCGCCTCATATAACGACACATATCTCTTCGACACGGGCGGCGTCGATTTCGGCGCCGGCGGTACGATAAAGCTAAGGCTAGAGGCCTACGACAACGACTCCGTCTCGGGCGCCAAGCCCGGCGTATCGAACGCCATAACGGTAAAGCTCTCCGACGAAAAGCAGAAGCACCGCGAAGTCGTGGCAGAAACCGAAAAACTCATGGAAGAAATGCTGGACGTCCTCGGCGATGAGATCGACGCCGTGGATACATACAAAAAAGCACTTACCGCGGGTGGCCAGTCGGCCGAAAACGCGCTCAAATCCCAGTCCCGCATCACGTCCGGCATCGAAGGCGCGTCCTCGACGCTAAAGGGAATCCTCGAAGGCATGAAGGATGACAACCACTCCGACTACACGCAGTTCCTCGCCCTGGCCAACATGGACGTCAGGATAGACGACCTCCTCTCCGAGCGCCGCTCCATGCTCGAGTTCTTCGACGTTATAGACACCGCGCGGCTCGGCCGCCTGATGGACAGGGAGATAGTCGAGTTCGAGGAGGACATCCTCTACCTCGACTCCATGCTCAAGAGCGAAAGGCTCCGCGAATCGCTTATGTCGGGGAGGGAGCTCCTGTCCGAATACGGCCAGCTGTCCGAGATGCTCGCGAAGCTCGGCGAGACTGGCGACGAATCGCTCCGCGCCGAGATTGAAAACAAGCTCCGCGAGCTCGAAAAGAAAATGTCGGAGCTCGCCCAGAAGATGGCCGCTATGAGCGGCGACATACGCGAGGGCTTCCTCAACGAAGACGCGTTCAAGTCGATGGACATGAAGCAAAAGCTCGACGAGCTCCGGAAGATGATGGAAAGCGGCGACATAGACGGCGCCCTCTCGGCGCTGGCCCAGCTCGAGCAAACCGTCCAGAGCATGGTGGCCTCGCTCGAAAGCGGGCTTCAATCCTTCGGCTCGTCCCAGATGTCCCAGGACATGACGAAACTTAACGAGATCATATCCAAGATCGGCGGCCTCGAGCGCGAGCAGGAATCCGTCAAGGAATCCACCGAAGAGATGAAGAAATCCATGCTCGAAGACCAGGGGGCACAAAGCAGGAGCCTTCGGGACTTCATAGACAAGCAAAAAGAGAAAGTAGCCGAGATAAGAAAGAACCTCATGGAGGCTAAGGCCAAAATAACCGGCAGCGCGCGTGTAGAGACATCCCCCGACGGCGGCTACCTCCTCGACGCCAGCATCCAGAAAGCCGAGGAGCTCAGGAACTGGCTCGAATCCATGGACATAAACGAATCGCTCAAGAACGCCCGCGCGCTCAGGCAAACGTCCGACAATCTCCTCGACCTCGGGGACGCCGGCGTCGGCAATTTGAGGGCCGGCCGCCAGGAGCTTTCTAGCTCGAACCAGCTTTCCGGCGAGATCGTGAAGGACCTCGAAGAATTCCTTAATTCGAGCCAGCAGAAACCCGAGTCGGGCGGCATGGCCGAAAGGCAGGATGAGATAAGAAAGGACGCCGGCTCGCTCGGGAGCGAGATAAGCGAAATGTCCAAGGACCTCCCGCTAAGCCCGGGGATCGGCGGCAAGGTAAGCGACGCCGAGAACTTCATGGGCAAGGCTTCGGACAGCTTGGGCGGGAACGAAATATCGAAGGCCATCTCGAACCAGGACGAGGCCGTAAAGTCGCTCAAGAGCGCCCGCGAGGAGGCCGAGGGATTGCTCCAGAAAATGCAGGCCAGCGCGCGCGGCAACGGCCAGCCCGTCCCTATGGTGCTCGGGCAGCGGCAGGCCTCGGGCTCCCAGGGCATGGACACGCGCTATGTCGAGATACCGGCGGCGGACGATTCCGAGGTCGGAAAGGCGTTTAAGGAAAGGATCATCGAAGCGATGAAAAGCGGCTCTCCCGAGGGCTACGGTGAGCTCAACAGGAAATACTACGACAGGATAATAAAATGAAGCTCCGCACAATACTCATAACGGCGCTCGCGCTCCTTCTCTCCGCCGCGGCTCACACGGCCGCGCTGGCGGGGCCCGCGCCCGCAGAGCCGTCCCTCCTGCAATCCGCTGAGGACGACATTAAGAAGTGGAAGATAGACGAGGCCTCGCAAAAGGCGGACGACCTGCTCCACGCCGCCGACACCGAGGACAAAAAGCTCGAAGCCTGGTACCTGAATGCCATAGTCGAGTTCTACAAGGGCAATTACGAAAAGGCGGGCGAGTACGCGGGCATGGTCCTCGAAAATTCTAAGGACGAGGATAAGGGGCAGGGATTTATCGGATTCATCGCCCACGCGTCAGAGAACAGGCCCGACTGGAAGGAAGTCGATTCCGACAACTTCATTATCAGGTATGCGCATCCGAAGGACCTCGTCGTCGCCGAGCTCGGTAGGGACATTCTCGAAAAGTCGCGCTACGAAATAGGCCTCGACCTCGAAACCTACCCGGACGATCCCGTAATAATCGAAATATATCCCGACCTCGAAAGCTTCACGCTCGCCTCTACCCTCCCGCCCGAAAACGTCGAAACGACGGGGGTCGTCGGCATATGCAAATTCAACCGCATCATGATCCTATCCCCGAGGCTCTTGCCGAAAGGATACACATGGGCCGACACGCTCGCCCACGAGTACACGCACTACCTCATATTTTTAAAGAGTGAGAACACCGTCCCCGTCTGGCTCCACGAAGGCATAGCCAAGTTCGAGGAAGCCCGGTGGAGGCAGGAAAAGCGGAACGTGCTCACGCCCTTTTACGAAACGATACTCGCCGACGCGCTCAATAACGACAGCCTCGTGCCGATAGAGAAGATGCACCCGTCGCTTGCGATGCTCGACAGCGCCCGCGAGGCCCAGCTCGCCTTCGCACAGGCCGGGACGAGCGTCAGCTTCCTCGTGGACAAGTGGGGCAACGACGGCCTAGTCGCGCTCCTCGACTCGATGAGAAAACGCGACGATTACCAGACCTCTATAGAGGAAGTCACGGGGCTTCCGTTCGGCGACTTCATGACGTCGTGGCGGGCAGACCTCGAAGGCAAGAACCTCCGCGAGATGATCCCCGGCATGCAGGTAAAGGGCGTCAGGATAATAAAGGACTCCGAGGAAGAGCCCGACGGCAGCGAAGACCTCGTCGATATAGACGACAAAAAGGCGCGCGACCACACCCGCCTGGGCGACCTTCTCGGCGAGAGAGGCAGGCTCAGGGCGGCCGTATATGAATACGGGAAGGCGCTCACGTTCGACCCGAGCTCGCTCGTAATATCGACCCGCATGGCCACGGCCCTAAGCCGTCAGGGCGAGCAGGACAAGGCCCTCGCCGCGGTGGAGCCGCTTTTCGAGCTCTACCCCGACGAGATAGACGTGAACCTCGTCCTCGGCCGCATATTCCTCGCCAAGGGCAACACGGCCCGCGCCGAGGAATCGTTCACGGCCGCCCTCTACGTAAACCCGTTCGACCCGCACATTCACTCGGCCTTGAAGACCATATACGAAACCGAAGGGCGGAAGGAAGAGGCCGAAAAATACGGCAGGATGCTTACAATACTCGGATACCAGGAGCAGAAGAAATGAACGAAGAATTGCACACAAACGACGCCGAAACTGTAAAGGAAATCGCCCGCGTGCGCGGCGAGATAGTAAACGAGATCGGGAAGGTCATAGTCGGGCAGGAAAAGGTCGTCGATCTCCTCCTCATATCGCTCATGTCCTCCGGTCATTCCTTATTCGTCGGCGTCCCCGGGCTCGCAAAGACGCTCCTCGTGAGCACCCTCTCGGACGTCCTCAGCCTGAAATTCAACCGCGTCCAGTTCACGCCCGACCTCATGCCCTCCGATATCACGGGCTCCGAAGTCCTGGAGAGGGACCAGCTCTCGGACAAACGCTTCTTCAGGTTCATCCACGGGCCTATATTCTGCAACATTCTCCTGGCCGACGAGATAAACCGGGCGTCTCCGAAGACGCAGGCCGCGCTACTCCAGGCGATGCAGGAAAAGCGCGTAACGGTCGGCGGCGAGACGTACCCCATAGCCTCCCCTTTTCTGGTATTTGCCACTCAAAACCCGATAGAGCAGGAAGGCACCTATCCTCTCCCCGAGGCCGAGCTCGACAGGTTCATGTTCCAGATAGACGTCACGTACCCGTCCTACGAAGAAGAGGTGAAGATAGTCCAGACGACGACCGGCACGTATAAACCCGTTCTCTCGAAGATACTCGACTCGAACAAAATCCTCGAATACCAGGAGCTCGTTCACAGGGTCCCGGTCCCGGACCACGTCGCCGCCTACGCAGTAAGGGTCGCGCGGGCCACCCGCCCTGAAGACCCGAACACTCCAGAGGCCGTAAGGCAGGGCGTGTCGTGGGGCGTCGGTCCGAGGGCCTCCCAGTACTTGATACTCGGCAGCAAAACCCGCGCCGTCCTCGACGGAAGGTTTACCCCCTCCACAGAAGACGTGGACGCCATAGCCGGGCCGGTCCTCAAGCACAGGATTGTCCTTAACTTCAGGGCCGAGGCCGAGGGAATAAAGCCGGAAGATATTATTCGTGAGATATTAGATAAGGTAGATCCGAGGGCTGACGCTCGTCTTGGTTTATAACGACTGCGCTCTTGGGGTATTTCTCCTTTAAGAGCGCCTCCACCGAAGGCTCCATCCTTTCGAGGAAGGGCTTCGGATAAATACCCATCACGAACATCATGACTGCCAGCGGGAGGAGCACTATTATCTCCCTCGCGCTCGCGTCTTTCAGTTTCTTGTTCTCCGGGTTTTCGAGAGGGCCGAGCATCACCTTCTGATACGCCCACAGCATGTAAACCGCGCCGAGAATGATTCCGGTCGCGCCGATCGCCGCGTACTTGTAGTTGTACTCGAACGCGCCCAGGAGTACGAGAAACTCTCCGATAAAGCCGTTAAGGAGCGGCAGTCCTATGGACGACAGCGTCGCCAAAAGGAAGAACGCTGCGAAAAGCGGCATCACCTTCGCTATGCCGCCGAAATCGGCGATCTTCTTCGTATGCCGCCTGTCGTACAGCATCCCGACGAGGATAAAGAGCGCCCCGGTCGAAATACCGTGGTTCACCATTTGGTAGATACCGCCCTGCATGCCCTGAATGTTAAGCACGAACACGCCGAGCATCACGACGCCCAGGTGGCTTACGCTGGAATAGGCGACCAGCTTTTTAAGATCCTTCTGTGCGAAGGCGACCATCGCCCCGTACACGATCCCGATAAGCGACAGCACTATCAGCACCGGCAGATACGCCTGCACAGCGTCTGGGAAAAACGGCATCAGGAAACGTACGAAGCCGTAAGTACCCATCTTCAGCAAAACACCGGCAAGGATCACGCTGCCCGCGGTCGGGGCCTCGACGTGCGCGTCGGGCAGCCACGTGTGCAGCGGAAACATCGGCACCTTTATCGCGAAGGCGAGGCAGAACGCGAGGAACGCCAGCCCCTGCGGGCTAAGAATGCCGCTGAACGGTATCTGCAATTTATAGAAGTCGAGCGCATCCATCGACGGGAAGCCGAACTGCTGGATGTGAAGGTAATAGAGATAAAAGATCGCTATCAGCATCAGCGCGCTTCCGAACGCCGTGTAAAGGAAGAACTTTACCGCGGCGTAAATGCGCCTGTCCGTCCCCCATATGCCGACGATAAAGTACATCGGTATAAGCACCGCCTCCCAGAACACGAAGAAAAGTATCATGTCTAGGGCAACGAACGTCCCCAGAAGTGCGGTTTCCAGGAAAAGCATAAGCACGAGGAACTCCCTCATGCCCTTGTGTATCGAATTCCAGGTGCTGAGCAGCGTTATAGGCATCAGGAACGTAGTCAGCATCACGAGTAGTATGCTTATGCCGTCTATGCCTATGTGATAGCTCACCCCGAGGCCGGTCAGCCACGGGATCTTCGTCTCGAACTGCATCCCCGGGAATCCGAGCGCAAAATTTGTGAAAAGTGGGATAGAAAGGAGGAATTCGATTATCGCAACGACAAGCGCCCCGATCTTCATCTTCTCCTGGTCCTTGCTAACGTACGAAAGCAGCAAAACCAGGGGGATGCCTACCAGGGGGAAAAACAATATGAGTGACAGGTTCCCGCTAAATATTGATTCCATTTATGGTTGATACCCTAGCTGAAGGCCCAGCAGTCGAATACGGGGTGTAAATATACTTGAGGGTATGGATGTTTCAAGACATGCCGCGCATGCATAAACTCAACGTCTCGGCAATCAGCCGCGACTCCACTCTCCGTCGTCTTTTTTGTCGTCATTCTGAACCATGTCCCGGACTTGATCCGGGATCTATTCAGAATCTCGTTTTTTGTCATTTCGAACAACAATTCCGAGCATGCGAGGAATCACCGCACTTCTGTCATTCCCGAATGCTTGTATCGGGAATCCAGTTTTTATATTTTGTCATTTCGAACAACGATTTCGAGCATGCGAGGAATCGGACGCCCTGAGCCGATTGCAAGAAAGCGTATCCGGTACTGCTCGGAAACACCTCAAATTAAAACATTCAGTATCCATCCTTTCCCTTTGATCTTCCTCCCCCTCCCAGGGGAACGAATGCGAGCAAGCAAGCATTCGGTTGTCCCTGACCGACTGCAGAGAAGCCCATCCAGTACTGCTCGAATGTTGCTGACACCAAATTAAGCCAGGGTGGGGGTTACCTAAAGTTCTGTCATTCCCGAATGCCTGTATCGGGAATCCATATCCTTTCATCTTTCGCATTTTTTGCCCTCTCCCCTTGGGGAACGAATGCGAACGAGCGAACATTCGGACGCCCCGGGCCGACTACTCAAAACTTTATCTAGTACAGCTCGAAAGTATCCGAAACCAAAGAGGGATAAAGGGTGAGGGGGTACCTTGGAAACTAATCCAGCATCCTGAACAACAATCCCGGGCAATCGAAGAACAGAACACCTCCCTACCTCTCCACCCCCGGCACTCTCGGAGCCTCCGGGAACTCCTTAACCCCCTCGGACACGAAGTGCCCCTCCTCGTAAGGGGCGTTCACGACCCGCCTCTTTATCCTCCATCCGGCGGCCTCGCGGACGAAATCGTCCTCGTATGCCCCCGACACGATCCATATGTTCCGGAGCCCGTCCTCGTAAACCTGTATGTGGGTGGCAGTAACCCGGCACGTCGAATACGCGCTGTCGCCGTTTATCTCCACGACCGGCGCGCTGATAAGATGGCACGACCAGTAGCACTTCACGAGAAAAGACTTGAAGAGGTCCTCCGCCTCCTCCTGCTTGAACCTTATGACATTCTCCCCGAGAAGATAGATCAGCTCGGCGTCCTTCGAGAACACCTTGCCCAGGAGCCCGAAACGCTTCTCGTCGAGCGCCTTTCCATACACCTGCACCACCTGGCTGATTTCGTAGTAGTCCGATAATTCTTCTGCGTTCGGCATCTGTCTAACCTCCCTTACGCGGCTTTCTCAGCATCGGCGCCACCACAGGCGAATCGCCGTGCTGTATCTCTCCAAGTATATCGAACCCGTGCCGCTCGTAAAAAGGAATGTTCCTCGGGTTGGACGATTCGAGATACGCCGCCGCGCCCTCCCGGTCGCATATGGCGAGCGCGTGCTTCATGAGGACCGAGCCCACACCCCTGCCCTGGAATCTCGGATCGACGCCTATCAGCGGTAGATACCAGTGCGGCTCCTCCGGATGGAAATTCCCCATCTGCTCCAGTATGGCGAAAACGGACGGACGCCGTGCTTCGGAAATCGTCTCCTCGATCACGCTCATGAGCGCGTCCTCGTCCGGCCCCTCGCCGGGCGGATACCATAGCGCGACGCCTGAGAAACCGTCTGTGTAATGCGCGGTTCCGAGGCCGACAGCCCGCCCTCCGAACGCCCGCGCGAAACGCGGAAACGCGCTCAGGTACGCCTCCGGCGTCTCCCACGACCACCTCGTCATCGGGTCCCCGGCGAACGCAAGCGTCAAAGCTGCGACCACCGCCTCCTCATCCCCCGTCCCGGCAACGTTAATGTTATTTTCCAACATAGCCCTCCCCCCCGATTTAATAGCGTTACATCTTAATTGAAGCAATCAACAAGCTTGTAATAATTTGGTTAAGCAATACTCAAGAATTAAACACAAATTTCACTTTAATACCGGATCATACAAACTCAGACCTAAGCAAATAAGTTCATATATGATATATAACGTAGCGGCACCTCCAATAACCAATAAAACCTTAAGTGATCTGAGGAGCCATATTGGGTATAACTCAGTAGGCAGTGTAGTAACCTCTTTTGCAAACCCATCACTATGACGTATACCAGCATGTATTTGATTGTATAAAATGGGAGGGAAATAAAGATATGAAATTGATACCTGTTCTTCAGGAACGAGTGTTGGGAATACTATTTCAGCTCCCCCATTGATGAGAATCTGAACACTAAATTCGATGGCAGGAAAGACGTTATAGTGCTCTGGGAGATAACTATGCCGTACTCGAACATCGGTTGCTGGCTTCTTTCCGGCATTTCGGATTACAATACCGTGTGTATGTATTGTTCCAGGATTATCACCCTTGATCGCAAAAGCCGATGCGTGTGTGTAATAGGCTATTAATTTTGGCTTTCTTTCAAAAATTCTCTGTAGCCACATACCTATCAGCAATGTGGCTATGGGTGCAAGAAACACTGCAAAAATTGACCAATTAATCTGCATATTTGTACTATCTTGGCTTGCCACAGATTTTTAATTCAATATTTTTCTACCCTACCGAAATTTATTGATTTGATGTAGGATAAATTAATAACCTACAGACCGCAATGTCAGAAGATCTCGAAGTCCTAGCCCAATACCACAAATCCTTGCTTGAGGCTCTTCGCCATCGAGAACAAGAAATATTTCTTTATCTTACCATCTTAGGCCCTTCGCTTGGTGGTTTCATATGGCTGTTATACAAATTTGAAGATAACGCTAAAAATAAAAATCTTTTAATCATTACCACCTTTGGTATTTGGATTTTATTTTTACTGGGTGCATTGTATTCAATCGCTTTAGGATACAATTATCGATATATTACATTGCAACTGAGGAAATTAGAAAAAGAACTTGGGATTAAAGATAAAGTACTTAATATATGGAGTATATCATTTGATGACTGGAAAAAGGAACATACAATTTGCTACAAAATACCTTGGTGTGGACCACCAGAAGTTATTAAATGGTTTTGGCTAGCATTTATCTTCTTAACTTTATTTACTATGATTATTGTTATCATTTATACGAAGAATTGTATAATGCTGGTTGGATTAATTTTTGCTTTGATAGCTTTAATATCACCTATCACGTATGGTTGCAAAATACACTACATTTGTGATAAGGAAACAGAAAAGAAAGACTCAAATAAAATTGAGTAAAGCCCCCTCACCCGCACTCCTTGCAAACCCCGTGCAGGTATAGCCTCCGCGAATCCACGCGAACGTTGTCCAGGCTGGACTTCTCGGGATCGACCTCGTAGTCGAATTCTTTCAGGTAAACGTCCGCCACCTTCCCGCACTTGTCGCAGACGAAGTGGTGGTGCTCCTCGAGGTTCGTGTCATACCTCATCGACGGCCCGCCGAGGTCCAGGTGCGTAAGGAGCCCCGCATCGACCATCTGCTCCATGTTCCTGTAGACGGTCGCCGGCGAGAGCATCGGATACTCGACGCTCGCCTTCTTATATATATCATCCACGGTCAGGTGCTGATCGGCGGCGGCCAGGATGTTGAATATCGCCATCCTCTGAGGCGTCAGCTTAAGCCCCTTCTGCTTCGACGTATCCATCAACATTTCGAGCCTTTTGGCTTTCCCCATGTGTGTCCCTCTCATAAATGAATAGTTTACCAGTACGATATTGGGTTGTAAATGCGAGAAATATTCAGATGAGAATGATTCCTACTTGATAATTGCTCACAATCAGCTAACCTGTATTATATAGATGAAATTGATAAAAACCATTCAAAAAGGGGTTAATCGATCATGACTAACATCGGAATAGACGACAAGAACAGAGACCAGGTAGGTAAGGTACTTAACAGGGTGCTCGCCGACGAATACGTACTCTACACGAAAACAAGAGGCTACCACTGGAACGTAGTGGGCCCTCAGTTCAACGGCCTTCACAAGTTCTTCGAAGAGCAGTACGACGAGCTCGCCGAGATCATCGACGAGGTCGCCGAAAGGGGGAGGTCCATCGGCCTCTACGCCCTCGGCTCCCTCCAGGAGATGCTCGACGAAAAGTCCCTCGAAGAGGACACCACCAAGGGCACGGACTCGAAGCACATGCTGAGGTCCCTCCTCTCCGACCACGAGTCCATCATCCGCAAGCTCCGCGTCGATCTCGAAAAGGCCGGCGAGAAATATAAGGACATGGGCACGAGCGACTTTCTCACCTCGCTCATGGAAAAGCACGAAAAGATGGCGTGGATGCTGAGGTCAAATCTCGAAGATTAAGCTTCCGGCGGCCGCTCCCCGGTAAGGCAGGTGCCTGCCGGGGCGGCTGCCGGCATCCTTCCGTCCCTGCGCAGGCTTTAACTGCGCAGAAAAAACCCCGGTTACCGCGTCCATCCTCCATTTGGTATAATAAACAGGCGTGGACACGTTCCGCCCCGCCCTTTCGGCAATTGACCGCCGGCCCGGGCAAGGAGAAACACCATGGGAATGAAAAAAGTGATAGGCATTAAAAAGGACGAGCCCGAGCAGGGCGTCAGCTTCAAGAAGATAGAAAAGGACAGGCCCGTCAAGTCGGAGATCACCGAAGAAGAGGTCTACCAGTCCCTCCTGAACGTCTACGACCCCGAGATACCCGTCAGCATAGTCGATCTCGGGCTCATTTACGACGTCCAGATTTCTTCCGGTAATAACGTCAACATCAAGATGACCCTCACGACGCCCGGATGCGGCATGGGGGCAATGATAGCGAGCCAGGCCGAGCAGGCCGTTAAGGACCTCGGAGCCAACAACGTCCTCGTCGAAGTCGTATGGGATCCGCCATGGAACCCCGACATGATATCCGACGAAGCGAAGCAGAAGCTCGGAATCGACTGACAGATCGCAGAAATCTCACATAAGGAGTGTGGAACAGTTTTATGGAGCTCAGCCCCGACGGAATCCGGAGCGTGCTTAAGACGGTCAAGTACCCCGGATTTACAAGAGACATCGTATCCTTCGGCATCGTAAAGAACATTAAGGTGGAGGGCAGCAGCGTCGAAATATCCCTCGTCCTCCCCAAACCCGACAGCAAACTGGAATCGGAGATAACAGAATCCGTAAGAAACAGGATTCTCGAAACCCCGGGCGTGGGCGACGTCAGCATACGCATCGCCGCCCGCGAGCCCAAGCCCGCCCCCGGTCAGGGGCCGGCTAAGGCCGAGGCCCAGTCGAAGCTTCCGAAGGTGAAATACTACATCGCCGTCGCCAGCGGCAAGGGCGGCGTCGGTAAATCGACGGTCGCAGTCAACCTTGCCGTGGCCATCGCGAAAAAGCGTAAGAACGTCGGCCTCATGGACGCCGACATCTGGGGCCCGAGCCTCCCGATAATGCTCGGGGTCTCCGACAGGCCACACGCCACAGACGAGAACAAGATCATCCCCCTCGAAAAACACGGCCTCAAGCTCATGTCCATCGGGTTTCTCATAAGCGACGACGAAACCGTCATCTGGCGCGGCCCAATGGTGCACGGCGCGATTAAGCAGTTCATCGAAGACGTCGAATGGGGCGACACCGAATACCTGGTGGTCGACCTCCCCCCCGGAACAGGCGACGCGCAGCTCTCGATAGTCCAGACGGCCCCCCTTAGCGGCGGCCTTATCGTCACGACGCCCCAGGACGTCGCGCTCGTGGACGTAAAACGCGGTGTCCACATGTTCCGTAAGCTTAACGTCCCCATAATCGGCATCGTCGAGAACATGAGCTACCTCGACGTCCCCGGCGCTGAGCCCATGGACATATTCGGGCGCGGCGGCGGCAGGCGCATGGCCGAGAAGTTCGAGGTGCCTTTCCTCGGCGAGATACCGCTCGACCCGCGTATACGTAAGGGCGGCGACTCCGGCGTTCCGATAGTCGAATCCGACCCCGACACTGCGGCCGGAAAGGCATTCGACGCCCTTGCCGACATAGTCCTCGAAGCCGTCGAGAACCCGGGCAAATAAGTCCGCGGATCTATCGCATGTGCTCCCGAAAACGGCTTGACGAAGCCCTTCGGATGATTATTTTATGAGTATAAAATCATCCACAAGGAGGGAATTATCATGAGGCATTTAAGAACTTTCGATCCCTTAAGAGACTTCGGTTCCCTTCAGGAGCGCATCAACAGGCTTTTCGACGATACGCTCAGCAGGGTATCCGAAGGGGACGAGGACATGGCTAAGGGCGCGTGGGCGCC
>JBFWTW010000061.1:0-14480 GCA_050247635.1 Candidatus Dadabacteria bacterium | reverse complement strand
AGCCCGAAACGGATGCTGCCGTTCGACGCCGTAAAGCCGTCGAGGCTCACGTTCACGTCCGGCGCGAGGACCGGAATTCCCATCTGCTTACATTCGGTGATGCTGGATATGACCTTATCGGTGTTGCCCGATTCGACCGACATCAGCGCGGCCATGAACTCGGCCGGATAATGAGTTTTCAGGTAAGCGGTCTGATACGTTATTAGTGCATAGGCAGTGCTGTGGCTCTTGTTAAAGGAATATTCCGCGAACTTCTCCATCGCGTCGAATATCTCCTCGGCCTTCTTGTCCTTGATCCCCTTTTCCTTAGCGCCGCTGAGGAACCTCTCCCTCTGGGCCTTCATCTCCTCGGGCTTCTTCTTGCCCATTGCCCTCCGGAGGAGGTCGGCTTCCCCGAGGCTGTAGCTCGCGACTACGCTCGCCGTCTTCATTATCTGCTCCTGGTAGACGAACAGGCCATAGGTGTCTTTGAGCACGTCCTGGAGCTCGGGGAGCGGATACTGGATCTTCTTACCGTGCTTCCGGCTGATGTATTCATCGACCATGCCGCTGTCGAGGGGGCCCGGCCTGTAAAGGGCGAGGACCGCTATGATGTCCTCGAAGTCCGTCGCCTGGAGCTTCGTCAAAAGCTCTTTCATGCCCGACGATTCGATCTGGAATATGCCGCGGGTTTTGCCGCTCGCGAGTAGGCTGTAAACGGCCTGATCGTCGAGCGGGATCTTATTTATGTCGAGGCTGCCGGCGTCGCCGTAGTTTTCCTTTATGAGCTTAAGCGCCTTGTCTATTACGGTCAGCGTTTTCAGGCCGAGGAAGTCGAACTTCACGAAACCGAGCTCTTCGACCGTGTTCATGTCGAACTGGGTCACGATTTCGTTGTTCGCGCCTTTGTATAGAGGTATGTGGTCTGCGAGAGGCTCGTTGGCTATCACGATACCGGCGGCGTGCGTCGAGGAATGCCTCACCATGTTTTCGAGCGGCCGCGCGAGCTCTATCAGCTCCTGCAGTTGCGGCGAGCCCTCGATGAGCTTCCTTAGCTCGGGGACGCTTTCGAGCGCCTTGTCGATGCTGAACACCTTGCCCCTGAAGCTTGGGATAAGCTTGGTCGCCTTATCCACTTCCGCGTACGGTATGCCGAGAACCCTGCCCACGTCCTTGACGACGGCCTTTGCCGACATGGTCCCGAACGTTCCAATCTGGGCGACCTTGTCCTCCCCGTATTTCTGCGTGACGTACTTTATGACCTCGTCCCGCCCTTCGGCGCAGAAGTCTATGTCTATGTCGGGCATGCTGACGCGTTCCGGATTAAGGAACCTTTCGAAGATGAGGTTGTAAGGGATCGGATCGACGCCGGTGATGCCCAGTATGTATGCAACGAGGCTCCCGGCGGCGCTTCCGCGTCCCGGGCCGACTGGGATACCGCTGGACTTCGCGTAGTTTATAAAGTCGGCGACTACGAGGAAGTATCCCGAAAAACCCATCTTCTGTATTATTTCGATCTCGGTTTCGAGCCTTTCCGAATACTCGGCCGATTTTTCCTCGGGTATTTCGCCGCTCTTTATACGCTCCGCGAGCCTTTGCCTCGCTAGCTCCGCCATGTACTCGTCGAGAGACTTCCCGCCCTCGACCTCGAATTCGGGGAGCTTGTACCCGTCGCGCTCAAAATTAAAATCACACCTCTTCGCGATCTCCCCCGTCATCCGTATCGCGTCTTCGAACCCTTCGAGGTCGCGCAGCATCTCGCCTTCGGATTTGAGGTAATACTGGTCACCCTGGAACTTGAACCTGTTATCGTCCTGGAGAGAGGACCCGGTCTGTATGCAAAGAAGCGCGTCGTGCGGCCGCGAATCGCTCTGCCTGAGAAAATGACAGTCGTTCGTCGCGACGACGGGAATATTCAGCTTCTCGCCGATCTCCTTTACCTTCTTGTTCACCCTCTTCTGCTCGGGGAGGCCCGTCGCCTGCACCTCGAGATAATATCTATCGCCGAACATCTCCCTGTACATCGAGGCGACGCCGAGTGCGGCGTTCATGTCCTTACTGAAAATCGCCTTCGACAGCTCACTGTTGAGGCACCCGCTCAGGACTATAAGCCCTTCCCTGTGCCGGTCGAGGAGCTCGTGATCGATTCGGGGACGCCTGTAGAATCCGTCGAAGTAAGCCTTGGTGACGAGCTGCGAGAGATTCCTGTATCCCTCACGGTTCATCGACAGGACGGTAAGGTGATGCGTCTTTCCGTCCGATGGATTGTCGCGGTTCAGCTTCGGGGTTATGTAAAGCTCGCAACCGATTATAGGCTTTATACCGGCGCCCACCGCATTCTTATAGAAGTCGTACGCGCCGAAAAGGTTCCCGTGGTCCGTTAGCGCCACGGCCTCCATCCCGAATTCCTTTGCCTGGGGAAAAAGGTCATCGAACTTTATGGCCCCGTCGAGGAGCGAATATTGCGAGTGGAGGTGAAGATGGACAAAACCGCCGGACATTCCTTCTATTATATCCATGACGACTTCGGCTGTTCAAGTATCGAAAAAAACATCCTTGCTTTCCTGTGGGTTATGCACGGCCAAAACCGCCCGCCCGGCGGCTATATCTGCGCGCCGAGCCGCTGATATTGAAAACCCGGCCCTTAAAAGTATATTAAAGCCTCTCCGGACAGCGGGGGGCCGGGATATCTGCACACGGCTTATGTTATGCTAAATTGGCTCTACGCGTATCATGTTGCATAGAGCCTGATCGAAGGCGGTTTTTTAAGGAGGCTTTACATTATTATGGAAGAAATATTTTCATACATAAACACCATGCTGCCGAGTCCGTACTCGGACCTCGCCGCAGTGGCCGCGATATTCATAGTTCTATTGATCGTGGCATTTATACTCTCGTTTCTTTTCGAGCAGAAAAAGCCCAAGAAGCCCGCAAGGCCCGAGCCCGAGGCACCGGCGCCCGCGGAGGAAGAGCCCGAGGCCAGGGCGGTTCCGCCGCCCGACATAGAAGTATTCAAGGCCCCTCCCCACGAGGTAATAAGCGAGCCCGAGCCTGTAAAGAGAGAGGCCCCACCGGCTCCCGAGCCTGAACCTGCACCTGCACCAGTAGAGGCAGCACCGGTCGCCGAGCCCGAACCCGCTCCCGCGCCGGAGGTCCCCGCGCCCGCTCCCGAACCCGAGCCCGAGCCGGTTGTCGAGGAAGTCCCGGAAACGAAGGAAGGCCTCTTCGCGAGGCTGAGAAAAGGGCTGTCTAAGACTCACACCGGATTTCTCGGAAAGCTCGGCGAAGTGATCTCGAACAGGGAGATAAACGACGACCTCTGGGACGAGTTCGAGGAAACGCTGATAATGGCCGACCTCGGCATGGGGACGACGATGAAGCTCCGGGAGAAGGTCCAGGAGAAGCTGAAGAAAAAGTCCCTTTCCGATTCCGGGGCGATAACCGACGCCCTCAAGGAAGAAATCCTCGCCATACTCAAGAGCGCCGAGGCAAAGCCGCTTTCGATATCGGAAAAGCCGTTCGTCATAATGATCGCTGGCGTAAACGGCGTCGGGAAGACGACGTCCATAGGCAAGCTCGCCAGCAGGTTCAAGAAGGAAAACCGTGAGGTCATGGTCGCGGCCGGGGATACGTTCAGGGCCGCAGCCACCGAGCAGCTCGAGGTTTGGTCGAAACGCGTCGGCACCGATTTCATCAAGGGGCACAGCGGCGCCGACCCCTCTTCCGTCGCGTTCGACGCGGTCAAGGCCGCGTCCGCCCGCGGGACGGACATCCTGATTATCGACACCGCCGGGAGGCTCCACACCAAGGGCAACCTCATGGACGAGATAAAGAAGATGAAGCGCGTCATCTCGCGCGAAATGGAAAGCGCGCCGCACGAAACGTTCCTCGTCCTCGACGCCACCACAGGGCAGAACGCAGTCCAGCAGGCAAAGATGTTCAACGACGCCCTCGGCGTTACGGGAATCGTGCTGACAAAACTTGACGGCACGGCCAAGGGCGGCGTTATAATCGCTATCGCCGACGAGCTCAACATACCCGTAAGATTTATCGGTATCGGCGAGGCTCTCGGGGATCTCAGGGAGTTCAAGGCCGAAGAATTCGTGGAGGCCCTCTTTTACGAAGGCGGGGATACGGTTCATTAAAGCGGCGCCACTGTTCCTTTTATCGAACGGATTAGTAAACTTAAGTTAAGATGCCGAGGGATCAGCACACCAGGTACATGGCGATGGCCCTTAAGCTCGCCCGGAAGGCGGAGGGCATGACGAGCCCCAACCCGCTCGTCGGGGCGGTGCTCGTTAAGGGCGGGAAGATCATAGGCAGGGGCTATCATAAAATGGCCGGCCTTCCACACGCCGAGATCGAGGCGTTCACGGACGCCGAGAGGCACAACCATAAAGTAAAAGGCGCGACGCTGTACGTCACGCTCGAGCCCTGCTGCCACGAAGGCAAAAGAACCCCCCCCTGCGTGAATGCAATAATCGAAAAGGGCATAAAACGCGTCGTCGTCGGGGCAGGCGACCCCAACCCCAGGGTCTGCGGGAACGGTTTTTCCATCCTGAGGGACGAGGGCGTCGAGGTCGTCCCGTTCATACTCGAAGAAAAAGCCCTTGAGTTAAACGAGGCGTACAATAAATACATAACCACGGGGCTGCCCTTCGTTACGCTTAAGCTCGCGGCAACGCTCGACGGCAAGATAGCCGCCCACACGGGTGATTCCAAGTGGATAGGGAGCGAGAATCAGAGAAAGCTCGCGCACAGGCTGAGAAGCGCTTCCGATGCCGTCGTAGTAGGCGTTGGGACTGTTCTAAAGGACGACCCGAGGCTGGACGCGAGGCTCCCCGGCCGCGAGATCCGCCAGCCCGTGCCTGTGATTCTCGACAGAACGCTCCGCACGCCCCCCCGGTCGAGCGTTTTCAGCACCCACGGCACCGTGATAATCGCAACCGTTAAGCCGGCAGATCCAGCGAAGAAAAAGCGCCTCGAAGAGGCCGGGGCCCACGTGCTCGAAATCGGGCACGACAGGAACGGCCTTCCCGACATGAAAAAGCTCATGCGCGAGCTCGCGCGAAACGAGATCGTAAGCGTTCTCATAGAGGGAGGAGGAAAGGCGGCGGCAAGCGCCCTCGAGGCGGGCATAGTAGACAAGATAGCCTTTTTCTACGCGCCCAAAATCCTGGGCGGCGACGGCGTCAGCATGATAGACGGGCTCGGGATCAAAAGCGTAAAGAACGCGATACAAATACACGATATTAAAATTACGAAGCTCGGCGAAGAGCTCATGGTCGAGGGCAGTTTAAAAAAGAAAGAGGCGAGAAGATGAACGTCCTTCCGGCCACCGACGAGGCGGTCAAAGACAGAATCGGTCTTTTCGGGGGCACCTTCGACCCTGTCCACTTCGGGCACCTCCGGGCAGCAGAAGAGATAAGGGAGACGCTTGACCTCAGCCGCGTATGGTTCGTTCCTTCGGCCATACCGCCGCATAAAGATAAGGATATCACTCCTTCTGTTCACAGGCTCAAAATGCTCGAGATCGCGGTCGAGCCGAACCCGTTTTTCGGCATTAATACATACGAGATAGAGAAGAAAACGACTTCATATACCATCGAAACGCTCCGGCATCTCACCTCCACACACCCCGACGCCGAATTTTTCTTCATAGTCGGAAGCGAGCTCTTTTCGCGTATAGAAACGTGGAAGGCCTACAATGAGCTCTTTACTCTTTCGAACTTCGCAGTCATCGGAAGGCCTGGCCAGGACGACGGTTTCCCGTCATTACCGCTTGCCCTTAAAAAGGATTTTAGTTATCATAATAGTGAAGGTAACGTGATATCATACATTAACAGCCATTCGAAAATAATAGCTTTCACCCGCTTCCAGGGGCTTGAAATTTCTTCAACAGAAATAAGGACTTATGTAAACGAAGGCGCGTCCGTAAGGTACCTCGTCCCGGACGGCGTCGCCGGATATATAAGCGCACACAAACTCTACGACACGGAGGCAGCCCTATAAATTCCAAAAAGAAAGCACTAGCCCTTGCCCACGCTGCATGGGAGAAGAACTCCGAAAATCCCGTGCTCATGGATGTCAGAAACAAAAGCGACGTAACCGATTATTTCCTCGTGTGCAGCGCCAACTCCACGAGGGGCGTAAAAACCATAGTAGACAATATAGAAAAAAAGCTCGACGAGCTCGGCCAGAAGATAATCGGCATAGAAGGCTACGCCGAGGGCAACTGGGTGCTCGTTGACTCGGCGGACGTCATAGTGCACGTCTTCTACGAGCCCTACCGTAAATTCTACGACATCGAGAGCCTCTGGAGCGACGCTCCCCGGCTGAAACTTGCTTTCGAGCAGGCCATACCCGGCAGGACAGGTTCTTACGATCAAGCCCAGATCGTAGAATAGATATTCCGGTAATCTACGTATTCAGGTTGGAATAATATTAATTTGGGAAAGTTCGCTCCGGCAGGTAAAGCTCCGCCCTATATTCGTTCCGCTCAGGAAAAGGTAAGTAAAGGTGAGTCGAACGGGGGAACCAGTCCCCCGCTCCTTTTTACTGGCCTTCTTTTATTCCGCGTCTTCTGATGAATGCGGGAATCTCGAACTCGTCGTCCCCGATGTCGGTCGGGATCTTGGTAACTATCTTTCCGAACCGCTGGGCCGCCCGCGCGCTCTGAATTCCGGTAGCGATTACGGTAAGCTGCACTGCTTCCTTGAAGTCCGGGTTTACGACGAGACCGAAGATGAGGTTCACGTCCTCGTGAGCCCTGTCCTTGATGTAATTACAGGCATCATTCAGCTCTTCAATGCCGAAGTCGGGAGAAGCGGTAACGTTCAAGAGTATGCCCGTCGCCCCCTCTATCGAAATATCTTCGAGGAGCGGGCTGGTTATGGCAGCTTCGGCCGCCTCTATGGCCCTGTTGCTGCCCTCGGCATAGCCGGTGCCCATAAGGGCCTTCCCGCCGTTCTCGCCCATGATGCTCTTCACGTCCGCGAAGTCCACGTTGATGTAACCCGTGCCGGTGATGATGTCCGATATGCCGCGTACGGCCTGGTGGAGCACCTCGTCGGCGCGCGTGAAGGCGTCGAGTATCGACACCTTGTGCACTTCGGTGAGCCTGTCGTTGGGTATTACGATGAGCGTGTCTACTTCTTTTTCGAGATTTTCTATCCCCTCGAGGGCCTGCCTGTTTCTCTTCTGACCTTCAAAACCAAAGGGCTTCGTCACAACGCCTACGGTGAGTGCGCCAACATCCCTCGAAGCCTGCGCGAGAATCGGGGATGCCCCCGTGCCCGTGCCGCCGCCCATGCCCGCGGTTATGAAAACCATATCCGCGCCTTCGAGCGCTTCGGCTATTTTAATCTGATCTTCGATAGCAGCTTCGCGCCCAAGGTTGGGGTTGCCACCCGAACCGAGACCCTTGGTCGTTCTGTTGCCTATCTGGATTTTTGTGTGTGCGAGGGATTTCCTTAAGTCCTGTGAGTCCGTGTTGGCTACTATAAATTCAACGCCCTGAAGACCCCTTTCGATCATGGCGTTTACTGCGTTTCCGCCGGCTCCGCCGGCACCTATTACTTTTATTTTTGCTTTCTGTTCCAAGCCTGTATCTTCAAGCTCAAAATTTGCCATATATGGGAACCCTCCTCGGTGCTACGTTAATCCATTTTAACCTAAAAAAACTCCTGAAACCAGTTTTTCATGCTATCAAATATTTTTTTGAACACATTCTCGTCCCTTATGCGGAGCTTGTTGTCCCCTTTGTATTCGACGCCGTACAAAACGAGCCCGACTCCAGTCGAATAAACCGGGTTGGCGATAATGTCCGTAAGGCCGCCTACATCCGTCGGAATGCCCATCCTGACGGGCATTTCGAGTATCATCTCCGCAAGCTCCACGGTGCCGTTCATTATAACGCTGCCGCCTGTGATGACCGCCCCCGCGGGCATCATATCCTCGAGGCCCGACTTTTTTATCTCCCTTTTTACGAGCGAAAAAATCTCGTCCATCCTGGGCTCGATAACCATGGCGAGGTCCTTACGCGATATCTTCCTGAAGTGCTTCCCGCCGACGCTCGGGACCTCAATCATCTCGTCAGGGGAAACCATGTCGGCGATAGCCGTCCCGTATTTCTCCTTTATCCTTCTCGCTTCGGCAAGGGGCGTCGAAAGTCCGAGGGCTATGTCCCTGTCTATGTTGTCCCCGCCGAGGGTCACGTTCTCCGTATACCTTATGCTGCCGCCTATGAATATCGCTATGTCCGTCGTTCCGCCGCCGCAGTCGATGAGGACGACGCCTATCTCCTTTTCGTCGTCGGTAAGGACGGCCTCGCTCGACGCGAGCTGCTCGAGAACGACGTCCGCGACGTCCATCCCCCCGCCGTGAATGCATTTTACGAGGTTCTGCGCGGCGGTCACCTGCCCCGTCACTATGTGAACCTTTGTTTCGAGCTTTATGCCGTAAATGCCTATCGGGTCCTTTATGCCGCTCTGGCCGTCAATGAGGTATTCCTGCGGAATCACATGAATTATTTCCCTGTCCGCCGGTATAAGAACGGCGTTTGCGGATTCGATAACCCTTTCTACGTCCTTTTTAGAGACCTCGCGGTCACGGATCGTTATCATCCCGTGGCCGCTTATGCCCTTTATATGCCCGCCGGCGATGCCGACGAACACTGTCCTTATCTCGCAGCCGGCCATGTGCTCGGCTTCCTCTACGGCATGCTTAACGGACTGTATGGTGTTGTCTATGTTTACGACTACGCCGCGCTTGAGGCCGTAGGACGGATACGTTCCGACTCCTATTATTTCGACCTCTCCTGTCTTGGGATTGACTTCGCCGACGATTGCGCAGATTTTGGTTGTCCCGATATCGAGACCTACTATTACATCTCTATCGCTACCCATCCTGTGCTCCAGCACTCTTTTCCGGCTGTCTGAAATTCACGACCCCTTTCGAGCCCGAGCTCACGTTGATATACGACTCCGAAAGGCCGAGAGTGTCAGAATACCTGAGTATCTTTTCCAGATTGTCCCACTTCTCGGCTATCTTGTCTCTGTCGAATTCAATTCTTAGTTTATCGTTCGTGAATACGTTTATTCCGTAAAGGGAATCGACGTGGACCTCCGATATGCTATCCCACTTCAGCGTGCTGCTGTTTTTGGATAATTCCAGGATATCGAGGGCCTCTTTCAGTAGTTCCGGGTCCTTTATACCTTCGCCGATAAGGACCGGAAAATCAAGACCGAGATCGAAATTTCCGGTGTCGAGCACCTGCCCGTCCCGGCTCATGTAAAGGGGCTTTCCCTCTTCCCCGAGCACTATGCAGAAAACCTCTGCTTCCTTGATGTCGATGTGAACTTTTTTGGGAAATTCCTTTACGACTTCGACGGTGCTTATCCAGCGGTTTTTCTTTATGTCTTCCTCGACCTGGTCCTCCAAAAAGAAAATACTGCTGATGCCTTCCCTGATTCCGGAGCGCTTTATTATCTCCTTCGAAGTTATACGGTTGTTGCCCGTGACCACCACCTCCTCGACGGTGAACATGCCGAGGCGGAGCGTAACGTAGCAGGCCGCCGCTATCGCCGCTATGACGACGAAAACGGAGGCCGCAATGATAATCTTTTTCCAGGCGAATCCGCTGTTCTCTTCCAAAACTATTTCTTCCCTATGATCCGGACCTCGGTTTCGAGGGTTATTCCCCTCTTTTCCCGCGCCTCTTTTTTCGCCGTCTCTATAAGAGAAAGCACGTCGCTCGCCGTCGCGCCGCCGGCGTTGACAATAAAATTCGCGTGGAGCTCCGAAAAACGCGCCCCGCCGATGCCGTATCCCTTGAGGCCGAGCTCTTCGATGAGCCTCCCGGCCGCTATATCGGGCGGGTTCTTGAATATCGAGCCCGTGTTCGACATCTTGATCGGCTGGGTCCGGCTTCTTTTTTCCATGTATTCCTTAACGTTCTTCTCGATCTCTTCCTTGTCGCCGGGTTTGAGGCCGAATTCGGCCCTCGTAATCACGCACCCGGCCGGAAGATGGCTCTTCCTGTATTCGAACTTTATGTCTTCCCTTTTAATTTCTATTTCGTGCCCGTCTAGCCATACCCACACGCGCGTAAGCGAGTCCTTTATCTCACCCCCGTTCGCCCCGGCGTTCATGAATACCCCGCCGCCTACCGTCCCCGGTATTCCGGCCGCGAATTCGAACCCCGTGAGCCCCGCCTTTATAGTCTTGTTGAGTATCGCTCCGAGTATGGCCCCCGTCTCTGCGTGGACCGTCCCGTCTTCCCTTATTTCTATGTTCCTGAGTCTGGTAGTCGATATGACTACGCCGTTTATCCCGCCGTCGTAGACGACGGTGTTCGAGCCCGCTCCGAGGACCACCCACGGTATGTCCGAGCCCGAAAGTATGTCGAGCAGCCTGCACAACTCGGCGACGCTGCCCGGGGTGACAACGAGCTCCGCCTCGCCGCCCACCCTGAGCGAGGTATACCTGCTCATCGGGTAGTGCCGCGCGACCTCGCACCCCATTTCCTGAGCGCTCTCCGCGAAGGCTCTCATCCGATTTCCTCTGCTATCCTTTCCGAGACCATCCATACGTTTCCGGCCCCCAGCGTTATTACGACGTCTCCGGGCTTCACGGCCTTCATCACTGTGGTAACGATATCCTCTCCGCTGCCGTTCGAATAGAAAACATTCTTATGCCCGGATTCTTTTAGTGATTCGTAGAGCGCCTTCGACGACACGCCCTCTATGGGCTCCTCGCCGGCGGGATAAATGTCCAGTAAATACAGCATATCCGTGTTTAATAGTGCGCGTGTGAAATCGTCGAACAAAAGGCTCGTTCTCGAATACCTGTGCGGCTGGAATATGGCTACTATCCTCCCGAGCCCCGAATCCTTGACGGCGCTCAGCGTGGCCCTTATCTCGTTCGGATGGTGGGCGTAATCGTCGAGGACGAGGATTTCTTTTCCCAGGCCCTTTATCTGAAGCCGCCTGTCTATGCCGCTGAATTCGGCGAGCCCTTCCTTTACCTGCTCGAACGTCATCCCGAGCTCCATCCCGACCGCTACGGCCGCAAGGGCGTTCAGGGCGTTGTGCATCCCGGGGACGTTAAGTGTTATTCTCCCGAGCGGCTGGCCGTCCAGGACGACGTCGAATTCAGTCTTGAAGCCGCTTATTTCGACGTTCTCGGCGCGTAGAGAGGCGTCCTGGTTAAACCCGTACGTGACCGCCCTTTTTTCGAAGGACTCCGCAATGCGCCTGACGTTCGGGCAGTCAGTGCACAGGACGGAAAGCCCGTAGAACGGCACCTTGTTCACGAAATCCGTAAACGCCTTTTGTAGCACATCGAACGTCTTGTAATGGTCGAGGTGCTCCTCGTCTATATTCGTCAGGACAGATATCACGGGCGAGAGGAGGAGAAAAGAGCCGTCGCTCTCGTCCGCCTCGACGACCATGAAGCTCCCCTTTCCGAGACGGGCGTTCGTGCCCATCGTCTTTACCTTCCCGCCGACCACTATCGTCGGGTCGAGTCCTCCGTGAGAAAGGACGGCCGAAACCATCGATGTCGTTGTCGTCTTGCCGTGGCTCCCGGCGACCGCTATGCCGTAACGGAGCCTCATCAGCTCTGCCAGCATCTGCGCCCTCGGGATGACGGGAATTCCCGCCCTCCTGGCTTCGACGACCTCGGGGTTCCGCTCGTTTACGGCCGAGGACACGACGACTACGCCCGCCCCTTCCACGTTTTCGGGGCTGTGGCCTATGGCCACCTTCGCCCCGAGCTCCTTTAATCTTTTTACAGTGGCGGACTCCTTCATGTCGGAGCCCGTTATCGTATATCCCATGTTTATAAGGACCTCGGCTATGCCGCTCATTCCTATGCCGCCGATGCCCACAAAATGTATTCGCTGAATTCTTCCGTACACTAATTCACTCCTGCCAGCATATATATCCGGTCGACTATATCGGAGGCCGCTCCCGGCCGCCCGAGCAGAAGAGCCGCCCGGGACATCCTATCTAGTTTGTCTTTCTGAAACACGTTGGTCAATGCCTCCCGGAGATTGCCGGGCTCGGCCTCACTGTCACGCATAACGATGGCCGCGCCGGTCTTTTCGAGGGACCGCGCATTTGCCATCTGGTGATCGTTAGTGGCGTAGGGGTAGGGTATAAGGAGCGACGGCTTTCCGAGCGCCGTAATCTCGGCGACGGTTCCCGCGCCGGAGCGCGCTATGACGAAATCCGCCTCGGCGTAGCTCCCCGCCATGTCGTCTATGAATGGCATCACGCGCGCCGGGATGCCGTAGCTTTCATACGCCTTTTTCACGGATTCGACGTCCTTTGCGCCCGTCTGGTGAATGACGGACAAGTCGCTCCTCCCGAGCATCGACAGCGCCTCGGGGACGGAAACGTTAAGCCTCCGCGCGCCCTGGCTCCCGCCGAAAACGAGTATCGTAAGCCCTTCCGGGTTTTTGCCGCCGGGCTTTCCCGTGAGGATATCTCTCCTTATTGGGTTACCCGTCAGGACGACCTTCCCGCCGGGGAAAAACGCCGCCGCGTCGTCGAAAGTGGTGAACACCTTCTTTACGAACTTCCCGAGAATGCGGTTCGCGATTCCGGGATAGGCGTTCTGCTCGCATATCGCAGTCGGCACGCCGCGTAAAGACGCCGCCAGCACCATCGGCCCCGAAACATAACCGCCCACACCCAAAACGACGTCGGGTTTAAATGACTTCAGAATCGACATCGACTCGGATACGCCGGTTATCGCCGCGAAAACGGCCTTTACGCTCCTAACCATTCCGCTCCCCTTCATCCCCCTTGCGGTTATGTGCTCTATCTTGTATCCCCTTTTCGAGAGAATCTCGTTTTCGAGGCCGGTCCTGGTGCCTACGAACAGCACTTCGTTGGAGGCGTCCCTCCCGAGAATCTCTTCGGCGACGGAAACAGCCGGGAAAATATGTCCGCCCGTGCCGCCGCCGGCTATTATTACCTTCATCTCGCACCCGAGCGCGAGACATTCAATATTATTCCTATGGCCGAGAGGCACACGATAAGCGACGAGCCCCCGTAGCTGATGAAAGGCAGCGTGAGACCCTTGGTCGGGAAGAGCCCTACCGCAACGGCCATGTTGATGCCCGCCTGAATCGCTATGAGCAAAACGCAGCCGAAAACGAGATAGCATCCGAAGAGGTCGGGCGCGCGGAGCGAAACCCTGAGGCTCCTTATGAAGAGGACCGCGAATCCCGCGATTACGAGCGCTATGCCGATAAAGCCCAGTTCCTCGCCTATTATTGAGAATATGAAGTCCGTATGCGCCTGCGGAAGGAAGAAGAGCTTCTGCGAGCTGTCGCCGAGCCCCGTGCCGTACACGCCGCCCATCGCGAAAGCTATGAAGGACTGTATCGCCTGATAGCCCGAGCCCAGCGGGTCCTGCCAGGGGTCCATGAACGACGTGACGCGGTTCATCCTGTAGCCCTTCGTTATGATCGCGATTACGAGGAATATGACCGATATGACGCCCACGGGAACCAGGTACTTCATCTTCACGTCGCCGATGAACAGCATGCCGAAAAGTACTGTCAGCATTATCGTCGCGCTCCCGAAATCCGGTTCGAGAAGGACAAGCAGCACGTAGACCCCCGCGATAAGAACGTGCGACGCGAAGCCGACGACGAAGTTATCGAGCTTGTCCCTTTTCTTTGTGAGAGAGTGCGCCAGATAAAAGACGAGTATGTATTTTGCGATCTCGGACGGCTGGAACGTGAAGAACCCTATGTCTATCCACCTCCGCGCGCCGCCCACTTCCTTGCCGATGCCCGGTATCAGGACGATTATCAGCATGAAGAGCCCGAAGAGATAGGCCGGGTAAACCAGCTTCCTAAGGAGCTTGTAATCGATACGCATAAGGACGAGCATCGAGAGAATGCCGATCGCCAGATATATGGAATGACGTATAAGGAAATAATTCGCGTTCCCGTACATCTCGAGCGAGTAGACCGAGCTCGTGCTGTAGACCATGAGGACACCCATCGCCGTCAGAAACGCGGCCGAGAGGATAACCCCCACGTCGTAACTGCCACCCTTCGCCGAATTAAATATTCCTAACAATGTCCTTGTACCTCCTTCCTCTTTCTTCGTATGAGCCGAACATGTCAAAGCTCGAGCATGCGGGCGAGAAGAGCACGGTATCGCCCGGCGTAAGGTTCCCGAGTGCCTTATTCACTGCGTCTTCGAGCGAATCCGCCAGGACAGTTTCCGCGTCCCCGCCCAGATCTTCCTTCATCCTGAATCTCGATTCCCCGAACAAAACAAGCAGCTTCACCTTCTCCTTTACAGAAGCCCTGAGCGGCTCGTAGCTGACGCCCTTGTCCTTCCCCCCCGCTATGAGAATGATCGGCGCGGGCAGGCTTTCGAGCGCGCGCTCCGTCGCCCCCGGGCTGGTGGACTTGGAATCGTTGTAAAATCTCGCCCCCCTTATCTCCCCCAGAAACTCGTTCCTGTGTGGGA
>JBFWTW010000060.1:0-14523 GCA_050247635.1 Candidatus Dadabacteria bacterium | reverse complement strand
CCCACATGCGTTTGGTATGCGCCTGCAGTATCATAGAGAACGACGTAGCCCGGGAGGGTTTTGTCCGCGTTTTCGGTAGCCACCGCCACGAGGCCGTTCTTTACGTCAACGCTGTTTACCCCGCCGTTAGCGCCTATGTCGTTCGTCACGTCTATCGTGAATATTTTTACTGGGTTCGAGGGATCGGAGACGTCGAGCACGTCTACTACCGAGTCCGTCGCGTTAATAACGAAAAGCCTGTCCGTCTCGGGGTCGAACGCTACTATCTCCGACGCTCCGCCGTCGAAAACGCCTGTCTCGTATGTGCCTATGGCCGTAAGATCGAGCCCTGCCTTTGCCGTCATCGGAAAGACCGCCAGGGCCAGAAGCGTCAGGCCTGATAACAATTTTTGTCTGAAATTTGTCCTCACTATTTTCTTCCTCCTTTGAGTTATTAAAACGTTTCGGAGATAATGCCGGGGCCCGGTAAATGAGCGGTTAACACGGCGTGAATTTTCCGTTAAGGTTGCAGCTCCGCCCTGTCCATGGGGACAGCGCCGGGCTGGAAATCCGCCCGTCTTTGGTTATAATCAATTTCCCGATGAACACTCAACTCCTTATAGAACTCTGCGAGGCCACCGGCCTTCCCGGCCACGAAGGCCCCGTAAGGGAAATAATCAAGAGACTCTTTTCGGAATTTACGGACGAGATAACCGAAGACGCGATGGGCAACGTTATCGCACACGTGCCGGGCGACGGGCCAAGGCTGGTCGTGGACGCGCACATGGACGAGGTCGGCTTCATGGTGAGCCACATCGACAGCCGCGGATTTTTGCGTGTCATATCCCTCGGCGGCATGGACCCTAGGGTATTTTACGGGCAGCGCATACTGGTTTGGGGCAAGAAGCCGCTCGTCGGAACAGTGGCCGCGATCCCGCCACACATCAGCCGTAACACAAACAACAAGGAAGTCCCGGAGATTGAAGACTGCGTCGTTGACCTCGGGCTTTCGGCCGAAAAGGTGAAGGAGCTTGTAGGCGTGGGCGACGTGGCGTCGTTCTACTACCCGTTCGAGGAGACGGAAGAGTCGTTCATATCAAAGGCCATAGACGACAGGGTCGGGCTCTTCGTCATGATAGAGGCCATGAGGAAAAACCCGGTTCAGACTTGCGACCTTTTCCTGACGGCGACTGTGCAGGAGGAGGTAGGCCTCCGGGGCGCGCATATCATAACGCCCGCGGTCGAGCCCGATTTCGCTATTGCGCTGGAAGGGACGGTCGCGATGGATGTGCCCGGCGTCTCCGAGCACAAGACGCTCGCAAATTGCGGCAAAGGGCCCGAAGTGAGGCTCTCTGACAGGTTCCTCGTGGCGCACAGGCCATTCAGCGATTTCATAATGGACACGGCGCGTAAGAACGACATCCCCTACCAGATAACGGTCAAAAAAGCCGGCAGCACCAACGCGACGGCCATGCAGGTTTCGGGCAAGGGCACGCGCGCGGCGTCGGTATCAGTGCCTGTCCGGTATCTCCACAGCCCGAGCTGCCTCGCATACAAGACGGACATCACACACACGATCAACCTTCTCTACGCTGTCATAGAAGACATCGGAACCTTTGGTTTGGACTAAACCGTGGGCTACACTATTTCAGTATGACGGCTTTTAAAACGGGCGTTATGCTGATACTTCTTTCAGCCGCCCTCCCCTTTACGTATTCGTACGCGGAAGACCCCGATACCGCCCCGCCGTCAGGCGCGGAGACCGCCTTGCCCCCGGGGCTCGACGAGGCGTGGGGCCTTCTTTCGGATTATGACAAGAAGCCCGGGAATATCCTGGAATCCATAAAGATCGCGGAAGGGGTTTCCAGGGCCGATCCGGATAACGTGGAGACTATTCTCTTCCTGTCACGTGCGTGGCTCACGTACGGTTACATCGAGGCGGGGACGAAGGACGAGCTTATACGGGCGTTCGAGAATGGTATGAAGGAGGGGGAGAAGGCGGTTAAGCTGGAGCCCGGCAACCCGGACGCGCATTTCTTCTACGTCGCGAACCTCGCCTCGCTCGGGGACACAAAGGGACTCTTCAACTCGCTCTTCATGCTGCCCGAGGTGCGGCGTGAGCTCGACACTATACTCAAGCTCGACCCGAACCACCCCGAGGGGCTCGCCATGAACGGCGCGCTCTATTTTTACCTTCCGGGACTCCTCGGCGGCGACCTCCACATTTCGGAGATATACCTCAAGCGCTCGCTCGGCGTGGACCCGCACCTCTCGTCGGCGCGGCTGTATCTGGCGGCGAATTACATAAAGCAGAAGAAGTTCGATATGGCGATGGAGCAGCTTACGCTGCTCGTCGAGGACAAGAAGCCGTCCTTCTACCCGGACTGGAAGGAGAACAGGAAGTACGCTATCAGGATGATACGGAGCATAGAGGGGAAAGCAAGGATGGAGAAGGCGGGGAGGGATTGAGTCCAGTCTGTCATTCCCGAATGCCTTTATCGGGAATCCACATAATTCAAAGTCGCGACCCCATCGCGACTCCACATTTCCGTCATCCTGAATTTAATTCAGGATCCCGTTTTTTAAAAGTATTAACTGAGGGGACAAAGCAAAAGCGCCGCAGTTTCCCGGCCTTACATCAATTATATCGAATGCCCCACGTGACTCACGTATACATTGTCCCCCTCTCCCTATCAGGTTATATTTCAATCCATGGCGTACATTGACGAACTTGTTCAGGTTTTTGAAGGGGCTCTCGAAGAGATTCCGGGGCTCGGGTCCCCTACTCTTCCAGATGAGCTGAGGAAGGAAATCATAGCCAGAAAATACGACCTTCAGGACGAAGGTTTCATCGAAGCAATACTCAAGCAGGACAGAAAAGACCTGGCAGAGTCATTCGCCGATGCGATGAAAAATATAATCGCGAAATTGCCGTCTGACGATGAAAGGGAAGAGTTCCTGAAGAGTGATGAAATAAAAAAGGAGGCGATAAGAATCTTTATCGCCTCCCTAGAACACATGATCAATTATTATCACACCAGCATGATCGGAAAGCATTTTTCCAGCACTTAGGCTGCGTCCCGACCGTCTATACCCGCCGGCGTTAACCCTTTCTCTTTTCTATCGGCACATATTTCTTGTTCATCTCGCCGAGATAAATCTGCCTCGGACGGGCAATCCTTCTCTCGGGATCTTCGAGGAGCTCTATCCACTGGGCGAGCCATCCGGACGTACGCGCTATGGCGAACATGACCGTGAACATCTCGACCGGGATACCGAGGCTCTGATAAATGAGACCGGAGTAGAAGTCTACGTTCGGGTAGAGCTTGCGCTGTACGAAGTAATCGTCTTCGAGAGCTATGCGCTCGAGCTCGAGAGCGATGTCGAGGAGCGGGTTCTTGCCCTTGGCCTCGAACACTTCGTAGGCGGCCTCCTTGATTATCTTCGCCCTTGGGTCGTAGGATTTGTAGACGCGGTGCCCGAAGCCCATGAGCCTGAACTCGCCG
The DNA here is from genome assembly GCA_050247635.1 of Candidatus Dadabacteria bacterium. GTDB lineage: Bacteria > Desulfobacterota_D > UBA1144 > Nemesobacterales > UBA2774 > JADLGH01. Next base: position 11,038 of record JBFWTW010000060.1, on the reverse strand, counting down.
GCCTTGGCGCGCTTGATGTATTCGGGGATCCTCTCGACGGAGCCGATTTCCTTCAGCATCTGGAGAACGCCCTCGTTGGCGCCGCCGTGGAGCGGGCCGTAGAGCGCCGCGATCGCAGCGGCCGTCGCCGAGTACGGATCAGGCAGGGAGCTGCCGACGTTACGCATCGCGCTCGCGCTGCAGTTCTGCTCGTGGTCGGCGTGGAGTATAAAGAGAATGTCCACTGCCTTTTCGATCACAGGATCGGGCACGTACTTGAGCTCAGTCATCTTGAACATCATGTTGAGGAAGTTTCCTGCATAGGAAAGCTCGTTGTCCGGGTAAACGTACGGCATACCCATGGCGTGGCGGTAGGCGAAGGCCGCCATTGTCGGCATCTTCGCGATGAGCCTGTGGACCTGGATATCCCTTATTTCTTTATTGAATATGTCTTTTGCTTCGGGGTAGAAGGTGGATAGCGCGCCGACCGTTCCGAGGAGCATCCCCATCGGATGCGCGTCGTAGCGGAAACCGTCCATGAACCTCTTTATATTTTCGTGAACTATCGTGTGATGCGTTATGTCATGGACCCACTGGTCATACTGGGCCTTCGTCGGAAGCTCGCCGTTCAGGAGTAGATAGGCAACTTCGAGGTAATTGCTCTTTTCCGCCAGGACTTCTATGGGGTAGCCCCTGTAGATGAGCTCACCTTTGTCGCCGTCGATGTAGGTGACGCGGCTTATACAGGCGGCTGTGTTGCCGAATGCGGGATCGTAGCTCATCATCCCGAAATCGTCGGGGTTGACCTTTATCTGCTTGAGGTCAGCTGCCCGAATGGTATCGTGCTCGATCGGTAACTCGTACGATTTACCAGTCCGGTTATCGGTTATGGTTAATGTATCTTTTTGTGCCACTGTAAATCCTCCTGTTAGCTGGTTTCCTTTTTATTGTCCAAGTTGTGTAAAGCTAAAAAATGGAGCACAATCCGGAACGGACGGCGGTCGCGGACAAGTAAACTTACCCTAACTCCGGAGATTTTCAATATTCCGTGAAATTTCGACTATGGGCTATATAGAGCCCTGCAAATGGTGCCCGGACGGGTGGCCCGAAGCCTTGCTCCGGGCCATGCCTTAATACGCCAGCGCGATCGGAACCGGGGAAATACTCCCTATAAATATGAGAAGCGAAAGCACGCCGAGGGCCATTCTTCCGGACCCGAGCCCGCCGTCCTCGTAGTAGGTCGGGGGGTGCTTAGGCCCCATGAGGGTAAGGAGCGCCGCCCAGAGAACCCACCCCGGCCAGCCGCCGAAGACGGGCACGCCAGCGAGGTAGGGCGCGAGCGCCGGGCCGCCGTATTTCTCCGCCAGGAAGAGGAGCGGCTCGGTTCCGACGCCGAACACGAACAGCACGACGATCATAAGCACCGAGACCACTTTGTGGAACCCCTTCGAGAACAGGGCATATACGATATGGCCGCCGTCGAGCTGCCCGCTCGGAATCAGATTGAGCGCCGTCACGAACAGCCCCACCCACCCGGCGAATGCCAGGGGATGAAGGAGTATTGTCTGCCCCTCGGGCGGGGAGCCGAGGAATATCTCTGATATGAAACCGAATATGAGCGGCGTGCCGAGCATGTATCCGCCGTTTCCGTTAAACGTCCCGGAATCTACAAATGTCGAGAGGGATATTCCGATTATCGTTATGGGTATCGTCGCGACTATACCCGCGAGAGGGCCCGCGATGCCTATGTCGAAAAGTGCTTTCTTGGAGTATATAGGGGACTTTATTTTTATGAATGCGCCGAATGTGCCTATGGGAGAGATATAGGGCGGCGCAGGGATGAAGTACGGCGGCGTGATGTCTATGCCGTATTTCCTGCCGTAAAAATAGTGCCCCATTTCGTGGGAGCCGAGTATAAAAAGCAGCCCCCCGGAGAAGAGCGCGGCGCTGAGGTAATTCCCCCATGTGCCGTACCCGGTGAGGAACGTCGTCAGAACCGTCAGCACAAAAAGGATTATATGTATCTTGCGGGGCTTCATGGACAGGGAGTAAAAGTTACACCAGTGCCGGGAAATTGGAAGTGAGGACGGCGAATAGGCTACTCGATCTCAATCAGGGCGGGGTGGATCGATTCGAGCGTTTCTATGAGATAGCGCTCTATTTCGCTGTTCTTCTTGAGGTTTAGAATGTCTCTTCTCACCGAGCTTAGGAGCAGCCTGTCCACCTTGCCGCTGAGGAATCTTACGTAGGGAAGATTCGACGGCGAGACGCTCAGCTGTTTGAAACCGAGGGCCATGAGGCCGAGAGCGCCGGACGGCGTACCGGCAAGCTCGCCGCATACGGAGACGTCCATCCCGGAGAGCCTCGTCTTGTAGTAGATGTCGTCGAGCACGCGGAGGACGGCCGGATGAAAGCCCGAGTAGAGGTGCCCGACTACGTTCGAGTTCCTGTCGACGGCAAGTATGTATTGTATGAGGTCGTTCGTGCCGACCGAGACGAAGTCAATGATATCCTTGTAGTCGTCGAGCTGGTAGAGTATCGCCGGGACTTCCATCATTATCCCGAGTGGAGGTATCTCGGCCTCGGGGACGCCGATTTCCTTCACCAGGTCGTCGATTATGTCTCGCGCCGTTTCGACCTCCCAGAGGTTCGTTATCATCGGGAGGAGTATCCGGAGCTTGCTGCCCTTTTTCGAGGCCAGGAGAATGGCCCTGAGCTGGTCCTTGAAGAGCTCGAGGTATTCCATCGAGAACCTTATGGCCCGGAGGCCGAGGAGAGGGTTGTCTTCCCTCGGAAACTCGAAATACGGGAGCAGCTTGTCGGCCCCTATGTCGAGGGTTCTTATAGTGACGTACCCCTCGAAGCTGTCGGCTATGTCCTTATAGATTCGCGCCTGCTGGCGGACTCCAGGCCACTTGGCGTATTGGCTGAAGGCGAATTCCGTCCTGAAAAGGCCGACGTCGCGTATGCCGTACTGCTTGGCGAGCTGAACGTCTATCGGAAATCCGATGTTGACCGATATCCGGATGCCGAGGCTGGAGTTGTTGGATACATCCATGGCGGCCAGCTCGATCTCTTCCTTTACCTTAATAAGGCGTGAGTATGTGTTCTGATACTCGGCGATGAGGCTTTCGTCCGGGTTCGAGAAGATAAACCCGGTCTTGCCGTCCACTATAGCTTTTTCGCCCGAGCGGAGGAGCATGCTTATGTTATCCACACCGACCACGGCGGGAATGCCGAGGGATTTCGCTATTATTGTGGCGTGGGAGGTTTCGCCCCCCTTCTCTATTATCACGCCAGAGACTTTGTTCTTGAGCAGCATCGATATGAACGACGGGCCGATTTCGTAGGCAACCAGTATGGAGCCTTCCTTGGGCTCGGCTGCGGTCTTGCTCCCGGTGCTGTGTTTGATGAGCTCGTGGAGGAGCCTTTCGCCGATGTCGCGGAAGTCCTGCGCCTTTTCGCGTAGATACCTGTCGCTCATTGCCTCGAATTGCTGCGCTATTGCCTCTATCCCCTCTATTACTGCGAGCTCCGCCGCCATATCGCCGGCTTCGAGCTTGCCCATGACGGCTTTACGGAGCGTCGAGCCCCGGAGTATAAGGAGATGAGCGCGGAAGATGTCTATCTCTTCGCTCGAGAGTACGGACTTCGAGTCGAGCGTTTCTATGAGGCTCTTGAGGTCGAGCTCGACGTCATGAAACGCCTTCTCGAGGCGCTTCTTTTCAACCTTGGGCGAGGACGGTGTCAGCTTCTCTGTGTTTACCTGCTGGAAGAGGCCGCGGAAGATGAAGACGTTGCCAATGGCGACGCCGTTCGAGACGCCCTTGCCCTGGTACGTCCTCGTTTCGTGCTTTACGATCGAGGGGGTTTTGAGCCTCTCGAGCCTGTCGGCTACTTCGAGAAGCCCGGCGAGCCTCGATGCGATTATCTGGAAGAGCGTTTCCTCGGCCGGATTGATGAGGCGTTTTTCCTTTGTCTGGCCGACGAGGACACCTATGCAGCGGTTCTGGAGCAGTATCGGGACGCCGATGTAGCTTTCGTATTCTTCCTCGCCGATCTCTGGGAAGTACCTGTAGCGCGGGTGCTCGGAGGCCGGCATGACCGTTATCGGACGCGACGTCTCGTATACGAGGCCCGTGAGTCCTTCCTGGGGGCTCAGGGTGATGGGATTCCTTAGAGGGTCGATGTTGAGGCCTTTGGTTGACCTTAACGTGAGCACCTTTCTTTCGGAGTCCCACAGATATACCGAGACGACATCCAGCCTGAGCGAGACGGCGATCTTGTTGACGACCTTTTTGAGGATGATGTTGAGCCCCGTCGATGTGTTGACGAGGTCGCTTATCTCCTGAACGATTTTTAGATGGAAATCCGCCCTGTCTATGGTTTTCTTAGCGGATGTGCCTGGCCGGCTTTTGGCATGCATTATTTCTTTACCGGTAACTAATTGGCTCCGGATCCCCGGATGCTTCTCTTTGCCTGCTTTCTCGAATGCGCTTCCGAAGGGGACGGCCGCGAATGGCTGTCTTCGGGCACGCATCGGGCCCGGAAAACCGGGCTCGTTATGGTATAAATAACCGCGGCGGCTGCGGCGTGGCCGGCATTAACCCCTCCGCCCGGATTTTTGGTATATTTATTCCATTAAATTATAATACTCGGTAAAAAGAACTATGCACAACTAGTCAAAGAAATTTTCAGAATCCCGTGGCCCCGCGGGAACTTCCATTTCCAGACTGAAGCTCTTTTTATGCGGATCTACAGGAAGAAAACTATTTAGCCCAATGGAGCAGTGAACATGAACGATATTATAAGAGTCGCCATTATCGGCTCGGGACCGGCCGGTTTCTACGCGGCCGAGCATTTGCTGAAAAAAACGGAGCATGCCTTCGAGATAGACATATTCGACAGGCTGCCGACGCCCCACGGATTGGTAAGGTCGGGCGTCGCGCCGGACCATCAGAAGATAAAATCAGTAACGAAGATTTACGACAAGATAGCGGCGAACCCGAAGGTCAGGTTCTATGGGAACGTCGAGTTCGGAAAGCACATACACCTTTCGGATCTGAAGCGCTTTTACCACGTTATCATTTTCGCGACCGGCGCGCAGACGGACAGAAAGCTCGGCATACCGGGCGAGGACCTCAAGGGCAGCCATACGGCGACGGAGTTCGTAGCCTGGTACAACGGGCACCCGGATTACAGGGGCCTAGATTTCGACCTCTCGGTAAAGAGGGCCGTCGTCGTGGGCGTCGGGAACGTCGCGATTGACGTAGCGCGCATACTGTGCCGCACAGACGCCGAGCTCAGGGAAACGGACATTGCGGATTACGCCCTCGACGCGCTGGAGAAAAGCGAGATAAGAGAGGTTTATCTACTGGGCAGGAGGGGCCCGATGCAGGCCGCCTTCACCAACCCCGAGGTAAGAGAGCTGGGGAAGATGATCGGCGCCCACGCCGTGACTCTCCCCCACGAGGTGGAGCTCGACGACGAAACGAAGGCCGAGCTAGAAACGTCGAAGGACCAGTCGAGCATAAACAAGATAGAGATACTGAAGTCGTACTGTGACCCGGCCGGGCACGTGAAAGAGAGGCAGCTTCATATAAGGTTCCTCGTCTCCCCGGTGGAGATACTGGGCGACGAGAACGGCAGGGTCAGGGGCGTCAGGCTAGTTAAGAACGAGCTCTACAGGGACGAGAAGGGAGATATACGCTCCCGCTCGACGGACGAGTACGAGGATCTCGAGGCCGGGATCGTCTTTCGCTCGATAGGATATCTGGGAGTGCCGCTCCCCGAGGTGCCGTTCCACGAGAAGTGGGGCGTGATTCACAACGAAAAGGGACGTGTGACCGACCCCGGGACGGGCGAGCACGTAGACGGGCTCTATGCAACGGGATGGATCAAGCGCGGGCCGTCGGGCGTTATAGGCACAAACAAGCAGGATTCGGGCGAGACAGTCGAGTGCATAGTCGAGGATATCGTTTCGGGGAAGCTCCATAAGCCGGAGAGCCCGGACAGGCAGAGCCTCGAAGCGTTCGTAAGGGAAGCCCAGCCCGACTTCATTACATATGAGGATTGGCTCAAGCTGGACACGCTCGAAATCGAGCGCGGAAAGGCTGCCGGGAGGCCGAGACTCAAGTTCACAACACTTGAGGAAATACTTGAAGCCCTTAAAAACAGTCCTGAATAGAGTTCAAGCTAGAGGTTTCGGCTTTAGAAGGTACTTTAAATACTAGTATCTATCTTGCTAATATTACTGTGATATTTAATATCTAATATCTTGCTTTAAGTATTAGTGGGTGCGAAACAAGACTTCAGGCTGTGCTGTAACATCGCATGATCCGAACGGATTGACCGATTAGGTCAATGTTAGAGTCAAAATTCGTCTCAAAGGGTCGACTCTCGTCACGAATAGACGCACATGGTCACCCTCAGTGACCTGGGTATCCGGCCCGTTGCTTACAGAAGTCTCGAAAAGGTAGTCCGGCAGATAGGCCCCTATCCTCCTTCCTGACGTCGAGCTGATGATGCCGTTTATGGCAGTACCCTCTAGCGACTTCAGGTGCTTGTATAGCCAGTACCTCTCGCGGTTCCTCTCGATCGTTTTCTTGTCGCGTATTCCGACTTCGATCATCGGGTAGAGGTTTTCGAGCTCGTCCTCGGTGTACATAGGCTCGCCCTCCATTAGCTCGGATACTATCTGGCGCTGCATGACGAGGTCGGCGTAGCGGCGAATGGGAGAGGTGACCTGAGTATAGACGTCGATGCCGAGCGACTTGTGGACGTCGGGGCCGAGCCCGATGCGGGGGGCCCTTAGAAACTTCACGATCTGGAGCGGATATAGTGGGTTCGTATTGTCGAGCACGCGGGCGTCCTCGGAGACGGACTCAGGCTGGGATCTGTAGATCGCCGGGATGCGCCTGTCCTTGAGGAATTTCCCCGCAGTTCTGTTCATGAGGATCATCATCTCCGCGACGACGACGTGGGCCTCGGAGTTCATGGGGTTCTTCTCGATGGAGATAGCCCCGCCTTCCCCTGTCCTCACCTTTAGCTGCGGAAGCTGGACGATAAGCGCACCGGCTTCGAGGCGTGAATTCCTTAGCCTGAGCGCAAACTCCCTCATTCTCATCCCCACATGGTCGTTCAGGAAGTATTCCGTCCCTTCTTTATAGGTCATGTTGCGCCTGACCTTGATGACGGACGCAACGAATTCGGTCCCCTTTACGTTCAAGTCCTGATCTACGTTTACCATGAGCGAGAGCGAGAGGCGCTCGGTGCCTTCGACGAGCGAGAGCCTTTCCCTTATAAAATCCGGGGGGAACATGTGTATTCGTTTTTCGGGGAGGTAAATCGTTTCGCCCCGCTTGGACGCCTCTTCGTCGGCGTCGCCCCATTTTTGCACGAGGCCCGCGACGTTGGCGATGTGGATGCCCACGGTCATACCGCCGCCGGGCGTTTCCTCTATGGAAAGGGCGTCGTCTATGTCCTCGGTGTTCTCGTCGTCTATAGAGAAGATGTCGAGGTGCGTGAGGTCTCGGTAGCTTTCTTTCGGGACGGGCCCGGACATTATCCTTTCGGTTTCGGCAAGGACCTTGGCGGGGAAATCCTCACGGACATAGAACCTCTTTATCATCGGGTCCTCGTCCTCGCCCCACCCTCCGGCCTTGATGAGGAATTCTATCGTGCCCTCGGGGTCGCGTATGCCTATTTCGGAGAGGAAGGATTTGGTCTCGGGGGCGCGGCTGAATTTGTCCAGGTGTATGACGTAGCCGCGAAGGAGCTCGATGTATGCGTCTGGAGCGAAATCGCGCAGGTCTTCCACACGGCCGGAGATGACCCCCTTCGCCCATCTGACGGCCATTTCCCTCTCATCCTTCTTTTTCTGCTCGACTTCGTTCTTGTGGATTATCTCGTCCGCCTCGTCGCGTGTCCTGGGCTCGTAGCCCGCCGCGCCGCGCCTGAAGTAGACGTCGTTCTTGTCGACCGACCAGAAGAACGCAAGCGCATCGAACCCCCCGGCCTCTTCGCCCGCGTAGTAGAACTCCGCAAGCTCCTTATACGGAACTTCGCGGGTCTCGCCCTCGAAGCACTCCCAAACGGTTATGAGGTCTATCTGCTCGCGGGCTTCGTCGAGCCTCCGGCGGAGGTCTCTAAGCGCGAGTTTTTTCTCGGACTGGGTGAGATCTCCCGTGATGGAAACCGAGCTCGCGAATGCTATCTTTTCCGGGTCCACCGTCACTTCGCGCCCTTCTTCTGAGAAGATGGCGGCCTTGTTTCCTTCGAGGTGTGAAAATATTCCGAGCGACGGCTCCTGACGTTTTCTGAATAGTAAGACTTCGCCTGCCTTTGGCAGTTTCTCTAAAATCATGGGGTAACTATTCTAATTGAGCGGGGGAGATTTACAAAAAATTTTGCGAAACTGGCGGAAATACAGGGTTTTTATTCGGTTTTATTCTTTTGCCTGTATTCCGAAAGCTTTTCGAGGAGCCAATCCTGGGACCTTACGGGGGCTTCGCCCGGGCAAATGATATAGTAGTCTGCCCCGGACAGCATGCTCTTTGTCGCGGAGTATTCTATGAACGTCTCGGTCGATGTTATCTCGTCCTTGTAGTAATTGTATTTTCGCTCGAGATGGCTTGCGGCCTTCTCGCCGTTGTATTTCTTGCCGTTCCTGTCGAATGTGCAGTTGGTTGTGCGGACTGTCTCTATCAGGAATTCGACCTCGGGTTTCTGATCCGGCGGAACGTCGGACAATGCAGGCTGCGCGTATAATGCAGCGGAGAAAAGAAGACATATAATCGGAACGGTTTTATTTTTCAGCAGTTTTTCTTCCATTGACTGGGACCTCGCATAGTTCACTGTTAATAGAAAACAACTCTATATAAAGATAGCATGCGTATCGGTCACCATACCGTAATTTTTGAATGCGGCACTATCCGGGGAAGATCAGTTTTGTAAGCAGGCGCAGCCGGAGCGGGCCCATATACCTTAGGCTGCGTTACGCGAGGATTTGTATTCCATAGCGACCTTGACGAAATCCCTGAAGAGCGGGTGCGGGTCGCGCGGTGTGGATTTGAATTCGGGGTGGAACTGGCATCCGAGGAACCAGGGATGGTTCGCGAGCTCTACCATTTCGACGAGCTTCTCGTCCGGGGAAAGCCCGCTCAGTATGAGCCCTTTTTCCTCGAGCGCCGCCCTGTAGGCGTTGTTGACTTCGTACCTGTGGCGGTGCCTTTCGGATATCTCGTCGGTCTCGTAGGCCGAAAAAGCGAGCGTGTCATTTTTCAGTATGCAGGGATAGGCCCCGAGCCTCATCGTCCCGCCCATGTCGTTCACGTCCCTCTGTTCCGCCATGAGGTCGATTAGAGGGTCCTGAACATCGTCGCCGAATTCGCGCGTCCCGGCGCCCAAAATGCCGCAGACGTTACGTGCGTATTCGACTACTGCCATCTGCATGCCGAGGCATATGCCGAAGAACGGGACCTTGTTTTCACGGGCGAACCTTACGGCCTCTATCTTCCCCTCGAATCCCCTCTTGCCGAAGCCGCCCGGGACGAGGACGCCGTGAACGCCCGAGAGCAGCGAATCGACGCCCTGGGATTCGATGTCTTCGGAGTCTACATACCTGATCTCCACGCGTGAGTCGTTCGCCATGCCGCCGTGAGAGAGGGCCTCGTGGAGGCTCTTGTACGAATCCTTGAGGCTGACGTACTTCCCGACGACTCCTATAGTGACGTCCGTCTTCGGATGCGAGAATCTGTAGGCGATGTCTTCCCAGGCGGAGATGTCGGGCTTGCGGGTCCACATTTTGAGGTAGTCGGTGATTATCTGGTCGAGCTTTTCCTGGTGGAAAATAAGCGGGACTTCGTAAATCGTTTCGACGTCTTTCGCCGTGATTACGGCGTCCATGCGGATGTTACCGTAGAGCGCGATCTTCTCCTTTATCTCATTCGGCAGGAATCTGTCCGTCCGGCAGAGGAGGATGTCGGGCTGGATGCCGATCTGCAGCATGTCCTTTACGCTGTGCTGGGTGGGTTTCGACTTGAGCTCGCCCGCCGCCGCGAGATAGGGGACGTATGTGAGGTGTATGAACAGCGTGTTCTCGCGGCCGAGCTCCGTCCGGAGCTGCCTTACGGCCTCCAAAAACGGGAGGCTTTCGATGTCGCCGACCGTACCGCCTATTTCGACTATTACGACGTCGTTATCACCCGCAACGTCGAGCACGCGGGACTTGATTTCGTCGGTGATGTGCGGGATTACCTGCACTGTCTTTCCGAGGTACTTCCCTTCCCTCTCCTTCATGATGACGGAGTGGTAGACCTTCCCGGTCGTGAAGTTGTTCTTCTGAGAAAGCCTTGCGTTGGTGAAGCGCTGGTAGTGGCCGAGGTCGAGGTCGGTTTCGGCGCCGTCGTCCGTGACGAACACCTCGCCGTGCTGGAAGGGATTCATGGTGCCGGGGTCAACGTTGATATAGGGATCAAGCTTCTGGAGCGTGACCTCAAGCCCCCTGCTTTCGAGGAGCGCACCGATAGATGCGGCGGCGAGCCCCTTTCCCAAAGAGGACATAACACCACCCGTTACGAATATGAATTTAGTCTTCAAATATCTATGACCTCAGAGAACAATTTTTGAAAATTAACGGTGGGACCGTGTAGGTCTTTACTAATATATTCGAAAGCCGGAGCTGTTGCAAGGCCCTCACCCCTAAAAAATTTCCTGAGACAAAAACAGTCGGAATACAGCGGGAATTCGAGGGTTCCGCGCTGCCCACAATCGGGGGTGGGGACATTAATTGTTTACACGGCAGTCTCGGAGTGTAGCCTATTCCGCTTATACCTTTAGTCCGGAGGCGATTGAGATGAGTGATGCAGAAAGGGGGCACCTCGAAAGGATTGTAGACCAGTTCTCGAAGCAGGCGGCGCCGTTCGCCAGGCTCGACATACACATGAACGCGATGGACATGCTCGTGGAGATGTCAGCTGTCGGCTCGGATGACAATGTACTCGACGTTGCATGCGGGCCGGGGCTCGTGGCATGCGAGTTCGCAGAGAACGCCGCGCAC
>JBFWTW010000059.1:0-14541 GCA_050247635.1 Candidatus Dadabacteria bacterium | reverse complement strand
GTGGCGTGACCATCCCGGAGAAGCTCAAGCTCGAGATAACTTTCCGCTCTCAGTATAAGCTTGTCGTCCATATGAAGCGCCTGCCGCTCAGACCCGTTTGTTCGAAAGCGCGGCTCCGATCGCGGCGTCCAGTCCGGCCGGGTCGTCCGTACCGATCCTGACCTTCCTGCCGTCCTTCATGGTTATCTCGACGGCTTCGAGGCCGGATACGTTGTAAAGCCATCCTATCGGAGTCCTCCTCAGTCCCCACCCGTAGTACCAGGGATTCCGTACCGCCGAATGCGACTCGATCTCCGATAGCGGGAACCGCTTGCGGATAAGCCCTACGCCGAACCGGACCGAGACTTCCTCACCGTCCACCTCGACCGTGAGTATGCTGAAAAGCAGAAGGCTCACTGCCAGCGCCGCAAGAATAATGAGGAGAAACGGATTTGTCTTGTCGCTAAGATAGAAATAGTTGAGAACGAGCAATATGCCGATCGCAATGAATGCCAGCATCAGGTATCCGATTTGGGTGCGTTTGTATTCGGTCAACTCTCCGTGCTCCGTCGATTTAATAATTTACGCCGTTATGCCCGGCGCCGCGAACGGGTTGTCGGTTTCATTGGCCGTCTGGCGGGCGGGGCTTTCGCTACCGGAAGACAGCTTCCTGTAAACATAAGCGATGGCGACCATGGTTGTCGGTATGGTAGCGAACAGTCCGACCAGGAAAACGAGCGCTCCGGCAATATTGATCAGCCCGACCACTACCAGAAACCAGAAGAGCGGCCACTTGACCCCGGAAGTTATTCTCCCGCTCTCCGAAAACGCCTCGCCTATAGGCGAATCCTTGTCTACGATCAGGTATGGGACGTACTGGTATTTAATCATCCATATGAGGCCGGGCACAATCAGCAGCACGAAACCCGCAAACACCAAAAGCATGTACAGGATATTTCCGAGAATGAATCTCAAGAGGCGGGACAGAGGGAATTGTAGCAGCTCCGAGACATTCAGCGCTACCCCGTCGCATACGTTAAGGGCGGCTCTGATAAAAATAAAATTGATCACGAAGCTGGCCAGGATGCTTCCGAGAGAAAAGAGAAGGGAAAAGACCGGAAGGCGTTCTTCGAACAGATCCGCGAAAGTTCCAAAGAAGAGATTAACGAGCCAGCTGACAAGGAGAAAAATTATGAAAAACGCTAGGTTTTCCCTCATCCTGTCCCAGCCGAACCTTATGGCCTCTTTTATCGAGAATTCTTTCTTCTCCATACGAGCATCCTCCGAATATTATCTATACTGCTTGTGCTATTCATAAATGTACACCTGTTCAATCCGTTGCGAACGCCGGCAGCGCTTTAATCCGGCCGCTCGCCCATGAACCCCGAAAAGAATATGCGCCTGAATGGATAGAACACCGGCCCTTCCGGGTAGAGCTTTTCGAGCTTCTTCCCGAGGGCGTCCCGGAACGCTTCGTCGAGAGGGGGCTGGAGGCGGCTGAAATACGGTATGAGCAGTGTACCCGAGAGCCATTCGAGGACGGCCCTGGCATCGCCCAGGACATGCGGGAATACCTTTTCGAATACGGTAATGCCGGTGCATCCGTTCTCGTAAAGAAGCCCGGCGTATTCGGTTATGCCGAGTACGGACGGAATCCGCACCCATCCTCCGAGGGCGCTCCTGAAAGGCTCTTCCCCGGCGGTCTCGCCGGCGAGTAGCTGCGTTATGTGCACGTGGTTCGCCGGAACCTGCACAGCGAGCTGGCCCCCGGGCTTTAGAAGCGATATCAGCCGGGGTATGAGTGTGCCGTGATCGGGTATCCACTGGAGAGCGGCGTTCGAGAAGATGAGATCCCATTTACCTGCAGCGTCCTGAATGGGAAGTAGCTCGAATTCTAATCCGGGCCTTACCCTCGGCGCGGCCTTACCGAGCATCTCAGGCGAGGAATCTATTCCAAGCACCCGGCTGCCGGGGAGCATATCCGAGAGCTTCTCGGTGAGCTCGCCGGTCCCGCAGCCAAGGTCGACGACATCCATTCCCCGCCTTACTTCTACAAGACTGCTCAGATCTTCGAAGGGCGCGAATCTCTCATCCCGGAATTTCCTGTAAAGATCTGGATCCCATGACATGAATTAAAACCTCCGGACAGGCTGCCGGTAACCATATTACCCGACGCATCGTTCAAGATATACCGTTTACATATGATATCATTTTCCGAATTCGTGTAATATAACCCGGATAACGGAGCGCTTATGTCGAACATCCTATACATAGCAGCAGGCGGAGCACTCGGCGCCATACTGAGATACACTGTGACCGGCGCAGTTTTCAAGCTCATCCCCGGCCCCTTCCCCTGGGGAACACTGGTCGTGAACATCTCGGGCTGCCTCATCATCGGCGCCGTGTGGCAGCTATTCGAAAGCTTCCAGATCTCGCCCAACCTCAGGCTGTTTCTGATGGTGGGAGCGCTCGGGGCTTATACGACCTTCTCCACATTCGGTCTCGAAACGCTGAACCTTATAAGGGAGGGGGAGACGGGCCATGCGCTCTTTTATGTTCTTGCGAGCAACATCGTAGGCGTAGCCGCCGTGTATGTCGGCCTCCTTGCGGCGAGGGGGATTTCCGGGCTTTTGCAGTAGGCTAATCCACCCCCGATTGCGGGCAGCGGTCTCCTTGAAGGGCGCCCCTATCTTAATTACACTACTCGTACAATGAAAATCGCCATTGGAAGCGACGAGCGGACGCATCTTACGGACTTCGTCATGGAAGAGCTGTCCAAAAGAGGCATCGAGGTCGAGCCACACGGCCCGCTCGCGGGCGAAGGGCTAGGGTGGACGGACGTCGCCGAGGAGGTTTCCAAAAGGGTCGCCGGCGGGGAATGCGACCAGGGAATACTCTTTTGCTGGACAGGCACCGGCGTATGCATAGCCGCGAACAAGATTCCCGGCGTGCGTGCCGCCCTTTGCCAGGACGCCAAAACGGCGGAAGGGGCTCGCAAGTGGAATGATGCGAACGTCCTGGCGATGAGTCTCCGGGCCATGTCCCCTGTCGTGGCCGCCGAGATATTGGACGCATGGCTTACGGCCTTGCCCGATGAAAGCGAGCGGGAAAATATAGAGAAGGTGAGAAAGCTCGAAAAGAAGTACTGCAGATAGAGTAAGCTTTAGGTGTGACAAAAAGAATTCGGAGGAAGAAATGAAGAGCGGTGGTTATAACGTTGCGATAGCTGGCGCGACGGGCGCAGTGGGGCAGGAGATGATGGACATCCTTAGGGAGAGGAGCTTTCCTGTGAAGGAGCTCAGGCTCCTCGCATCCGAGAGATCGGCGGGAAAGAAGATGCAGTTCAACGGCACTAATATAGAAATAAAGAAACTGGACAAGGATTCGTTCTCGGGGATAGATATAGCCCTCTTTTCGGCCGGTGGCGGGAGGAGTAAGGAATTCGCGCCTGCAGCGGTCGAGGCAGGAGCGGTCGTCGTCGACAACAGCTCGGCCTTCAGGATGGAAGAAGACGTGCCTCTCGTAATTCCCGAGATAAATCCCGGGGCAGCAGCCGGCTATAAGAAAAGGGGAATCATTGCAAACCCCAACTGCACGACCGCGGTTACCCTTATGGCGCTTAAGCCGCTACACGACATCGCAAGAATAAAGAGAGTCATCGCTTCGAGCTACCAGGCCGTGTCGGGCGCCGGCGCTCAGGCGATAGAGGAGCTCCGGCAGGAGACACTGGCCTGGGCGAATTCAGGCGATATGAAGCCGTCGGTATTCCCGCACCAGATAGCGTTCAATATTATTCCGCACATCGATACCTTTCTGGAGAACGGTTATACGAAAGAGGAGATGAAGCTTCATCACGAAACCAGAAAGATATTCGGGGACAACGAAATCGCTGTTACGGCGACGACCGTCAGGGTGCCGGTATTCAGGGCGCATTCGGTGGCAGTGAACATAGAGACGGACAAGAAGATATCGGTAAGCGAGGCAAAAGAGGCCCTTTCCGGATTTCCGGGGGTCAGGGTCGTTGACGAGCCTCAGAACCTTAGATACCCGATGCCGATAGACGCAGCGGGGCTAGACGAGTGCCTCGTCGGAAGGATAAGGGAAGACTATACGGTGCCTAACGGGCTCTCGCTATGGGTGGTCGGCGACCAGCTCAGAAAGGGCGCCGCACTCAACGCCGTTCAGATAGCGGAGCTTCTTATCGGAGAGTATATATAGTGGCTATAGCCGGAATGCTCAAGGGACTCGTCGAAAAGCTTCAGGGAGGAAGCTTCACAGAGCCACCGGAAGGAATCGCCGAGGGCATCAGGAAGCGCCTCGGCGAGGGTGAGGAGATACATTTCACGCTCCTTAACTGGAGGGCTATGCACAAGGCCCCGACGTTTACGGACAGCAACACCTACTTCAGCTCATGGTTCATACTGACCACCAAACGGATTATCATTGCCAGGAACTCTTCGGAGCTCAAGACGTTCAGGGATATCCCTCTTCATGGGATAACGGACATACATTACGAGCTTGACCGCAGCGAGCCCAGGGTGACGATTACCACACCCGGAAACGTGGACAAAATAGAGTTTCAGAAAAGGGCAGCGGGGCACGCATCGGAACTCGAAGAGCTCCTCAAAGCGGTGATCGTCGAGGCGAGAAGGACAGCACCAGCCGCAGTAGAAGCCGAGATCGTATTATGCGGGGGCTGCGGAAGCGGCATTCCGAAAACGAGCCGCTTCTGCCCGGAGTGCGGAGTGCGAATCATCCTGCGGGACAGTATATAAACCCGCCGAGAAGCCGCGCCGAAAGAGCCGGATAATAAGTTGCCGTCTCGGACAAACCTTGAATTGAACAAAAGCTCGAATATAATGAATTCTGCCAGACCAAGGAGGCTTTACCGATGATTCACGGCTCGCTTGTCGCCATTGTCACGCCATTTAAGAACGGGAAGATCGACGAAGACGCGCTAAAAAAGCTCATAGATTTCCAGATCGAGAACGGTACGCACGGCATAGTTCCGTGCGGCACGACGGGGGAATCCCCCACTCTCACTCACGAAGAGCACGAGTACGTCATCGAGCTTACCGTAAAGGCGGTTAACAAGCGGGTTCCGGTCATCGCAGGGACGGGCTCCAACAGCACGAAGGAGGCCATAAGGCTCACCCGTTTCGCCGAGGAAGTCGGCGTCGACGCCGCGCTTCTCGTCGCACCTTATTACAACAAGCCGACCCAGGAGGGGCTTTACCTTCACTTCAAGCAGATTGCGTCTCAGGTAAAGATACCGCTAATCCTGTATAACATCCCGGGCCGCTCAGTCGTTAACATACAGCCCGAGACGGTCGCGAGGCTGGCGAAGGACTGCCCGAACATCATCGGGATAAAGGAAGCGTCTGGGTCACTCGTTCAGGCGAGCAAGATATTCAGCCTCTGCGGAAGGGATTTTCTGGTCCTCTCGGGAGAGGACGCGCTTAACTTCCCGCTCATGTGCATAGGGGCGCAGGGATTCATCACGGTGACGGCAAACGTGACGCCGGGGGACGTCGCAGACCTCTATAACCATTATGCGGCCGGGGACATAGACAAGGCCCGGGACCTTCACTATAAGCTCCTACCGCTCAACGAGGCGCTCTTCCTCGAGACGAACCCGATCCCGGTCAAGGCCGCGCTCAGCATGATGGACAAATTAGCTTACGAATACCGGTATCCGCTCTGCCGGATGTCGGAGAAAAATTACGAAGAGCTCAGGGGAGCTCTCGTCGATTACGGACTGGTTAAATAGACCTGATCTGCCGGCGTACGGGGTAGGCGTGAATATAAATCTTATCGGGATTTACTCGGACGACATGGCTCCGCCGGATTTCACCATAGAAAAAGGGCTCTGGTCCAGGGGAAAGACCCCTGCAGGTATAGACGAGGCAGGCAGGGGGCCTCTCGCGGGCCCCGTGGTTGCGGCGGCCGTGATTCTCCCCGCCGGATGCGAGCTGGCCGGCATAGACGATTCCAAAAAATTATCCGAGGCTTCGAGAAAAGAGGCGTGGGAAGCGATAACCGAAACTGCTGTCGCTTACGGGATCGGTATAGTAGAGCACGACGTCATAGACAGGATCAATATCCTCCGCGCTGCCCTGAAGGCGATGGAAATTGCCGTCGAGAATCTCCAGACGCGTCCGGATTTCCTGCTCATAGACGGGAATCAGGGGCTCTCGCTGCTCGTTCCGCAGGAAACAATCGTCAAGGGTGATGCGAGATGCTCGTCCATCGCGGCGGCGTCGATCCTTGCGAAGGTGACCCGGGACTCGATAATGGTGCGGTACCACGAAATCTATCCGCAGTATAACTTCGGATCGCATAAAGGCTACGCCACGAGGGAGCATCTGGACGCTCTTAGACAGCACGGCCCCTGCCCCATACACAGAAGGACCTTTAGCGGCGTGCTCAACGGAAGGCCTGAGATGCAGCCGCCGGATGAAGATTCACCCGGCGAAATCGGAATGCCTCTTATTCAACGACCTTTACGGATTCGATAACCACGTCTTCTGTGGGAACGTCGCCGTGCATGCCCTTATTGCTCGTGGGAACCGCAGCAATGGCGTCCACCACATCCATGCCGTCAATGACCTTCCCGAAGACGGCGTATCCGAAATCCCTTGCGCCGTTGTTGAGGAAATCGTTGTTGACGACGTTTATGAAAAACTGCGACGTCGCGCTGTCGACGACCTGGGTACGGGCCATAGCGAGCGTGCCCCTGTCGTTCTTGAGCCCGTTATTGGCCTCGTTCTTGATCGGGGCCTTTGTAGGCTTCTGGGCAAAATCAGGCGTGAACCCGCCGCCCTGTACCATGAAATTGGGGATGACCCTGTGAAAAATAGTGCCGTCGTAAAAACCGTCGTTTACGTATGAGAGAAAATTCTCGACCGTTACGGGAGCCTCGTTCTTAAAGAGCTCGACCTTTATATCGCCTTTGGACGTGGATATTATTACCACCGGATTGCCTCCTTGTGTTTCGCTCGTATCCCCGGCAGGAGTGCTTTGCGCCGTATTCTGTGCTGAATTATCCTTTTGCTTGCAGGCCGCGGTAACCAGCATCGCCGGCACGAGAACAGCCACCAAAAGAAGTTTTACGGCAAGGCCCGACATACCGGCATGGAAGTCGATATTTCCGAGTTTCATACTTTAGTCCTCCGGGTTTTCTATGAGGGAACTAAAGTTATAATATTACTCGCACGGTGTCAAACAGCCACTTTTCCGGGGAAACTTTTCGGGAATTTATAGGCAGGTAATCTGCACCGATGAAATGAAAAAATACTTTAAGCAGGGAGTGGGATGTCAGGAATAGACTTCGGAGTCGTTCTCCGTCAGCAGAAAATAGAATTCTCCGAGATAAGGGATGCGGCCGAGCTGTGCGACGAGCTCGGATACCATTCCGTCTGGTTTTACGACCACCTGCTCGGGCAGGGCGGGCTCGACCTCGACATATACGAGGCATGGACGCTTATGTCAGCCCTTTCTACCGTTACGACGAAGGTCAGGCTTGGGGCCATGGTCCTTTGCAGCGCCTTCAGGCCCCCTTCTCTTCTGGCGAAGATGGCCTCGACGCTCGACGTCGTGAGCGGCGGCAGGCTCGAATTCGCTATTGGGGGCGGGTGGTTCGAGCCCGAATTCAGGGCGTACGGATATGACTTCCCCGACACGCGGGAGAGGATAGAGGAGCTCTCCGAATCGGTGTCGATAATAAAGTCCATGTGGACCGAGGAAAAGCCGACCTTCAGCGGAAAATATCACCGCATCGAGGACGCGTACTGTAACCCGAAGCCCGTGCAGAAGCCCCATCCGCCCGTCATAATCGGAGGTTCGGGGGAAAGATATTTGCTCAGAGTCGTGGCCGAGCTCGCGGACGAATGGAACTGCCCCGCGAGCAGCGCACTTGGGTACGAGCGGAAAATCGACGCCCTTAAAAAACACTGCTCCGACATCGGGCGCGACCCGTCGGAGATAAGGATATCGCAGCAGACCGTTTGCGTCCTGGGAGAGACCGAATCCGACATACCTGTGAAGCTGGAAAAGGCCCAGGGGCGCTACGGGTTCTTCGGCGACATAGGGAGGCTCGGAATAGTCGGAACGCCGACTCAGTGCATATCGAAGATCCGCGAGAACGAAAAAAAGGGCATGACGAAATACACCATCTTCTTCTCGGATGTAATGAACCCCGAAACGCTTCGACTTTTCGCCGAAGAGGTCATGCCGGCCTTTAAATAAATCCGGGAGAGGGAGATTACTTGTTGGCGAAGGCCTCAACGCTCTTTGCAAACTCGAGCGCAAATGCCTTTATCTTATCTGACGTGTTGTCGTCGCTCGTCGCCTTTTTGTAGGTATCGGCCATTTTCATGAACATGTGGTAGAAATGAGCGCCCATCTCCCCAACCTCCATGCGCGGGGTCCAGAGCTCTATGCTCATGCTGTTCCTGGCGCTCTTGTCCCACATAGATATCATGAGAGATTCGCAGGGTGCGAAACCCTCTTCGCCGGAGTCTGTTGCGTTCCAGTATATCTCTTCGGGCGCACCCGTGTCGTCGAGCTTGACTAGAAATTTTATTTCTGCTTCTTTAGGCATTTATTCTCCGTTGGGTTTAATCTACTCCCCAAAAATCGGGCTTCCTCTTTTCGAGAAACGCCGTCGCGCCCTCTACCATCTCGGGGGCCTTCATGAAGAAGCGGGCGAGCTCTAGCCCGTGCGTAATCTGCGGGTGGGCCATGTCGGATACGAAGTTGATCTGGAGCTTCGCTATCCTGAGGGACTGCCTGCTCTTCTCGAGGAGGCTCTTGCACCAGGCGTCTACTTCCTCGTCGAGCTTATCCTGGGGAACGACCTTGTTGACCCAGCCCATCTTCATTGCCTCATCGGCCGTGTAGCGGTTACAGAGATAAACTATCTCGCGGGCTTTTTTATCGCCTACCGAGTGCTGGAGCTGCTGGAGGCCGTACCATATCGGGGCGCTTCCGACTAGCGGGCCCGCCTGTGCGAATATGGACGTATCGGAGGCTATTGTAAGGTCACAGAGCATGTTAAGCTCATTCCCACCACCGACGCAGTATCCGTCCACCCGTGCGATGATAGGCTTCCCGCAGCAGCGCATCGCCGTCGCGAGCCTGTAATGGACGAGCATGTACTTGGCGTCTACCTTCTTTTTAGGATCCACTATCCAGGACAGGTCGCCGCCAGCCGAAAAGGCCTTGCCGCCCGCGCCTGTAAGAACGATAACGCCTATACCGTCGTCGAGCCACGCGTCTTCTATCGCAATGGCGAGCTCTTCCCTAACCTCCGAGTTGAGGGCGTTACGCACCTCTGGGCGGTTTATTGTAACGTACGCGACCTTGTTCTTTTTAGAGTAAAGGATGTACTCGAGCCCAAGGCCGGACTTTTTCTTTGCGGGCTTGGCGGCAGCCGCCGTTTTTTTTGTAGTGGTTTTAGTAATTCTACCCTTAGCCATGAAAGCCTCCTGTAATTATATGAATTGATTCATACAATTTTTGCCTTGGATGCCCCTTGATGTCAAATACCGCCAGAGTAACGGCAGAGGCGAGATGGCATGGAGAATGGATTTTCTCCGCGTTTCAGACGGCGCCTGAACGACACCGGAACGGGACTAAGCAGCCCTTACCAGGGGAGCTTGTTCATGAGAGGGGCTATGTGCGGACCGAAGAGCGCAACGGTCGCGATCAGCGTGATAAACCCGGCCACACCGAGACAGAGCACCCCTGCCACCGTAGTGGCTATCATATCGAGCTTTCTTGCGTCCAAATCCATTAGTGACCTCCGTGTCCCGACGATTTACCGCCGAAGAAGGGATCCCCGACCGGTATGGAAGGGAACGCCCTCATGAAGATGAGGAATGTTGCGACAAACGCTCCGAGAAATCCGAGAGTTACGAGTATCTGCGTAAAGCCTATGTTTATCGCGTTTGAAAGCGACGGTACAATGAGAACGTACTTTTCAAGCCAGAATCCCGTGAGGGATACTGCGGCTATGAAAACCACTATGGGCTTCATGATCTTGTTCGTTCTTGGCACAAGGGCTATGAACGGGAATATGAAGCAGCAAGTCATAACGGCCCACGAAAGCGTCCTGTATGGCTCTTCCTTTACCCTCGCTATTACGAAGACCGTTTCTTCAGGCATGTTCGCGTACCAGATCGGCAAGAACTGGGAGAAGAAGAAGTAAACCCAGAAGAGCGAAAAGCCCTGGAGCATCTTGGCTATGTCGTGGTATTTGTTGTCGTCGAGGTAGTCTTCGAGCCCGAGCCTTCGTCTAAGCATCACGGACAGGATAATCGTCATGGCAATAGAGCTTACGAAGCTGCCCATGAAATAAAACGGGCCGAACAGCGTGCTGAACCAGTGCGGATCAAGGGACATCATGAAGTCCCAGGCAAAGAAGCTGAACACGAACGCGTAGAGGATTATGACCGCGGGGGCGAACTTGCCGAGCTTGAGCCATATGGCCTTTCTCTCGTCCTCGCCTTTCCAGCCCGATGCAACCCACCCCGCAAGCCCGCTCAGCTTTCCTTCGAAGCCGCCCAGGTCCTGCCTGAGTGAATAGTAGACATAGAGAATGCTTACCGACAGAAGAATAAGGAAACCGATGAAGTTACGACCGAAAACGAAATCCATATTGAGCCATATGTCTTTCGGATGATGGTAGTGATGCGTCGCATAGGGGAGGAGATAGTCCCGCCCGGCGAAAACGACCAGGAGAAGCACGACGGCGATTGGAAGAAACGATCCCAGGGCCTCGCTCGTACGGAGGAGCGGCCTCGCCCATCTTGCGTTCGTTATACGCATGATGCAGGAGAAGACTATCCCCGCCTGCGCTATACCGGTCCAGAAAAGGAAGTTGATGAGGAATATTTCCCAGATGTTGCCTGGATTATCGCCCAGTATTGTGATTACGAACGTACCGAACCCTACTACGGCCAGGGCGAGGAATATATATACACCCAAAGCCGGTATGCGCGTTCTCTTTTGAAGTATCTCTTCTCTGATTTGCTGATCCATGATTACTGAGCGCTCTCCTGTTCAGTGTTCGTCTCATCGGACGAAGTATCATTTGGTGCCGTCTCTTCAGGCGCCGTCGATTCCGGTGTCGATTCTTCGGGCGCGGCTTCCTGCTGGGCCGCCCCTTCCGGGGCCGCGGCGGGCTGCGCCTGAGGCGGAGGATTACCCTGGAGCTTCCTTACGTAGTTGACCACGTCCCACGCGCCTTCCGCCGTTATGTTGTCGCGGTAGCTAGGCATCATGACCTTCCCGCCGTATCTGATGTAGGCGTAGATGTAGCCGTCCGTCCTGGCGATTACCGGCGCCGAGGTGATGTTCATCGGGTAGAAGCCTCTCTTGATTACGGGGCCGTCGCCCTTACCTTCCATCCCGTGGCAGACAAAACAGTATGTGTTGAATAAATGCTCTCCGTTCTTGAGCGATTCTTCTGTCGCGGGAACGGGGTTCTGCGTCATGGATTCGAAATCCTCCCGGGGCTCGGGCGCTATCCTGAGGCCGGTCGTCGTTACCGACCAGAGCGGATAAGGCACGGGCTGCTCGTAGGGCAGTATCGACGGCTGAATCCACATATCGAAATCCCATGGGAACGCATGGGCGCGCGACGCGCCGAACATTCCCGTAAGGACAAATAACAGTAGATAAAATTTCATATTTTTGAATAACACTCCCATTACCTCCTGAAAGACACAGCTCAAATACCGTCGACCTTGATTTCCTCTGCGCCGTGTGAATTCAGAATATCCTGCACCTTTTCAACATTGCCTTTGTCGCACGCGACCATGACGCCGAACTTGTCTTCGGAGAACCTCGGGTCGTACATATCGACGGGGGCGTTTTTCCTTAGCCTGGAATTTATCAGGAGGCCGAGGAGCGTCGAAAGCGCGCCCATCAGAATCGTGAGCTCGAATATTATGACGATGAAAGGCGGTATCGAAACGATCGGCTTTGCGCTCACCGGCAGCGGCCAGTCCATTGATGTCAGGACAGTAAACCCTACGCCGCAGCTGGCCCCGAGCATTGCGCCAAAGAGCGTGAAGAACCGCACTATGCTTTCGGGCTCGTCCATTACGTCTTCTATCTCGTGGTTAGGCACGGGAGAGAAAACCCTTATAGTCTTAAAGCCCTCTTCTTTCAACTTCTTTACAGCATTGACCGTAAGGTCGACGTATGAAAATATCCCCAGTACGCCCTGGTTATTCATGACCCTTCGCCTCCTTCTTCGGCACAGGCAGAATCTCTTTCATTTCGGCGATGGACACAGCCGGGAGCGTTTTGATGAATATAAGGAAGAACATGAAGAACCATGCGAAGCTCCCGAGCGTGATACCGATTTCGACCCAGGACACTTTATATATACCCCAGGATGCCGGATCGAATCCTCGTGAAAGCGATATGACGATAATGTTGAATCTCTCGAACCACATTCCGATGTTTATAAAGATGGAAATGATGAAGAGAGCCTTGATATTCCTTCTTACGCTCTTAAACCAGAGCGGAAGCGGGGAGACCACGTTACAGAAAATCATTATCCAGTAGAAGAGCGCGTACTCACCCGTCGCCCTGTAGTAGAACTGGCCCCATTCCGCGGGGTTGCTGCTGTACCATGCCATGAAGAATTCGACTCCGTACGCATAGCCGACGATGAGCGAAGTCACGATGATGAGCTTGGCCATGCCGTCGTAGTTGTCGAGTGTTATATAATCTTCGAGAGAAAATATTTTTCGTATTGGAACTGTAAGGGTTATAACCATTCCGAGGCCCGAGAATATAGCGCCAGCGACGAAGTAAGGCGCGAAAATCGTTGTATGCCACCCGGGGAGGTTGGCCATCGCGAAGTCCCAGGAAACGACGCTGTGAACAGAAAGAACTAGCGGCGTCGCGAAGGCGGCAAAGAAGAGATAGGCCCTTGTGTAGTGGAGCCATTCCCAGTTGCTTCCCTTCCATCCGAGCGAGAGTATCGAATATAGAATCTTGCGCGGTTTCTCAGTTACCCTGTCCCTGATCGCGGCCAGGTCGGGGATCATTCCCACGAAGAAGAACACGGAGCTTACGGTCAGATAAGTGCTGACAGCGAAAACGTCCCAGAGAAGAGGTGATTTGAAGTTAACCCAGAGCTCTCTTTGGTTCGGGTACGGGAAGAGCCAGTAGAAGAACCACGGCCTTCCAAGGTGAATTATAGGGAATAGCCCCGCCGTCAAGACCGCGAAAACCGTCATACCCTCGGCTATTCGGTATATAGACATCCTGAAGTTCGCCCGGAACAGGTAGAGAACCGCGGAGATGAGGGTTCCCGAGTGCGCGATACCGACCCAGAAAACAAAGTCGGTGATGTAAACGCCCCAGAATACGGGGTGCCTGTATCCGGCTGCACCGAGACCGGTGTAGACCTGATAGAGGAAGCAGAAAAGCCCGAAGCCGACGACACCCAAGGTCGGTACGAAGAGGGCAAGCCACTTTACAGTGGGCTTGTCGAGCATTCTTATGACGTCTTCGTTTACTTTCGCGTAGGTTAACGACGTTTGCTGACTCATTATGCCTTATCCCATTTCACTTTTTTTAGATAGGTGATGGAGGACTGTGTGTTGAGCATCTGCAACACTTTGTAGCCTCTCTCGTCTTCCGAAAGTTTGGACACTTTGGACTCGGTGTCTTTCAGGTTTCCGAACACTATCGCGTCAGAGCCGCACGCCTGGGCGCACGCTACCTGCACCTCGCCGTCGAGAACGTCCCTGCCCTTGTCCTTGGCCTGATCCTTGGCGAAATTGATTCGCTGCACACAGAACGTGCATTTTTCCATGACGCCCATGGTTCTGACCGTTACGTCCGGGTTGAGCTGCCAGTTGAGCGGCTCGGGGAACTTGTACTGGAACCAGTTGAATTTCCTTACGCTGTAGCTGCAGTTGTTCGAGCAGTACCTCGTGCCGACGCAGCGGTTGTAGACCATGCCGTTAAGCCCCTCGGGGTTGTGGTAGGTTGCGTAAACCGGGCAGACGGGCTCGCATGGAGCGTTACCGCACTGCTGACAGAGCATCGGGAGGAATCTGGTTTCGAATCCCGCCTTGTTGTCCGATTTTTCGAAGTATCTTTCTATCTTTATCCAGGCCATGTCGCGGCGCTTCGCCACGAGCTCTTTCCCGACGAACGGGATATTGTTCTCGGCGTAGCAGGCGGTTACGCACGCGCCGCAGCCGGTACACTTTTGGAGGTCGATCGCCATTCCCCAGCGGTACCTCGCGTATTCCTTTTCGGGGTAGAAACCCGGGAGGCTATGATCGACAGGCGGGAGGCCTTTCTGCATTTCTGTAAGAGTGACTTCCTGCGCGATACCCCTGTCGTGCTGATGCGTCGTATACTGGGTTTGAACGAACTGCGCGTGCTTCCCTGTTTTGGTAAGCTTGACCTTGGATGTGAACCACGCAAATCCGCCCGAGAGTTTGTCGGTAGCGAGCGGCAGGATGCCGACGGGGTTTACGCCCCTGTCTTTCGCGTATCTGCCGTAGCTCGTGTGGCCCTGCCCTA
>JBFWTW010000058.1:0-14704 GCA_050247635.1 Candidatus Dadabacteria bacterium | reverse complement strand
GATCGACTTCGTTCTCGTTCCTCAAGCACTTGTCGGGCCTTATCTTCAGATCCCCCGTTCTCTTATTGGCGCAAATCACCTCTGCCTTCGAGTAATCCGCGCCGAGCACAGTCATAGCCGTCAATAACGCAATTAAAACCAATATGAATCTTCGAGCTCTCACTTCTTAATTCCTCCTGATTTTATGCTGACCCGATATATCCACCGCGTTTCAAATTATAGTGCTATTAATTATTTAGTGTCAGCGTTTGAAAATTCTGTTAGGCAGACGTGATTGTAATTTTCAGAGATTAGTTCCCGAGAACCTCGCTTGCGAGTTAATCTTTCCCAAGAAGCTGTATATACAAGTGGTTTTTCGTCTCACAGATGTGTAGACTCCGAATATTTATAATTATGTTAGTGGGTTAAGAATAATCGCTTCCCTTCAATAGCATCGGTTGATGGTTGCCGATTAATCCCCGGCATATAGTCGGTTATACACGCTTTCAGGATATTCACTCGCCGATTTAACATGCTAATACATGATATAGAATATCAGACTCATTATCATAATCTATAGCCTTTTATGGACAATTAGGTAGGATTTCCCCGGAAAAGAGACAAGAATCCGGGAAATATCGCACATACAGAACCCGGTCAAATCCATTATAATCTATTAGGAGAGGTACATTAATGAAACAGCTCAAGAACCGTCTAACGACGTTTTTAGGTGTGGCTGCTATCCTGATTCTCGGCGGATGCGCGGCAACCAAAACCACGACATCTTCTCCCCAACCTACCGAAGCGCAGACCGCTTCTTCGTCGGCGCCTCATCAGTACACATTCGGCTGGTCTTTTGCCGATGAAGAATCCATGAAGCCCAGGGGCGGCGAAACGACCGGGGCAGCGGTAACGCTCCAGACTACCCCCAACCCGGGATGGCTCGCGATCCAGGAGACCGGAATCGACAAGTTCGAAAAGGACAGAAGGGCCATACTTGCCATGCAGGGCGTGTACAGGGTGACGTTCGACTTCGTTGAGACCGTGCCGCTGAGGGCGGGGTATACACCTGCGAGACCCTATCAATCCTGGGCGACGGAATTCGTCGAAGTCCTCGAGGACAGCGGCGACTTCATCAGCCTCCAGCACGTGCTTGTCATGTACTTCGTGGACGAGAACGGTAATGTTCAGGGCCCCATGGTTTCCAAACACTGGAGGCAGGACTGGAAGTATGAAGACACCGAGCTTCTCGAATACCAGGGCAACAACACCTGGAAGACCGTGACGGTCCCGGCATCGGAAGCCAGGGGCAAGTGGTCCCAGGCCGTATATCAGGTGGACGACATGCCGAGGTATGAAGGGCTCGGGGAGTGGACATACGACGGGAACTATTACGAATGGACGAGCAACACCACGTGGAGGCCGCTCCCGAGAAGGGAATTTACGGCAAGGGACGATTACAATGTCCTCTCCGGAGTTAACCGCGTCACGATAAACCCCGAAGGATGGGTGCACGAGCAGGACAATATAAAGGTAGTAGTGGACGCCTCTGGGAAGCCGCTGGCCAAGAACCCTTATATAGTAAAAGAGACCGGCCTTAACCGCTACGAGCTTATAGAGGGATTCGACTATCAGGCGGGCCTCGACTACTGGAACCGCACCGCGCCGTTCTGGGCGGACGTGAGGGAAGTATGGGCCGAGGAGATCGCCGAGAACCAGCCGCTCAAGCTCAAGAACAAATACGAAGACAAGAAGGTGTATGAATATCTGTTCGAGTATGCGGACAACATAACTTCGGAAACGGCATACAACAGCGAAGAGGGAAAGAAGTACGCAAAATCCGTCATCGAGAATTTTGTGATCACGACCGGCCAGCCGACGGAAACCAGCGTTTATTAACGAGTCCCCCGGGCAAGGGCTTCTGCCTCAGCCCGGGAGACGTCTCCATTGACACGGGCCGCCTGTACTAGGCACTATATCTAAGAGGTCGATTGGAGAAATTGTTCGAAAGCATCGGTGGGTTCTTTAACAAAACCAAGAAAACAAACCCGAAGTTCGAAGATGCAGTCTTTATAGAAGGGCCGCATTCACGGCTGAGTGAGCTCTTTTTCCTGTTCAGGGTAATGAGAGAGTTCCTTCGCGGATTCCGGATCCTCCATTTCGCCGGCCCTGCCGTGACGGTGTTCGGCTCGGCAAGGACCAAGGAGGGGCATCCCGCATATGAGGTCGCGAGGGAGATAGGCGGCGAGCTCGCCAAAATGGGATTTTCCGTCATGACGGGCGGGGGCGGAGGCATCATGGAGGCCGCCAACAGGGGCGCCAAGGAAGCGGGCGGCACCTCTATTGGCTGCAACATCCTCCTCCCCATGGAGCAGCGCCCGAACCCCTACCTCGACATAATGATAAATTTCAAATACTTCTTCGTAAGGAAGCTGATGCTCCTGAAATACTCCTACGCCTTCGTGGTTTTGCCGGGCGGCGCTGGGACTATGGACGAGCTATTCGAAACCCTTACGCTCATTCAGACGAAGAAGATTTACAACTTCCCCATAATCCTCCTCGGGAAGGATTACTTCAAGCCTCTCATGGATTTTCTCGACCTCATGATCATAGAAAGAACCATTGACGAGGACGACCTCGGGTATCTGGTAGTCACGGATTCGGTGGACGAGGCGATCGACTACATACGTACGCATATCGTAGATAAGTACGGCATAAAGCTGAAGAAGGTTCCCAAGCCCTCGAAGATACTCCTCGAAAAGAAGGTCTGAGAGTACTCGGCCGACAGCCGCCCTGCCCTTTCCGGCCGCCACATCCACTAATTTGCAACTACAACTCCCGGAATCATGCGGCATACTATATGTGTATCCCGAAAATGCCGCATTGCGAAGCGGCCGGGCTCGGAGAAACGAAAATGAAGAAGAACTCCTCTATCAGAATTTTCATTATGGCGATACTTCTCGCTGCCGGAATTTCAGTGCCGTCTTATTCCGCTACGGACGGAAGCGGGCAGCCCAAGGCGGCCGATGCCCATGCCGGAGAGGTCAGCGTGAAGAATCCAGCAGCGGGCGAATACAAGAAGCCCTCGGACGCAGAGCTCAAGAAGACGCTTACCCCTCTTCAATATAAAGTGACGCAGAAGGAAGGGACCGAGAGGCCGTTCTCGAACGAGTACTGGGACAACAAGAAGGAAGGCATATACGTTGACGTAGTGTCCGGCGAGCCGCTTTTCAGCTCGCGCGAAAAGTTCGACTCCGGAACCGGGTGGCCGAGCTTCTGGCAGCCCCTCGAAGGGGCGAACGTGGTGGAGGTCGAGGACAACAGCCTCTTCATGACGCGGACGGAGGTCAGGAGCAAAAACGGCGATTCGCACCTCGGCCACGTCTTTAACGACGGCCCGAACCCGACGGGACTCAGGTATTGCATAAACTCGGCGTCCCTAAGGTTCATTCCAAAGGAAGATCTGGAAAAAGAAGGCTACGGCCAGTACATGATTCTCTTCGAAGAAGAAACGTCCGCTAACGCCGGCGCCCATCCGTAACAGCCCTATTATCTCAACTCCGATTTTAAGGTAAAGTGTGATATTAAACGTGCGCCTGGCGGTTAAGCCGGGCGCACGTATCGCAACCAGAAGCCCGGAGAGTCCGCTTGCCGTTTAGATTTGGAAGAGGGATATGCTGCATTGAGGAACCAGCCGAAACGCGCGAATGGCTCGTCACCAACGGCAGGGGGAGCTATGCCTCGGGGACCGTCGCCGGCATGCTCACGAGAAGATATCACGGCCTTCTGGTAGCAGCCATTAACCCCCCTGTGGGGAGATACCTCCTCGTAGCAAAGTTCGACGAAACAGCTAAATACGGAGACGAATCCGTAGCGCTCTCCTCCAACAGGTGGGCTGACGGCACGGTAGACCCGAAGGGCTACGTCAACATCGAGAGCTTTTATCTCGACGGCGGTATACCGGTATGGAATTACGCCGCCGCGGACGCCATTTTAGAAAAGCGCGTCTGGATGGAGCAGGGAGCCGACACCACTTTCATACGTTACAAGCTTTTGAGAGCGTCCGGCCCGCTCGACCTTAACTTGAAGATATTCGTCAATTACAGGGACTACCATGGCTCGACGAGCGCAGGGGGCTGGAAGATGGACGTCGGCCCCATCGAGAACGGAGTGGCAGTCAAGGCGTACGAGGGGGCGGTTCCCTATTACGTCCTCGCCGACAAGGCCGACGTCGAGATACGAAGCCAATGGAATTACGGGTTCGGCCTCTCGCTCGAGGAGTACAGGGGGCTCGGCTCGTCCGAAGATCACCTTTTCGCCGCCGAGATGAGCCGCACTTTGAATGAAGGCGAATCGCTCACGGTCGTCGCCTCGACCACCGTGCCGGATAAAATCGACGGGGACAGAAGCCTTGCCGAAAGAAAAGCGTACGAGGAAAGCATCCTTCGGAAATTCAGGAACAAGACCGCTATTCGTAACGGCTCTGACTCCACGCAAATAGAGCACCTGGCGCTCGCGGCGGATCAGTTCATTGTGGCAAGGCCGACGCAGGGAGAAAAGCCCGGAAGCACCGTCATAGCCGGATACCACTGGTTCGGAGACTGGGGCAGGGACACGATGGTGAGCCTGCCGGGTCTCACCCTCACGACCGGCCGGTCGGAGGTGGCGAGGGACATTATCGAGACCTTCGCCGGATTCATAAGCGAGGGGATGCTGCCCAACCGCTTCCCCGAAGCCGGACAGGAGCCGGAATACAACACAGTTGACGCGGCGCTATGGTACTTCGAGGCCGTGCGTTCATACTTCGACGACACGGGCGACAAGAAATTCCTATCCGCAATATTCCCCGCCCTCGAAGGGATAATCGATTCCTACACGAAGGGCACGCGTTACGGCATAAAGGCCGACCCTGAGGACGGCCTCCTCCACGCGGGGGAGGAAGGCGTTCAGCTCACGTGGATGGACGCGAAGGTCGGGGACTGGGTCGTAACCCCCCGCATTGGAAAGCCGGTGGAGGTAAACGCCCTCTGGTACAACGCCCTCCACTCGATGTCCGCCTTCGCCCGTATTATCGGGAAGCCCTCGGCCGAGTTCGACGCAGCCGCGGAGCTCGCCCTGTCGGGGTTCGAGCGTTTCTGGAACGCTGACAGAGGGTACTGCTTTGACGTCTTGGACAGCCCCAACGGGAACGACCCGGCGCTCAGGCCCAACCAGATATTCGCCGTATCCCTTCCTGCGAGCCCGCTGGACCCGGACCGGCAAAAGAAGGTCGTCGATGCCTGCGCGGGGAAGCTCCTTACATCCCACGGCCTCCGGAGCCTATCGCCCGAAGGCCCCGGCTACAAGGGCGTTTACGGCGGGGACCAGTCGAGCCGCGACGGAGCATATCACCAGGGGACTGTTTGGGGCTGGCTCATCGGCCCATTCGCGCTCGCGCATATGAAGGCATACGGGGACGCCGAAAAGGCTCGGGGATTCCTGAGGCCGATGCTCGACCACTTGAGGGCGGCGGGCATCGGAACCATGAGCGAGATTTTCGACGCCGACCCCCCGATGACACCACGGGGCTGCATAGCGCAGGCGTGGACCGTTGCCGAAGTCCTGAGGGCCTTCGCCGAAATCGATAAACTTTCCCGCGGCAAAAAATAAATCCTCCACCCCGGAGGTC
Organism: Candidatus Dadabacteria bacterium; assembly: GCA_050247635.1. GTDB lineage: Bacteria > Desulfobacterota_D > UBA1144 > Nemesobacterales > UBA2774 > JADLGH01. Next base: position 9,057 of record JBFWTW010000058.1, on the reverse strand, counting down.
GGCATACCGCAAACCTTGCTTCTATTTTTGTTTCGCCGACGCCCTTGAAATCCGTATATGCGCGTATACAATTCCCCGGTGACTCACCGATGCCGCGGCCAAAGCGCGCAAGACAGTTACCGTAAGCGCACGGACGGCCCCACACCCTCTCCGGAGCCCGGCACACGGTCACGGCAGTTTGTTTCCCTGAAGCCAAAATCGATTAACCGGTAAGCATATGGGAAATCTTTCAGCCGACAATATCACAGCCATGTTCCTCGCGCTCGGAATATTGCTCGGCTCCGCACGCCTTTTGGGCGAGCTCGCGCAGAGGCTTCACCAGCCCTCGGTACTCGGAGAGCTACTTGCGGGCGTCCTTCTCGGACCGACAGTGCTCGGCACGATCGCCCCGGACATCTTCGCATTCATCTTCCCGGCCATAGGGCCGAACGCCATAGCCTTAAGCGCCATAGCGCTACTCTCCGTCGTCCTGTTCCTTCTGGTGGCCGGTCTCGAGGTTGACCTGTCGATCATCGGAAGACAGGGGAAGATAGCCCCGTGGGTCAGCATATCCGGAATCGTGCTCCCGTTTGTAATAGGCTTTATCGCTGCCTGGATAGCACCGGAGATGCTCGGCCGCCACGAAGGGGCGAGCCCGCTCATTTTCGCCCTTTTCCTTGCGACCGCGCTCGCGATATCCGCCCTCCCCGTGATAGCGAAGACGCTTATGGACCTCGACCTCTACAGGACCGACTTCGGGATGATAATCGTAAGCGCGGCGGTATTCGACGACCTCACGGGATGGATCATATTCGCGATAATAATCGGTCTCATGGGCATCGCCTCGGAACATTCGAACAACATACTTCTGACGATACTGCTGACGCTCACATTCGCCGGGTTCATGTTGACGGTTGGCAGAATTCTCATACACAGGTCCCTGCCCTTTCTCCAGGCCTACAGCAAAAGGCCCGGAGGGGTGCTCAGCTTCGCCCTTGTGCTTGCGCTCCTGGCAGCGGCGTTTACCGAATGGATAGGGGTTCACGCGATCTTCGGCGCGTTCCTGGTCGGTGTCGCCGTAGGCGCATCGCCACACCTGAGAGAACACACGAGGTCGGTGCTCGACAAGTTCGTGTCGTCCATTTTCGCGCCGCTCTTCTTCGGGAGCATAGGTCTCAGCGTTAATTTCATAAAGCATTTCGACATCGTGCTGGTCACGACGATCATCCTCATTGCGTGCCTGTGCAAGCTCGCGGGCGGCACGCTCGGTGCGCGTCTCGGGGGATTACCGGCAAGGGACTCGCTTGCCGTGGGATTCGCCATGAACGCCAGGGGAGCGATGGAGATAGTGCTCGGCATTCTCGCGCTTCAGGCCGGCATCATCAACGACAGGCTCTTCGTCGCGCTCGTCATCATGGCCATAGTCACTTCCATGATAAGCGGGCCGATGATACGGGTCCTGCTCCAGCTCGGAAAGAAGAAAAGGCTCATCGACGCCGTGTCATCGAAGACGTTCATAAGAGATCTGAAGTCTTTTTCGCGGGAGGGCGTTATAACGGAGCTCTCGGAGGCCGCGGCGGGAGCGGCCGGACTGGACATGAAAATGGTGTACGATGCCGTTTGGGAAAGGGAATCGGCCCTCCCGACGGGCATCGGCAAGGGCGTCGCCCTGCCCCATGCGCGCCTCGCCGGCATATCGAAGCCGGTGGTCGCGATAGGAATCTCCGAGGGGGGCGTGGATTTCGACGCCCCGGACGGCGAGCCGTCACACGTCATATTCCTTATACTCACAAGTGAGGACAACCCCGGCACCCAGCTCGAAATTTCCTCAGAGATAGCGCACCTCTTCAGGGAGCACAGCCTGACCGCCCCCATAATGAGGACCAGAACATTCACGGAGTTCCTGGCGCTCCTTAAAAACACCCTCTCCGAGAGCAAAGCCGCGGCCTGAAATCAACCGCGCACACATTCGAGGATGCTGCACCCATTGACATCGCCTCCAAATTATATTTTGATTTAATCGAGCTTTCGCGCAGCTCGCGGAGCCCCCGATGAAAAAAGCCCTGATAACAGGAATTACCGGACAGGACGGCTCGTATCTTGCCGAATTCCTGCTGTCGAAAGGATACGAAGTCCACGGGCTCATCAGGAGATCGAGCAGCTTTAACACCGGACGCATCGACCACATCTATGTTGACCCCCACAACGAGAACGCGAAGCTCTACCTTCACTATGGGGACCTCGGCGATTCGAGCCGTCTGACGAGCCTCGTCTACGACATAAAGCCCGACGAGATCTATAACCTCGCGGCCCAGAGCCATGTAAAGGTGAGCTTCGACATGCCCGAGTACAGCACGAACGTAACGGGACTCGGCAGCGTTAGGCTCCTCGAATCCATACGTGGGAGCGGCATCGAGTGCCGATTCTACCAGGCGTCGAGCAGCGAGATGTTCGGCTCCTCCCCGCCGCCCCAGAACGAAGATACCGCTTTTCACCCCAGGAGCCCCTACGCCGCCGCCAAGCTCATGGCGCACTTTACGACGGTGAATTACAGGGACGGTTACGGCATCTTCGCAGTAGCCGGAATACTCTTTAACCACGAGTCTCCGAGGCGCGGCGAGACGTTCGTCACGAGGAAAATAAGCAACGCCGTAGCGAGCATACTGTCCGGAAGGCAGGATTACCTCTACCTGGGCAGCCTCGAGCCCGAGAGGGACTGGGGATACACGCCCGAGTACGTTGAGATGATGTGGCGTATGCTGCAGGGCGAGAAGCCTCTCGACCTCGTAATCGGCACGGGCGAGGCGCATTCTGTAAGAGAGTTCGTGGAAGAAGCCTTCTCCTATGCCGGGCTAGATTGGAAGGAGCACGTAAAAATCGACCCCGGCTACTACAGGCCAACCGAGGCCGACAGCCTGAGAGCCGACGCCCGGAAGGCGGAAAGCGCGCTCGGATGGAGGCCGTGCGTAAGGTTCGGCGAGCTTGTGAGGATAATGGTGGACGCCGATATGAGGGCTTCTGGACTCACGCCCATAGGAGAGGGAGACGACATCCTCAAAGAAAAATTTCCTGAAAGATGGTGGAAAAGAGATTAACCTCTTATATACAGGGTTTATAATGATTTGCGTTCGGGATGCACTTGGATGGCCATGGACCTGAGCCAAAAACGGATACTGCTTACCGGAGGAAGCGGTTTTCTGGGGAGGTACGTCTTCGAAGAGCTGTTGTCGAGAGGTGTATCCGACCGGAGCATTTTCACACCGGGAAGTGAGGAGCTCGACCTTAGGAAATGGGAGAGCTGCGTCGAGGCCGTAAAGGATGCCGATCTCGTGATCCACCTCGCCGCAAGGGTCGGCGGAATCGGCTTTAATCTCAAGTATCCGGGCGAGCTGTTCTACGATAACGCCGTAATGGGCATTCAGCTCATGGAAGCGGCGAGGCAGGCAGGGATCGAAAAATTCGTATGCGTCGGGACGGTATGCTCCTACCCCCGCCTGACGCCCGTGCCTTTCAGGGAAGACGACATCTGGAACGGATATCCCGAGGAAACCAACGCCCCTTACGGCATAGCGAAGAAGGCCCTACTCGTCCAGGCCCAGTCGTACAGGAAGCAGTACGGCTTTAACGCCGTCTACCTGCTGCCGGTAAACCTCTACGGCCCAGGCGATCATTTCAACGCCGAAGACGCACACGTAATCCCTGCCCTCATACTGAAGTTCTTCGAGGCAAAGCTGAAAGGACTTCCCGAAGTGACGGCGTGGGGGACGGGGAATGCATCGAGGGAGTTCCTATTCGTAAGGGACGCCGCGCGGGGGATTGTAGACGCAGCCGGGAAATACGACAAGGGCGAGCCCGTGAACCTGGGCTCGGGCAGGGAAATAAGAATCAGAGACCTCGCCGGGATGATAAAAGAGATGACGGGATACGAAGGCGAGATCGTATGGGACACGTCGCGCCCCGACGGCCAGCCCGAAAGAAGGCTCGATGTTTCGAGGGCAAAGGCTGAATTCGGATTCAGGGCCACGACGACCTTCGAAGAGGGTTTGGCCGCCACGGTAACGTGGTACAGGGAAACGATGCTCGGCTGACGCCGCCGGATCATGAGTGGCGTTATTTCGAATTCCGTCAGGGAATGATGGAAGACAAGATAATCATACTTTTCTACAATTCCATGTGGGGCCAGCCGCTCGATTATCCGAGGCAGGAGATACCCGAGCCGTTCGTGATCACAGAAGACCGAAGCCTTTACGACAGGGCCTCTGCGGTCGTATTCCATGTACCATCGCTCGGCTTCGATTTCGTCGTGGGAAGAGGCCCGATTAAGCGGAGGGGGCAGATATGGGTGGCCTGGTCGATGGAATCCGCCGCACATCACCCGATATTGTCGATGGAGCTCGTCATGCGCCGGTTCGACCTCACGATGACGCACAGCCGGGATTCGGATATAAGGTGCCCGTATATCCTTCCCTCCCACCGGGATGAGCTGAGAAAATCCCCCATCGAAAAAACCGGCGGCCTCGTGAACGCGTTCATATCGAGCACGTATGACACAAACGGGCGGACGGAATATCTTAGGGAAATGATGAAGCACATCGAGGTGCATTCGTACGGTAAGCTTTTCAGGAATGCCCCCCAGCCGAAGGGCGCGGGACGGCAATTCAAGCTCGAAACGATGGCGCGGCACAAATTCTCAATTGCGTTCGAAAATGCCTCGGAGACAGATTACGTAACGGAGAAATTCTACGATCCCCTTATCGAGGGCTCCGTTCCGGTTTACCTGGGCGCTCCCAACATTGAGGAATTCGCCCCCGGAGAGAAGTGTTTTATAGACGTCTCTGATTTCGACGGGCCGGAATCGTTGTCGCGCTTCCTGATGGATTTATCACGGGATGAAACACGATATTTGAAATACTTCGAATGGAAGAAGAAGCCGTTCCTCCGCAGCTTCGAAGAGCTTCTTCAGGCGACACACGAGCCAATGCTGGTCAGGTTGTGCAGGAAAGTCGGCGATACGCTGAAGACGCACTCAGGAGCAGCTTCCACGCACAGCACGGGTCCATAGCTCAGGATTTAATCCACCGGCCCGGAATCCCCGCCATCGGCGGCAGGCGTTTTGATATGGATCAGGACCTTGTCTATCCTGCGTCCGTCCATATCGACGACCTCGAAGTGCACGTTGTCGTAATCGAAGCCCTCGCCCGGCTGCGGAATGCGTCCCAGGTTCTGGAGGACGAACCCCGCCACGGTATTGACCTCTTCCTCGGATTCGATGCCCGTCATTTTCTCGATTATGTCCATCGGAAGCATGCCGTCGACGAGCCACGAGCCGTCTTCCCTCTGCACTATTCCCGGCTCGAAATCCTCGTCGAGCTCGGGGAAATCCCCGGCTATCGATTCCAGCACGTCCGTGATCGTGACGAGCCCTTCCGTCGCCCCGTATTCGTTCACGACGACGGCAATGTGGACCTTCTCCTTCTTGAACATGTTGAGGAGCCTGAGGACGGGGGTGCTTTCCGGAACGAAAAGTATGGGAGTCATCAAATCCATAAGGTTTCCCTTGCTCCCGCGAAAGGCCTCGGGAAGAAGGTCCTTAGTATGGACGGTGCCGAGCGGGTGGTCCACGCTCCCGTCGCACACGAGGAGGCGCGAAAAATGGTTCGATTCTATTACGTTCAGGATCGAGTCCTCGTCCGCATTGACTTCAATCCAGACGACGAGGGAGCGCGGCGTCATTATGACCCTGACGGGCCTGTCGGCGAGCCTTAGGACACCCTCTATCATCTCCTGCACCTGCGGAACGAAGACGCCCGCCTGCGTGCCCTCGGCAATGAGCGATTTGACTTCGTCCTCGGTTACGGTCGATTCCCGTTTCCCCGATAATCCCAGGACGCCGAGGACGCTTTCGGTCGAAACGTGAAGGAGCCATACCGCCGGCGCCGCGACTACCGAAAGCAGCTTCATCGGCCCCGCGACGAGAGACGCTATACGCTCGGGGCGAGAGAGAGCGATCCGCTTCGGCACGAGCTCGCCAAGGACCAGCGAGAGGTATGTTATAGCGATGACTGTAACGCTTATCCCGATGGCGAAACCGTGATGCGAAAACAGAGGGAACGTGTCGAGCCAGGAACCCAGCCTCTGCCCGAGGGTCGCGCCGCTGAATGCGCCGGCGATTATGCCGACGAGGGTGATGCCTATCTGCACAGTCGAGAGAAAGCGGCTGGGGTCTTCGGCCAGACGCACCGCCGCGGCCGCACCCCTGCTGCCGTCGCTCGCCAATTGCTTCAAGAGGCTCTTCCGCGACGAGACTATGGCGAGCTCGGACATCGCGAGGAGGCCGTTTATAAGCGTCAACAGAATGACGGCCAGAATTTCTACATATACCATGGCCAGTCCTTCCGGAAATAGCGCGATGAAATTATAGGAGAAGCGGGAAGCGGAACTGCGCTTCCATGCGGATCAAAGGCGGGCGACCACACACACCATCGATTGTCGCCCTGGTCGTCCTCGTTTGTCTTGTCAGTCATCATTCTAGAAGCGGGTGAAGCCGGGCCGGCCGATAAATCCCCACACCTTACAGGCTGTTCGGTTATCGTTTTCCCATCATCCCCGGATTCGAATTTAGAAACCTCGTCAATGAATTTTCAACACTTCTTCGCTCGCCGGATGAGTTCGGCATCACACCATAGAGCAGGCTCGGCTAATACACCGTGCCGGCCCTACCCAAGAACTTCGCTTATCCCTGATTACGGCAGAGAATAAATATATATTACAGATGTTTACAACAAACATATAATACCATACAGGAGCCCCGACAGGCAATCATTTTCCCAATACACAATCCCGCCCGGATAGCGCGTTATTACCCAAACCTATTACATAAATGCATTTTAATTCGAATTGTAAGCAAAATAATGAGAGATAGGGTGCAAGAATGATGAGACTTGGCTCCGGCGGAGGGATTCGAACCCCCGACCTAGTGATTAACAGTCACCCGCTCTGCCAGCTGAGCTACGCCGGAACCGATTTGTAAGGGCTTAAAACTAAAGCGAATAAACTTATACAGTGGAACCCTATCCGTCAAGAGAGCATAGTCAATTCGGTGTTAAAATTTATCTAATATCCCCTCAGCGCTATATTTTGCCGGTTGATTAGACGCCCGGCGAAACGTATACTAATTATCAAACTCCAATTCACTGTACTGTACCCTACCCATGCCCGAAGAAGAAGATAAAATCCACGTCGACCCTCCCCCGCAAAGTGCGCTGCTTCCCGCGAATACTACGTCTCTACAGAGATATCTCGCAGAAATAAGCAACTATCCTGTTCTGAGCCGCGAAGAAGAGTACAAGCTCGCCATGAAGTACAAGAACGAGGGCGACGTCGAGGCCGCGAGAAAGCTCGTCACGGCCAACCTAAAATTCGTAGTCCGCGTCGCGAACGAATATAAGAACTACGGGCTCAACACCATGGATCTGATTCAGGAAGGCAACGTCGGGCTCATGCACGCCGTCAAGGGATTCGACCCGACCAAGGGTTACCGGCTGATTTCCTACGCAGTCTGGTGGATAAGGGCATACATACAGAACTACATCATAAAGAGCTGGAGCCTCGTTAAGGTCGGCACGACCCAGGCGCAGAGAAAGCTCTTCTACAAGCTTCGTTCGGCCAAGAACGAGCTCGAAATGGGCGGTGATAATCTGAGCGCCGAAGACTACCACGAGCTTGCCGACAAGCTCGAAGTCTCGGACGAAGCCGTCATGGAGATGGACCAGCGCATGACAGGGAAAGACCTTTCGCTCGACGCCGAGATCAAGAGCGAGCACGACGTTTCACACCTCGACTTTCTGGCCGACGACGACGAGAACCAGGAAGATATCCTTACCAAGGCCGAGGAAGAAAAAAAGGTCAGGAGCGGGATGGACGTCGCTTTGAAGACGCTTAAGGACCGCGAGCGTTACATCATCGAAAAGCGTGTTCTTTCGGATAACCCGCTTACGCTGGAAGAGCTCGGCACGAAGTTCAACATATCGCGCGAGCGCGTAAGGCAAATAGAAAGCGCCGCCCTCAAAAAAATCAGAAGCGCCCTCGAAGACGAGGGTATTAGTAAGTAGAGGCCCTCTTAGCCGGCTTCAACCAGCTCGAAAACCTTATCCAGAGCTTTTGGCAGATTCTCGGGGATGCTCCCGCCCGCCTGCGCCATGTCCGGACGGCCGCCGCCCTTCCCCCCTATGAGAGGCGCGAGCTCCTTTGCGATATTTCCTGAATGGTATTTCTTCTTGAGGTCGTCTGTTACGCCGACGAGTATGTAGGCCTTGCCGTCGCCCCTGCTTCCGAGAACGGCCACGCCCGATTTGAGCTTGCCTCTTACGCCGTCCCACACCTGCCTGAGCTGGCCGGGGTCGGCGTCCGGTATCTCTACGGAGAGCACGCTCACGCCGTTGAGCTCCTTTACGCTCTGGAGGAGGTCGCCCGTTTTTTCGGTTAGAACCTTGCTCTTAAAGCCTTCGAGCTCCTTTCTAAAGCCCTCGTTCTCCTCGATGAGCTTTGTCAGCCTCGGGATGAGATCCGACTCGGGAACCCGCAAGACCCTGGCTGCCTCGGTGAGTTTATCTTCTTTGCCGCGGAGGTAATTCCACGCGGACTCGCCGGCAAGCGCCTCTATACGCCTTACGCCCGCGGAGGATGCGGTCTCGGAAACTATCTTTAACAATCCGGCCTCGCCCGCGCTTTCGAGGTGCGTTCCGCCGCATAGCTCACGGCTGTAATCGCCTATGGTCACGACCCGCACCTTGTCCCCGTACTTCTCCTCGAAAAAGGCCATGGCCCCCCTTTTAATCGCCTCGTCGTAAGGGACATCGGGCTCGGTGACCACGGTGTCGTCCCACCTTATCCTCTCGTTTATCATCTCCTCCATCTTCCTTATATCCTTGTCGTCGATGGAGGAATGATGAGTGAAGTCGAACCTGAGCCTCCCCGGAGCGACGAGCGAGCCCGCCTGCCCGACGTGCGTCCCGAGCACTTCCCGGAGGACGGCGTGGAGGATGTGCGTAGTGGTATGGTGCGTTTCCGCGCCGTATC